>CAZORB010000010.1:0-39158 GCA_964581825.1 uncultured Bordetella sp.
TAATCCGCCCGTATTCCCGCCGCCTTGATGACACCGCTCCACCGCGCGGTTTCATCGCGGATCATCTTGTCAAACGGCTCGCCTTCAAGAATCGTCATCTCGGCGCCCATTGAAGCGATCCGCTCTCGCAGCTCTGGCGTTGCGAGTGCGGTCAGCGTGGCTTTCCGCATCCAACTGTAGGCCTCGGGTGGCGAGCCTTTCGGCAGGGTGAAGCCCACCCAGTTGTTGGTCACGAAATCGATTCCCTGCTCGCGTGCGGTCGGAATCTGAGGTGCGGCGGTAGCGCGATTCGCCGACGACACCGCTAGCGCGGTCATCTTGCCGGTTTTGACATGTGGAAGGCCGGTGGGGAGCGCGGCCACCAGCAGTTCAACCTGACCGCTCAAAAGACCCAGCACCGCATCGCCCATCCCTTTATAAGGGACATGTTGCAATGTGATGCCCGCACCGCGCATGAACAGTTCAGTGACCAGATGATTGACCGCGCCATTACCTGAGCTTCCAAAGGTGATGCGCCCAGGTGTCTCGCGCGCGCCTTTCACCAGTTGCTCCAGTGTCCCGTAGGGACCGCCACTTTTTACGGTGATTACGAACGGCATCTGCGCAACCAGGAGCACAGATGTAAGGTCAGTGTGTTCCCAATTTAACTTGCCGTAGATGCCCGGCAGCATGGTGTAGGTGGCGTCGGTTGCCACCATGGTGTAGCCATCAGGCGAGGCCTTCGCGCCGTGTTCGTAGCCGATGCGTCCGCCAGCCCCGCCGCGGTTCTCGACAACGATAGCTTTCCCCGTTTGTTCAGTAATTTTCTGGCTGATCTGCCGGGCGATGACATCAGAGACCCCACCGGGAACAAATGGCACCACGATCCTGATCGGACGCTCTGGGTATCCCGATTGCGCCTGACTCGCGGGGGAGTGGACAAGGCCCAGCGCCGCAAGCACTGGGATGGCATACCGAACAACTGATTGAATATTCATAAAGATGCTCCTTTGGCTGAATACGGCCATGCGAGATCGCTTACGCAGGGCGTGCATTGAGACCCTAAACTGCAGGGGACAGGCCGCCGTCAACGTTAATTGCAGTGCCCGTGATGTAGCCGCCTGCGTCAGACGCGAGCAGGCACATTAGCGATGAAAATTCGTCGGCTCGGCCAAGTCTGCCGAGCGGAATCGCCTTGCCTTCCTCGTCGAGATAGTCCTGCAGAGTGAGGGCGCTTCCGCTTCGCTGATGGAAACGCGTCCACTGTTCGCTTTCAATGCGGCCGACACATATTGCGTTGACCAGCACATTGTCCTCAGCTACCTCGTTGGCGAGCACCTTGGTAAATGCGACGCCCGCGGCACGCGTTACTGAAGTAGGTGCTGTACCAGCCCCTGGTGTTTTCGCCAGCGTATTCACGACGTTGATGATTCGCCCCCAGCGTTGCGAGCGCATGTGGGGTAAGACGAGCCGACAGAGCCGAATGGCCGAAAACAGTTTGAGATCAAAGTCTGCCTGCCAGGCCTGTTCACTCAAGGTCTCGATGCGTCCTCTTGACGACCCGCCTGCGTTGTTAATCAGAATATCGACCCCTCCGTACCGGGACGATATGTCTTGAACGATTCGCTGCATGGCAGCTGAATCGGTAACGTCGGCAGCGTGTCCCTCGACGGTTGCGTGTGTCTGCTGGCGAATCTGGTTCACCGCGCTGTTTAGGCGCTGAGCGTCACGAGCAGTCAGAACAACCGTTGCGTGTTGCCTCGCGAACTCCATAGCAGTGGCGAATCCAAGCCCCGCGCTTCCACCGGTAATCAACGCGCAGCGATTCGACAGGTCCAGATTCATAAGTGCTCAATCCTCTTACGTGCAGAAAAACAGTCTTGAAAGCGGGCCTTTGCTATTCGGCTCGGATACCAGCCGCCTGAATGACGCTCCCCCACTTGGCCGCTTCCGAGCGTGTCCAATCGGCGAACTGTTTATCACTCCACTGATTAGGCTCAGCGCCCAGCTTAGCCAGGCTCTCGATGACCTCGGGCAAGGCCATTGCACGGCGAATGCTCTGGTTGATTCGTGCTACCGCGGCCGCAGGTGTCCCGACGGGCGCTGCGATGCCGAACCAGGTGCTGGCTTGGAAATCGGGTATTCCAGCCTCAGCGGCAGTTGGAACGTCAGGTGCCGAGCTAAGGCGCGTACCCGATGCGACCACGAGCGCCCGGACCTTGCCAGACTTGATGTGCGGCAGGGCGAGTACCGCACTGGAGGCCATCATGTCGACGTGTCCAGCCAAGAGGTCGGTGGTCGCTGGCCCGCCTCCTTTGTACGGGATATGGCGAATATCGAGCCTTGCGACATGCTTGAGCAGCTCAAGCGAAAAGTGCTGGGGACTGCCCACGCCGCCCGATGCGTAGGTGAGGTCGCCGGGGCGGCCTCGCGCCATGCTGAGAAGTTCGTCCATTCGTGAGACAGGAAGCGATGCGCGAACCAGGAGCACATTCGGCACGTCGCCCAACAGCGCGACCGGCACAAAGTCGCGATGAAAATCGTAAGCGGGCTTGGCGCTCAGCTGGGGGTTAATCACGTTGGCTGGCGTTGCGAGGAGCAGCACATGACCGTCCGCGGCGGCTCGGGCAACCAGCAGCGTACCGATATCGGTATTGGCCCCGGCATGGTTCTCAACGACCACCGGCGCATTCCAGTCGGTGGTCAAGGTCTTGGCGAACAACCTGGCGAGGATATCGGTGCCGCCTCCTGGCGAGTATGGAACGATCAGCCTGACCGGCTTCGTGGGGTACGCCTCCGACGGGGCTGGCTGAACCTGCGCTTGCGCGAATGACAGGCCGAGACTTAACGCGAGTAGCAGGACCGTTAACCTGACAGGCTTACTCATCATGGCGTGCACCTCCTCCAGCGTTCGAATGTAACCCGCAAGTTGGAATGTATGGAAGGACCGTACAACGGCGGCTTCTCAAGATTCGCCGTTTACTGGAACCAGACGCTTTGTTTACGGCACGTTTACTGGCTCACCGCCTGCACGGCGTGCGCATGGTCGCGCGTCTGCGCGCGCCGCGTTACACCGGATTACAGCTGAGCAGCCTAAAGTTTTCCTCTGCAGGCAATGTAACTGGAAAATAATGATCTGTCGGTGCTGACTGCCTCAGGGCGTTGGCGAATGCTCCCTGTCTCTCTTTGTACGAAGTCCCCCAGAGGACTTCGACCGCAAATCCCGCTTCTTGATCAGGAATTCAGGCCGTTACATCCGACGCGGCAGGTTCGGCTAAATCGGATTCATCCAAGGTGAGGCGACTGTGACTGTCATCAATACGAACGCCAAAGCGCTATACGCGACAAATGCCCTGACGGTGATCGGCCGACAGATGACCGATTCCATGCAGCAGTTATCCACTGGCCGTCGAATCAATAGCGCCAAGGACGATGCCGCTGGACTGGCGATCACTTCGCGGATGTCGGCGGATTTGGGCAGCATCGGCATGGCGATCAGGAACACAAACGACGGCGTATCGATGATGCAGACCGCCGACAGCGCTCTGGGTGGCATCTCCAACATGCTCCAGAGGATGCGCGAACTCGCTGTGCAGTCGTCCAACAGTACGCTGACTGCAAGTAATCGGGTGTCACTTCAGAAGGAAATGACTCAGCTGGTGAGCGAGATCGACAACATTGCAAGCAACACGAGTTTCAACAGCATCAAGCTTCTTGACGGATCCGGCAGAGGGCTAGGCTTGCAAACCGGAATCAACCCGCGGGAGAACATCTCCATCACCCTGAGTTCGGCTAGCAGTAAGTCGCTTGGACTGCAGGGCTACAGAATTGAGGGGCAGCAGGCGAGCGGTCGTGTCGCTGCAGGGACGGCCATTAACGCAGATCAGATCAAGATCAATGGCCGAAACGCGTTTGCCGCAAACCTCGGGGCACCCGGCACCCATGTCGCCTCGGCGCTTGCCTCGGCGATCAATACGAATATCGGTGAACATAGAGTCGGCGCCACCGCGTTCAACGTTTACAAGGGCGCTGCGCCCTCGGCATCAGTGTTCTCCCAGGGCGACGTCGTCATCAACTCCAGCACAGTCGGTGCTGCCGCAAGCGTGGAAGAGCTGGTCGCCAATATCAACCGCGATGTCGCGGGAATCAACGCAGTTTTAGCAAGCGACGGCACCATCGAACTGTCGAACAACACTGGAAATGACATCGTGATCGCTGCCGGCGCCAAGGCGGGGTTTACCGCTGACACCTGGCGCGGTTATCTGTCGCTTAAATCTCTAGATTCCAGCAGCATCCGAATACAGGCAAAAACCGAGGCAAACGGTTACGGGTCGTCTATCTCCAATGCGGCTCCGGCTGGCTCCATTGCGCTGGTGAAGGCGCTGGGGCTGAACGAGTCGGGTGACGGTGCGAGCTTCAGCGGCGGGATGGTCGATGTCAACGCGATCACCGCAGCCTCCGACCTTCGAATAAACGGTGTACTGGTCGGCAAGTCGGATAACAGCTCAGCAATGGCAAAAGCCGCTGCGATCAACGCCGTATCGGCCCAGTCGGGTGTTTCGGCCACGGCTGAAACCAAAGTCAAAGTCGCCACCAATCTTTCTAATATCGGAAGTGCCAGCAGCGTCATCATTAACGGCAAGACGCTTGATTTTTCGTCCCTCAAGTCAGTATCCGAAGTGGTTTCAACCATCAACGCAGGGGGCGTAAATAGCGTCGCTGCCTCTACTGACACAGACGGCAACCTCTTCCTCACCTCTTCGGGTGGCGCTGACGTTACGGTCGAAGATTCGAGCGGATTTATCTCCAATATCGAGTCGGCCCATGAGCCCGGCGCCACTCAAATCGGCTCGATCAACACCGCTGGCACCGGTGAAACGGTCAAGGGGCGAATCACGCTCAGTTCCGCCTCGGGTGCCGACATCAGAGTCGAGTCTTTAGCATCGACTGCGAGCGCTAGAACCAGCGCGCTGAATCTCATTGGTATGACTGCACAGGGCGGAAGCAGCACGCTGGTCGGCGGCTCCCTCCAGATCCCCACGGCGAGCTCAGCGTCGAGCGCAATATCGGTTATCGATCAGGCCATCGACAAGCTTTCGCTCGGCCGTGCGGACGTAGGTGCATTTCAGAACCGGCTCACATCTGCCGCAGACAATCTAACTTCGTGGCAGACAAACCTCAGCACATCTCGCAGTCGCATTCTCGATGCGGACTACGCGAAAATCACGACAGAACTTGCTCGCCAGCAAATCATTCAGCAGGCTGCACAAGCCATGCTGGTGCAGGCCAATATGGATCCGCGATCGGTGCTGGCCCTGCTGAAATAGCGCTATGGTTTCTTTGCAGGACAAACTTAGTCCTGTCAGCTTGCCCTGAGACCAGCGCGGACAACCAATTCTGCGATTTCCCCGCGTTGCGCATCAAGAAACATCGCAAACTCTTGTGGAGTGGAAGCCATGGGTACGGTTCCAAGCGCGGAGAACCGTTCGCGCAACCCCGGAATGTTAAGGGTGTCCCGAACCGCAGCGTGCAATCGCAAGATGACCGACTCTGGGGTTCCAGCAGGAACAAATAACCCGCTCCACTCGTCGAAGGAGAAGCCAGGGACCGCTGATTCGGATGCTGTGGGAACCGAGGGCAAGGACTCAAGTCGTTGACGGCTAAGTACCGCGAGCCCTTGAAGTTTTCCTTCTCGAACCAGGGGTACCGCAGAGCTTGCCGTGGCCACGGCGAAAGGGATGCTGCCTGCCATGACATCCTGAAGGGCTGGCCCCGCTCCCCGATAGGGAACATGCGTGGCACGGACACCTACCCGGCGCAACAGGCTTTCCGTCGCAAGGTGAGGGCCGGAACCGTTACCGGGAGAGCCGTACGATATGTTCGTCCCTTCTCTACGCAACTGATCAAGAATATCGGTGAGGGATCGCGCTCGCTGAGAAACGCTGCCCAGAACGATAATCGTGTGTGTTGCAAGCATCGTCACCGGCACAAACGCGCGCTCATAGCTAAAAGGTAGGTCACGGATCAGGTGCGAGTTAATGACGTGCCCGAGGGCATCGAAAAGAACCGTATGCCCGTCTGGCTCAGCCTGCGCGGCGACCGCTGCGCCGATGGACCCGCCAGCACCGCCGCGATTTTCGACCACCACTGGCTGGCCAAGCCGTTCCCCCATCGGACCAGCTATGAGTCGGGAAACCGTGTCACCGCCACCACCTGCTGCGTACGGGACGATCAGCCGGATAGGTCGCGAAGGAAACGGACGCTGTGGCGTGGGTTGTGCTCCTACGGCTTGAATGCGGGAGAGAAAAGCCATGCAAAGCGCCTGGGTCAGATGTCTGCGCGTCATCATTTGGAATCTCCCGTGGTGGTTCCCGTTGAGCAGTCCAGCTGGTTAGTTCGCGGCGGAAGTAGTGAACGCCGCGCGCAGAGCCATACCGCGTGCTGAACACTCGAATTCACCGTAAATGATGAGCAAGAGCGGCGCGCGCTGTTCTGTACCTGTTCATTAATTGAAAAGCGCTCGTTGTGGCGCCGCAGCACCGGCTCTAAGATCCCCAGCCTCCTGCCCCGTCGTCATGTCTGGATCGACCATGAGTACCACCCCTACAGACCCGTTCAGCGTCGCCCGTGTCCTGGGACACTTTGCTGCAACGACCGCCTCGGAGTCGCTCCCAGCAATCGCCGTCGAACGCGCAAAGATGATTGTCATCAGTACGCTGGCCAGCGCGAGCAGGGGGTTCGACATCGGCTCTACGCAGGCGACGCGTCGAGCCGAACGAGTACTCTGCGCGGCCTCGGGGCCGTCTGGAATCTGGTTCAGCCAGGAGACGCTTCCTGCCGACCGGGCGGCGCGGGTGAATGCCGTTGCAAGCGATTCGGCCGCCTCGGACGACAGTGATCTTCGAAGCATCGCGCACATCGGCACCGTTGCAACGGCAGCGGGGGTGGCGGTGGCTCAGGCCGAAGGGTCTGGCGGACTCGATCTGCTGGCGGCCATCGTGTTGGGCTATGAGGTGGCCGGCCGGATCGATGAGGTGCTGACGCCCGGACGGATGCAGCGGGGCTTTCATGGATCGGTGTCCACGATATTTGCTGCCACGGTTGCAGCAGGCCGGCTCCTCGCGCTGGGTGCAGAGCCCATGGCGCATGCACTATCGCTCGCTGCATCGTCTGCCTGTGGGTTAGCCATTTCTGCTGACACCAGCTGCGCGCGTGAGTACCACGCAGGGCTTGCGGCCATGCTCGGCGTGCAGGCGGCCTATGCTGCCAAAGCAGGGTTTGAGTCGGAACTTTCTGCGTTTGAATCGAATCGAGGCTTCTTCGATGCGTTCAACGGACAATCGGTTGAAAGTGTCACGGCGGGTCTTGGGGAGGACTGGGACATCGTCACGGACATGGCCATTAAGCTGATGCCAGGCGCTCATCCGTTTCACGCAATCGCGCAAGCCGCGATCGATTTATCGACTGCGCATGATCTCAGGCCAGCCCAGGTTGCTCGGGCCATGATCACCGCGCCGCAGCTAAAGGTCTGGGCACACCAGGCAGTGCCGCCGCATGACCTCATCAGCGCGGCGCATAGCGTTCCCTATTTCGTTGCGTGTGCAATTGCAGACCGCCGTATCGGCTGGAATCTGTTTTCTGCCGAGAAAATGTTTGACCCTGTGGTGGTCGACCTGATCAGCCGTATTGCGTTTGATCCAGACCCGCCGCCACATCCCGACCGGTTCGGGCACCGGCACGGCGGAACGGTTACCGTCTGGACGACTGACGGTCGCGAGTTGCGTCATACCTGCAAAGCGCCTCGCGGGTCAGGCGCTACCGGAATTGAATGGGCTGACATCGACGCGAAGTTTCGCCATCTGGCGCCGCGCGACCAGCTGTCTGCTCCGGACGCAGACAGGCTTCTGCAGGTTCTGAAGAACCTTGACACGCAGCCTTCGCTAGGGGAGGTTTGGAGGCTTCTGGGGTCTGACGCACCTTAACCCCAATCCGGGCTTACTAAGGGGATTGAAGCAGCCGGTCTAACGCTGGCCAGACGTTGTCCATCATCCTGGGCTGCGCGCTCTCGTTGGGGTGAATGCGGTCGGGTTGAAAATACTCGAGTCGATCAGCAAGGCCATCGAGAAAGAATGGGACGAGCGGAACATTCGTTTCACGGGCAACGTCCACGAATACACGCTCAAACGCTTCCGAGTAGCTCTTTCCGTAGTTGGGCGGAACCTTCATGCCAAGCAGTAGTACGCGCGCGCCCGATTGCTGCGATCGCCGGATCATGTCCAGCAGGTTCGCTCGTGTCGCGTTCAGGTCGAGCCCACGTAGCGCGTCGTTACCACCAAGTTCAATGATGACGAACGCTGGCTGCTGTCGTCGAAGCAAGCCTTCGATACGGGCACGTCCACCAGCAGTAGTTTCGCCACTGACGCTCGCGTTGACCACGGCCCGCTGAAGACCGCGATCCCGCAGACGCCCTCGCAGCAATTCCACCCACCCCGATCCACGGGCGATTCCGTACTCGGCCGACAGGCTGTCGCCGATTACGAGGATGGGGCCAGCTGCTGACGATGCTGCTTTGGCTGCGGCATCCCGATTTGCGTCAGGGGTTTGCGCGCGCAGGGGCAGTACACTGCACGACGCGATCGCGGTCAGGGCCATCAACTGCTGACGGCGTCGTTTTTGGGAGTTAATCGATTTCATGAGCGCAATTATCGTCGACGGCCTGACCCAGCGGGTACGCGATGCGGACGGCTGGCTGACGATTCTGGATGCCGTCAGTTTCACACTCGATGCGGGCGAGTCTGCAGCGATTGTCGGCGCCTCGGGTTCGGGTAAATCCACACTGCTGGGGCTGTTGGGAGGGTTGGACCAACCCAGTTCGGGCGAGGTGACCGTTTTCGGTGAGCAGATCAGCCGTCTGGACGAAGAGCAGCGAGCGGCCTGGCGCGCTCGCAAACTCGGGTTTGTGTTTCAGTCGTTTCAACTGCTGCCGCAAATGAATGCACTCGAAAATGTGATGCTCCCGCTTGAGTTGGCTGGCCGCCGCGACGCAGAGGCCCAGTCGCTTCAATTGCTGGAGCGGGTCGGGCTTGGCCATCGGGTTCGTCACTACCCGCGGACGCTGTCGGGCGGGGAGCAGCAGCGGGTCGCGCTTGCCCGAGCATTTGCGCCGCGTCCAGCGTTACTGCTGGCCGATGAGCCAACCGGAAGCCTGGATGCGGCCACCGGCGAGCGAATCATCGATCTGATGTTTGAATTGAACCGCGAGGCGGGCTCTACGCTGGTGCTCGTTACCCACGACGAGTCGCTCGCAGCCCGTTGCGGCGTGCGACTTCGACTGCATGCGGGCAAGCTCGATTCGATTGAGCGCGGTGCGGCTGCTTAGAGCGACTTCAGATAACGCAGGGTGGATTCGGTTGCGGGGTCAAGCGGGAGTTCGGGTGTGGCCTCGGGTCGCGCACCGTGGTGGGCGGATGCGTCCATCAGGGCCTCAACGTTGACTGCAAGCCGCTTCCCGAGCTCAACCCCCCACTGATCAAACGGATTAACGCCCCAAAGCCAGCCCAGGCAAACCGTCTTGTGCTCGTAGAGTGCGATCAGAGCGCCCAGGGTTGTCGGATCAAGGTGCGGCAGGTGGATGATTGTGACCGGACGACCCCCAGGGTGCCGCCGCTGAATATCCGCATGTTGATAGCCGTTCGATAAAGCCTGTGCCTGCGCGACAGCATTCGCATTGAGCGCCCGTGAACGCAGCCATGGATCGTGATCGGTCACGCCGCCAACCATAATTAAATCAATCGGGTGAATCGTTACGCCCTGATGAAGGGCTTGAAAAAATGAATGCTGGCTATCGGTTCCGGGCTCTCCCCAGACCACGGGCATGGTAGGCCGCGTGAGTGGCTGACCCAGAGCGTTCACAGACTTGCCGTTGCTCTCCATCTGAAGTTGCTGAAGATGGGCCGGCAGCCTCCGCAGAGCATCCGAGTAAGGAATCACAGCCTCGGTGCCCGAACTGAGTAGAGCCGCATTCCAGGCGCTGACCAGCGCCAGCCGCATCGGCGCATTGCCTGAAACAGGTGCCTGGGCGAAGTGCGAATCCATTGACCGTGCGCCCGCGAGCATGGCGTCAAACGCCTCAGCCCCAACCTGCATCATGATCGGCAAGCCCACAGCGCCCCAGAGCGAATAACGTCCGCCCACCCAATCCGGGCAGGCAAGAATGTTTTCGGGGAGGACTCCCAGGGATTGCGCCGCTTCAAGATTAGAGCTGACTGCAATCAGGTGTCGCTCCAGCCGATCCTCTGCGATGCCAGCATTGATGAGCCACTGGCGGACTGCCTGCGCGTTTCGTGCTGTCTCAGGCGTGCGCCAGGACTTTGAGGCGATGATGACGAGTGTCGTGTGCGGATTGAGATCGCGAGACACCCTGAACCAGCGATCAGGATCGATATTGCCTAGAAAATGTGCTTTAAGTCGAGGGTGGCTGAACCGGTGCAGTGCATCGCAGGCGAGCTCTGGCCCCAGTTGTGAGCCGCCAATTCCAAGGTGAAGCACGTCGCTGATCGGCCGCCCGCTGGCTCCGCGCCAGGCGCCGCTGCGAACCTGGTCGCTTAGCGCACGCATTCGAGCCAGGGTTTGGCGAACCGTATTTCGAATGGGGTCGGGCAGATCTGCCGCGAGCTCCGCATTGGGATCGCGTAGCGCCGTGTGCAGGGCGGCGCGAGTTTCGCTCGCATTGACGATGTCGCCATGCAGCATCGCGTCGCGCCACTCGGGAAGGCCCGCCGCCTCGGCAAGGGCGTCCAGCGCGGATTGAGCGCGAGCAGGAATCCGCTGCCGTGCAAAGTCGATCCGAAGGCCCGCTGCCTCAACAATCAGGGCCGACTCGCCTTCGAACTCAGTCGGGGGTGCGGTGGCCGATGAAGTGGCTCGCTGGGCTCCAGCCAAACTGTCAGCGGTTTTCCAGGCCGCTTCGAGCTTCAACGAATCAATAGGAGGGAAATACGGTTTCATTGATCGAGATCCTGACCCGTGTGGTCGCTGCGCGCATGCGCGATCGAGGTGTTAACTAGCTGATTCAAGGTGTCACGGACCCGGGCTGGGAGTTCTGAGGTGGACAAACCGATATCGCCACGCTGTTGCGCGGCGGCGATCTCGCCGGCTCGCCCGTGAACCCAGGCGCCAAGCACTGCAGCAGTAGAGGGCGGCAGCCCCTGCGCCAGTAGGCCGCCGATCACACCTGCGAGCACATCACCGGTGCCGGCTGTTGCCAACGCTGGGCTGCCGGAGTCGATAACAGCCCAGTGTCCGGCAGCATCTGCGCATACTGTTCCAGCCCCCTTCAGCACCACGACCGAGCCCGTTCGCGCTGCAAGTGTCGTGGCAGCACGAATCCGGTCGGACTGAATATCCGCGGTGGCGCAGCGCAAAAGCCGTGCAGCTTCCAGCGGGTGAGGCGTGAGGACGGCAGGGGTTACCCGCCGCATCAGGAGCGCAGCCAGCGCGGGCTCGGCAGCGATCAGGTTCAAGGCGTCAGCATCCAACACAATCGGTGACGCGGTACGGCGCAATACAGACTTCAGCGTGTCCACCGTACGTTTCGTAATCCCGAGTCCGCACCCGATTACAACGGCTTGAAAGCTCTCGGGCGACCAGTTGTCGGGCAGCGTCATGAGCTGGGGGTGCGCACCGGGGTCAAGCCTCCAGCCGTTAGGCGAACCCACCGATACTTTGCCGGCGCCAGCACGCTGAGCGCCCAGCGCTGCGAGCACTGCAGCGCCTTGCATTCCTTTGCCCCCGCCCAGTACAGCAACGTGGCCGTGGATCCCTTTATGACTGTCTGACCGCCGAGCAAGGGACGTCGCGAGTGCTGAGGCTTCGGCCTGTGTTACGAGTGTTCCCGCGGGCGATGCGACCTCAACACCCAGCGAAGCCACTCGAACCTGTCCGGCATGAGCGCGACCGGCACCGGTTCGAAGCCCTGGTTTGTCGGCGAGAAATGTGACAGTGCAGTGGGCGACCATTGCGCAAGCACGGGGGCCGCCTACGATTGCACCTGTGTCCGCATCAATGCCGCTTGGCAGGTCGGCAGCGACCACGCGTGCGCCTGCCGCATTCAGCGCATGAATCCAGCCTGCGCTTCGGCCTTCGATAGCGCGGGATAGACCGACGCCAAACAGACCGTCAATGAAGAGTGCACGGCCGAGGAGGTTCGAAGACAGTTCCGGCAGACGCGGAAACTGCAGCGACTGTGCTCGCATAAACACAGCGCGTGCGTCAGGAGCCAAGGGTGCCTGATCGTTCAGCGCCAGCGCCTGGGCGCCAAATCCGCGATCTCTCAGTTTAAGCGCAGCCAGAAGCGCGTCGCCACCGTTATTGCCGGGGCCGACCAGCGCGATTACGGGTGTGCGTGAGGGCATACCGCGAAGGACGTGTGCGCAGGTGTCAGCGAGCGCGCCCGCTGCTCTATCCATCAGCGTGAGTGGCGGCAAGCGATCGAGCTCGCGAGATTCACAATCGCGGATCGAGGTCGATCGATAAAGCGCTGACATGGCAAGGCTGAGCGGGGACGGCCTAATATCGATTAATGTCGTCCTGCTCTAGCTTTTGCTGATCGGAGCGCTTGCCAAAAAGCTTTCGAAAAGCAACGACAGCCACGAAGGATGCGACTGCAAAAGCAAGAACATCGCGCATTGCGCTGAACCCGTCGCCTGCAAATTGCAGTGCGGCAACGGTAACCATCCCAATGGCAAGTCCTAAAAGCAGAAACGACAGGGTGAGTACTTCCGCGATCGCGAGCGCAACCGCAATCAGGAGTGAAATTTGCCAGGCATCCATGATGCGCGCTAAACCTTGCTCACAAACCGCGACAACGCGCCGCTGAGCCCGTTGAGCACATCAGTTGGAACCAGAACAATTTTCGAGTTGCTACCTTCGGACAACTGCTGGACCGCAGCAGCCTGCAACTTGCGGATTTCAAACTCAACCGCAGTAGCGCCGCCATCAGCAATCGCTTTGGACACCACGCCAACCGCGTAAGCCTCCGCGTCGGCGCGAATTCGAACTGCCTCGGATTGCTTAAGCGCCGCATAGAGCTGTGCATCAGCATCAAGCTCGGTGGCTTTACGTTTGCCCTCGGCGTCAAGAACCAGCGCGCGGCGATCTCTCTCTGCATTGATCTGGCGCTGCATCGCCTGCCGGGTCTCCTGGTCGACATCGACTTCCAGGATCTCAACACGGGTGAGCACCACGCCCCACTCTTCGGATACGGTACGAAGCTCTTCCTCGATCGCATTGGACAGATGCCGCCGGTTTGACTGAACACCATCAAGATCGGTTTTCCCGATGACGCTTCGAACCGTGCCGTTCACGATGGTAATGATCGCATCGTCAACGTTAGCGATCCGGTACATGGTGCGCGAGGCATCCGCAATTCGATACAACACCGCCAGCGAGATTGAGATCGTGACGTTATCGAGCGTGATGGCGTTGATGGGGCGGGGCGGTAGCTGCCGCTCCTGGATGGGAACTTTGTGCTGGACGGTTTCGAAAAACGGGATCAGCAGATGCAGTCCGGCGTCGAGCTTGCGGTGGTATTTGCCGAGCCGCTCAACGAGCCAATTTTCCGATTGGGGGACGATCTTGACCGCACCGCGGAGCGTTACCAACACCAGCGCGGCCAGAGCCAGGGTGATGAGCGATGAAAGTGAAAACGATTCCATGGCGCAGATTTGAGGGGAAAGTGTGTCAACGATACCCCAGACGACCAGCGAGTCAAGCTCACCGCTGAGTGCCTTGCCAGGGTGAATGGCCGGGGAGAACATCCCGACGCGAGATGCGGCAAGGCCCAGGATCGGGCAGACTTCGGGTCCTGACGCAACCGAACGACGGATGAGAGGTGTACGGTGGCCCGGTTCGAGCATGGAAAGTGGCAATTCTGGATTGATCGCGGTGGTACTTTCACAGACATCGTCGGCAGACAGCCCGACGGAAACCTGATAACCGCGAAGTTGCTCTCGGACAATCCTGAGCAGTATCACGACGCAGCCGTTGAGGGGATTCGCCGACTGCTTGGGCTCGCGCCGGGTGAGCCGATCTCCGCAGACCAGGTCGAGGCCGTCAAGATGGGCACCACGGTTGCCACCAACGCTCTGTTGGAGCGCAAGGGCGAGCCCCTTCTGCTTGCAACGACGCGCGGCTTCCGGGATGCGTTGCGGATCGCCTATCAGAACCGCCCCCGGCTGTTTGATCGCCGGATCGTGCTGCCGGAGTTGCTCTATCAGGAAGTGGTCGAGATTGACGAGCGCGTTGGCGCCGACGGATCACTCATTGAGCGCCTCGATGAAGCGCAGGCAGAACGCGGACTGAGGCAGGCCTACGAGCGCGGACTACGCGCCATCGCCATTGTGCTGATGCATGCGTATCGGTATCCGTCGCACGAGTTGCGCCTGGCGGATATTGCCCGGTCGGTAGGCTTTACACAGATATCTGTCTCACACCAGGTGTCCCCACTCATCCGGTTTGTGTCGCGTGGTGACACGACCGTGGTCGATGCATATTTGTCGCCGGTGCTGCGCAGGTATGTCGACCGGGTGGCTGCGGCGATGCCAGGCGTTCGCCTGCAGTTTATGCAGTCCAACGGTGGCCTCACGGATGCACACTCGTTTCAGGGCAAAGATTCGATCTTGTCGGGCCCGGCCGGAGGCATTGTAGGAATGGCGCGGGTCAGCACCGCCGCTGGCTTCGATCGCGTCATCGGTTTCGATATGGGGGGCACGTCCACCGACGTGTCGCACTACGCGGGTGAGTTCGAGCGCGCGTTCGATACCCTGGTGGCTGGCGTTCGCATGCGCGCACCGATGATGAGCATTCACACGGTTGCCGCAGGCGGCGGTTCAATCCTGCATTTCGATGGGGCGCGGCTTCGCGTAGGGCCCGATTCCGCCGGGGCTAACCCGGGGCCGGCGTGTTATCGCCGAGGCGGGCCGCTCACGGTGACCGACGCCAATGTGATGCTGGGCCGCATTCAGGCCGAGCACTTCCCAGCGGTATTTGGGCCGTCAGCCGATCAGCCGCTCGATGTCCAGGTGGTTCGTGAACGCTTCAAAGCGCTCGCGCAGGAGGTTGCTACCGCAACCGCTCGGCCCATGACGCCCGAGGCCCTGGCGCAAGGCTTCATCGATATTGCAGTGGCCAACATGGCCAACGCGATCAAGAAGATTTCGGTTCAGCGCGGGTATGACATCACGCGATATACGCTTACCACCTTTGGCGGGGCGGGCGGGCAGCATGCGTGCCTGGTAGCCGACGCGCTGGCGATGCCGCGAGTGCTCATTCATCCGCTCGCGGGTGTCCTGTCAGCCTACGGTATGGGCCTCGCGGAGACCACCGCGATGCGTGAGCGATCGATTGAAGCGCGGCTTGATGATGCGGGATGCGCTGCTGCGCAATTGGCGCTCAATGAGTTGGCCGACATAGCGGTGTCTGAGCTGCTGACGCAGGGTTCTCCGCGCTCGGCGATTCAGGTTCGGCAACGCGTGCAACTGCGCTACGAGGGTACCGACACCTCGCTTCCGGTTGATTGGGCGGCGCCAGCGGTCATGACCAAGGCCTTCGAGGCCGCGTATCGGCAGCGTTTCTCGTTTCTGCTCGAAGGACGTCCGCTCGTGATTGAGTCGGCAGTTGTTGAGGCGGCAGCCAGTCCGTCCTCGCCCGTTGCCGCCGAGTTGGCTGCCCCCCCGGCTGGCTTGCCCTCTCACGTTAAAGACATTGGCAATCCGCCCACTGCCGCCCGTGTGCAGGCCTGTGTTGCAGGGCAGTGGACCGACACGCCGCTGGTCCGGCGCGAGGCGATGCAGCCGGGTCACAAGATCCATGGACCTGCGGTGATCGCTGAAGCCAATGCCACCACCTTTGTTGATAAAGGGTGGCGGGCGCAGCTCACAGCACGGGGTGACCTCGTTCTGGAGCGCTTCGAGCCCAGGCCGCAGACAGCGGCCATCGGCACACAGGTCGATCCGGTCATGCTGGAAATCTTCAACAACCTGTTTATGTCGATTGCCGAGCAGATGGGCTATCGACTGCAGAACACCGCGCACTCGGTCAACATCAAGGAGCGGCTCGATTTCTCGTGCGCGGTCTTTGATCGAGAGGGTCGTCTGGTGGCCAATGCCCCCCATATGCCGGTGCATCTGGGCTCAATGGGCGCCAGCGTGCGCGCTGTGATTGCCGCGAATCAGGGGGCGATGCGCCCCGGCGATGCGTTTGTTTTGAATGACCCCTATGCCGGCGGCACCCATCTACCCGACATCACGGTCATCACCCCCGTGTTCGATGAAGCGCAAAAAGAAATCCTGTTTTTCACCGGTTCTCGTGGACATCACGCCGATGTGGGCGGCATCACACCCGGCTCAATGCCGCCTGATAGCAAACACATTGATGAGGAAGGCGTACTGCTCACCAATGTGAAGTTGGTCGATCAGGGACGGATCGATGAGGTGGGGATGCGTGCACTGCTGGCTGGCGCGCGATGGCCAGCACGCAATATCGAACAGAATCTTGCTGATTTGCGCGCTCAGATTGCCGCCAACGAAAAGGGTCGCGAAGAACTCGTTCGCATGGTTGGTCATTTCGGGCTAGACACTGTGCTGGCCTACATGCGGCATGTGCAGGACAACGCAGAGGAATCTGTTCGGCGCGTTATCGGTGCGCTGCGCGACGGCGACTTTGAACTTGCCATGGATAACGGCGCCAAGATCAAGGTCAAGATCAGCGTTGACCGGACCGAACGCGCCGCCACCATTGACTTCACTGGCTCCTCGCCGCAACAGCCTAATAACTTTAATGCACCTCGCGCAGTGACCATGGCTGCGGTGCTGTACGTGTTCCGCACGCTGGTGGACGACGACATTCCCATGAACGAAGGCTGCCTCAAGCCCATCAAAGTCGTAGTCCCAGAAGGGTGTCTGTTGAACCCGCGTCACCCAGCCGCGGTGGTCGCAGGAAACGTTGAAACCTCAACCTGCATCACGAATGCACTGTATGGCGCGCTCGGCGTGATGGCCTCCAGCCAGTGCACGATGAACAACTTCACCTTCGGAAACCACCGCGTTCAGTACTACGAAACGATCTCCGGGGGTTCCGGCGCGGGCGGCGTGTTCGATACAGCCGGAAATCTGGTGGGTGGTTTTGACGGCACCTCCGTCGTGCAAACCCATATGACCAACTCGCGCATCACTGATCCAGAGGTGCTCGAGTTGCGGTTTCCCGTGCGGCTTGAGAGCTACACGCTACGCGCAGGCTCGGGTGGCTCGGGGCGCTGGCGTGGTGGCGATGGCGGCGTCCGTCGGATCCGGTTCCTGGAGCCGATGACGGCCTCAATTCTGTCTAATGGCCGTGTTCACCCAGCTTTCGGAGCTGCGGGCGGGCAGCCTGGTTTGCCAGGGCACAACCGGGTCGAGCGAGCGGACGGACGGGTCGAGAAACTTAGCCATGCCGACGGTGCAGCCCTGCAGGCGGGTGACGTGTTTGTCATCGAGACGCCCGGTGGGGGTGGATTCGGGCCGATACCCTGAGTCTGGGATAATCGCGGTTTTGACTGTACGGCGACATGACCTCCTTTCTCACCGTCGTCGGGCCCGCTGCCCTTTCCGGGTTCCGCCACCAGCGCGCGTTCGATCAACTCAAGGGTATCGAGTCGCGGCTCACGTCGCTCGAGAGCCGCTATGTCTACTTTCTGTCGCTCGAACGTCCTGCGCAACCTGTCGAAGCGCAGCGGCTTCATTCACTGCTTGACTGCCTGCAGCCCGCCACTTTCGCCGACGGGGGCGGCTCCGTCTATGTGATCCCCAGACTGGGCACGGTATCGCCATGGTCCAGCAAAGCAACCGACATTGCACACAACTGTGGCAGGTCGTGGGTGAAGCGCCGCGCGCGGGGTGTTGAGTTTCGAGTCCGAGTTCGCGGACGCCTGCTCGGGGGGCGATTCGGTGCGGGTGAGCGGCCTGATGAGGCAACGCTCTCGCGCATGTCCACGGTCTTACACGACCGAATGACAGAGAGCGTTTTGTTCGAGTCGCCAGCGCCAGAGCGGCTGTTTGAGTCAGCGCCGGGCCGGCCCATGCAGCGAATCCCACTGATTGCCAAAGGAACGGCTGCGTTGCTGGAGGCGAATCGTGAGCTTGGCCTCGCACTGTCAAGCGACGAGATTGATTATCTGGCCGATGCCTTCCAGCGCGCTGGCCGTGATCCCTCTGATGTCGAGTTGATGATGTTCGCGCAGGCGAATTCCGAGCATTGTCGACACAAGATCTTCAACGCCAGCTGGACGATAGACGGTCAGCCGGTGGAGGGCTCGTTATTCGACATGATTCGAAGTACGCACCAGGCAAACCCCCGCGGGACAATCGTTGCGTACTCTGACAACTCGGCGGTTCTGGAAGGCGGTCCGGCGCTGCGGTTTTACGCTGGCCCGGCAGAGCAGGGTGTGCCCGCATACCGAGCGGTTCCTGGCACCGTCCACAGTCTGCTGAAGGTGGAAACGCATAATCACCCCACTGCAATTTCGCCCTTTCCCGGCGCATCAACCGGCGCAGGCGGGGAAATCCGCGATGAGGGCGCCACAGGCCGTGGCGCGCGTCCGCGGTTTGGGCTTACCGGGTTCACCGTGTCCGATCTCGAGTTACCCGATGCGAGAGCGCCGTGGGAATCGTCGCAGGACGTGCTGCAGCCGCTGGCTTCGCGGGAGCCGAAGACGTCCTACGGGTTTCCCGACCGAATTGCGCATGCGCTCTCCATCATGATCGAGGGTCCGTTGGGTGGCGCTGCGTTCAACAATGAGTTTGGCCGGCCAAACCTGTTGGGCTACTTCCGCACGTATCAGCAAAACGTCGGTGGCTCGGTGCGTGGCTACCATAAGCCGATCATGATCGCCGGCGGGGTGGGTAGCATCGATGATGGGCACACCGATAAATATCCGCTCCCGGTAGGCACCTGTCTGATTCAGCTCGGCGGGCCCGGCATGCGAATCGGGCTGGGAGGCGGTGCCGCGTCCAGCATGAATGCCGGTACCAACACGGCTGAGCTCGACTTTGATTCGGTACAGCGCGGTAATCCGGAAATGCAGCGACGCGCCCAGGAAGTGCTCGATCGCTGCTGGGCGCTCGGAAGCGATAACCCCATCCTTTCAATTCACGACGTCGGGGCAGGTGGTTTGTCTAACGCCTTTCCTGAATTGGTGCATGGGGCTGGAAGGTCGGCGCGTTTCGATCTGAATCGTGTTCCGGTTGAGGAAACCGGCTTATCGCCTGCCGAGATCTGGTGCAACGAGTCGCAGGAGCGCTATGTGCTCGCCTTGGCGCCTGCGCACCTCGCACGATTTGAAGCCATTTGCGCGCGCGAGCGGTGCCCGTATGCGGTGGTGGGCACGGTGACCGACGACGGCCAGCTGACGCTACAGGCCGACGGTAGCGATCGTCCGGTTGATATGCCGATGGATGTGTTGCTTGGAAAGCCACCCCGGATGCACCGGGACGGTACCCATGCAGCGCGATCGCTCATACCAGTCGATCTGGTGGGCTTTGAATTAGCCGAGATCGCCGCTCGCGTCCTTCGAATGCCTGCGGTTGCCAGCAAATCTTTCCTGATTACGATCGGCGATAGAAGCGTTGGCGGACTGAGTTCACGGGACCAGATGGTGGGTCCCTGGCAGACACCCGTGGCCGACTGTGCAGTTGGCCTGGTTGACTTCAATGGCTATCGCGGTGACGCGCTGGCCCTGGGAGAGCGCCCGCCGGTGGCGGTCATCAGCCCGGCTGCTGCCTCGCGCCTTGCGATCGGTGAGGCAGTGACCAATATCGCGTCGGCTCTGGTCGGGTCGATCGACCGCATCAAGCTTTCCGCCAACTGGATGGCGGCCTGTGGACCTTCAGAAGAAGACGCCGATTTGCGCGAGGCGGTCGATGCGGCAGCCAGCCTGTGCCGAAGCGTGGGAATCGCGATTCCGGTTGGAAAAGATTCCTTATCGATGCGCACCGTCTGGCGCGACCCGCAAAGCGGAGACGAGCGGCGTGTGAGCGCGCCGGTCTCACTGGTGGTCACCGCCTTTGCACCAGTCACCGATGTTCGACTGGCGCTCACGCCGCAGCTGGTTGCTGAGCCGGGCAGCGTACTGATCCTGATCGATCTCGGCGGGGGCCGCCAACGAATGGGCGGATCGGCGCTCGCCCAGGCGACGCAACAGTTAGGTCACCAGTGCCCCGACCTGGACGATCCCGATGCCTTGGCGCGGTTCGTCTCGGTCATTGACAGGCTGGGTCGCGAGCAACGCCTGCTTGCCTACCATGACCGGTCAGACGGCGGTCTCTTCGCAACACTCTGCGAAATGGCGTTTGCCGGTCGATGTGGCCTTGCCGTGAACCTCGATCTGCTCACGATCGACCCCTACTCCGCGGACTGGGGCGATTTCAAGATTCGTCCGGAGCAGGTCTCCGTTCAGCGTAGCGAGCTCACGCTCAAGGCGCTCTTCAACGAAGAGCTCGGCGCGGTGATCCAGGTGCACGCAGCGGACCGCGATGCGGTGATGGGGGTTTTACGCGAGGCGGGGTTATCGCGGCATGCGCACGTGATTGGAAAAGTTTCTGATCGCGATACCCTGGAATTTCACCGCGATGGCCGCTGCATCTGGAGCGAATCGCGGGCCACGTTACAGGGAATCTGGAGTGAAACGAGTTGGCGGATCGCAGCCCTGCGCGATGATCCGGATTGCGCTCGCGAAGAGTTCGAGCGCCAGTCGCAGACCCAGCAGCCGGGTCTGACGGTCTCGCTCGGGTTCGACCCTGATCAAGATATCGCTGCGCCGTTCGTTGCTCGCGGCGTGCGACCGAAAATCGCGGTGCTGCGTGAGCAGGGTGTCAACAGCCATGTCGAAATGGCCGCTGCATTCGACCGCGCCGGGTTCGAAGCCTTTGATGTCCACATGACCGACCTGATTGCTGGGCGCACCTCGCTTGACTCCTACAATGCACTGGTTGCCTGCGGTGGATTCTCTTACGGAGACGTGTTGGGCGCTGGAACCGGCTGGGCGCGCACGATATTGTTCAATGAGGCACTGCTGTTGCAGTTTCGCGCGTTCTTCGAGCGCGGCAGCACTTTGTCGCTGGGCGTCTGCAACGGTTGTCAGATGATGTCTCAGCTGAAGGGCATCATTCCAGGTGCTGCCGCATGGCCTGAATTCAAACGCAATCGTTCAGAGCAGTTCGAAGCCCGCTTCACGATGGTCGAGGTGCTTGATTCCCCTTCGATCCTGTTGTCGGGCATGGCTGGGAGCCGTGCGCCGATCGTCGTGTCGCACGGTGAGGGCAGGGCGGTGTTTCAGTCGGAGCAGCACAGCCAGACGGTGCGCGCGGCCATGCGTTTCATCGAGAACGATGGCTCCGTAGCGGTACGCTATCCCGCGAATCCCAATGGCTCATCGGGAGGGCTCACTGCCTTCACAACTGACGATGGCCGCTCGACAATCATGATGCCCCACCCAGAGCGCGTGTTCAGGTCGGTACAGATGAGCTGGCGACCCGCGTCACTTGGCGAGGCATCGCCCTGGCTGCGGTTGTTCAGAAACGCGCGGGTTTGGTTTGGCTAGACGGAGGCCCTAGTGAAGATCGATATCCATGCACACCTGATCGATCAGCACTACTACCAGGCGCTCATCCGTGACCTGAGTCTCGATCTGACCCGGACCGATACCGGACAGACGCTGATGCGTCGCAACGGATATACCTTCCTCTGGTATCGCGACGCGATGTTCGATATCGATCATCGTATTCGGTTGATGGATTCGCAGGGTATCGACATGCGAGTTCTGTCTTTGTCGTCGCCCAACGTGTACGAGTGGCGGGGTGAGGCTCAGATTCGAATGGCGCAACATGTCAACGATATGACCGCCGTCCTGATCAAAGCGCATCCAGACCGATTTGCCGGACTGGCAAGCTTGCCCCTTCATGATATCGAGGCGTCATTGCAGGAGATAGATCGGGCAACCCAGGAGCTTGACCTGCATGGCGTGATGATCGGGTCAAACGTCGCGGGTATGCAGCTTGACGAACCTCGATTCGAGCCAATCTGGGAAAAGCTCAATAGCCTTGGCTTGCCGGTGTTCGAGCACCCAATGTTTCCACCGGAGATCAAGCAGGAACGATTTGAGTTGCCGCTGCGGCTTGGCTTCGTCTTCGACACCACAACAGTCGCAACCAGGCTGATTTATTCGGGTGTTTTCGAGAGGTATCCTAACTTTCCCTACATCATGGCGCATACAGGCGGCGCACTGTTAGCCGTTTTGGAGCGACTTGATAATGGCTATCGGCTATTTCCCGACTGCAGGCAGCACATCTCTCAGCTGCCAAGCTTCTATGCGAAGAAGCTCTACTACGACACGTGTTCGTTTTCCGCGCCGCTACTGATGATGGCACGCGAGTTCGCTGGGGCGGACCATATCTTGTTCGGCTCCGACGAGCCGATGATCGGACGCGGTACAGACATTGTCGATAGTCTGCCGATTGCGGAAGAGGAGCGCTCGCTGATTCTGGGCGGGAATGCGGCACGACTGTTAAAACTGCGCCGACTATGATTTCGATTGCGAGTCGAGCTCAATCATCATAGCCAGGTGTGAAACCCCGTTTTGCAATAGCCGAAGTGACTCCCGAATGCCGGGTGCACTGTCAGGTTGGCGTTGTTCAAACGCTGTCACGGATGCGAGCGCGATATCGGCAATCTGATCAGCAATCACGTTCGCGGGCAGGCGCCCATTTGGCCGGTACCAGGCTGCCGTCCAGTTCGCCATTCCGATCATTGAAAAGCTTGCAATCCGCGGATCGACCAGTCGAAAGCGTCCCCGCTCAAGCCCCAGGCGAATCACTGAGGTAAACGCCTCAAGAAGACCCCGCTTTGCCTTGGCAGCCCGACTTTGCATGGTGCTGGCAAGATGTTCCATTGACATATCAAGCAGCCGGAATTCGATCGGGCGCTCCAGAATCAGCTGAGTATGAGATTTCACCATTTCGTGCAACGCGGCCGCTGGATCGCTGGCAGCTCGCCTGAGCGCAGCGCGAGCACGCCGCTCGGCCTCCACGGGCACGTTGCGCACGGCAGCGTCCAGGATCGCACTCTTATCGCGAAAATAGTAATAAAGCTTCGGACGACTGATATGCAGAGCATCGGCGATGTCCTGCATGGTTGTGCTGCCAAAACCTTTTGAAATGAAGAGACCAGCTGCAACGCTGACGATCAATTCGCGATTCGCATCGGCAGCCCCGGCGCCGGCCTGTGACGGTCGGCGTGACTGATTTTCTTTCGCTGAAGGCACAGAGTCGGTTCCTCGGAATATTCGAGAAGCCATATTGACACCCTCGTCAGATAACTGTCTACTTCGTCAGACTGCGAAAGACGCATTGCGAACGACAAGGCGCAGCGCAGATCGGGGAGACACAGATCATGACTGGCATCCGGCGGTTGCCCGGTGTCATCTATCGCGATGACCTGTTCGCAAAGCAGTGCTTCGCTGACGGCAGCTGGCGCGATCTGACCATGGGCGACGCCCTGCGAAAGACTGCGGCCCGGGTCCCAGATCGAATCGCGTTTGCCTCCGAGACCGACTCAATTACCTTCCGAGAGTTTGACGAGCTCACTGATAGGCTCGCGGCCTCGCTGATCGAAAGCGGAGTTGCGCCTGGCGAACGCGCGATCTTTCAAATGGGTACGGTTCTGGATACAGCGATCGCGCTGCTTGCCTGCCTCAAAGCTGGAATCGTTCCGGTCTGCACCATTCCCCAGTATCGCGAAATCGAAATTGGGCAACTTACCGTTCTATCGGGTGCGAGCGCCTATTTCGTTCAGGCCGATTTCAGCCAGTTTGATCTGGTGGGCTTTGCGCAGTCTATGCAGTCCCGCCATCCGCAATTGGCTCATCTTGTCGTGGCGAGGGGCGAGGCCCGCGGAGCGCTCAGTCAACGAGAGCTGATCGAGAAGATGCCCTTAGATCGGGCTCGGGCGGTGCTGGGTACAGTTCACATCAGCAGCCAGGACTGCTTTGCCTTCCAGTTGTCAGGCGGGTCGACGGGTGTACCGAAGATCATCCCCCGGTTTCATGGCGAATATCTGGCTCACGGGCCAGCTTGGTCTCATCAGCAGAAGATGGATGAGCACTCCGTTGCAGTCTGGTCGCTACCGATCTTGCACAACGCCGGGATGGTGTACGCGATCATTCCCTGCATCCTTGATGGCAGAACTACGGTGCTGCTATCCCGCCCGGACATTTCGTTGCTTCTCGAAAGCATTCAACGCTTTCGTGCAACGCACGCGGCAAGCATCGGACCAATCGCTGCACAGTTGCTGAATACCCGGAACATCGGCGACTACGACCTCTCGTCGTTGCGGTTCTTCATTACGATGAATCGCGCCGATGCGGTGGAAGCGCATCTGGGCGTCAAAGCCGCTAACCTGTACGGCATCACCGAAGGTCTGGTGATGATCTCCTCGCCCGACGACCCTCCGGAAGCGCGACACGGAACCAATGGCCGGCCCTGCCTTCCCACCGATGATGTCCGGGTTCTTAGCCTGAGTGATGGTAGCTGGTGCGGCCATGGCGAGCTCGGCGAACTCGTGTTCCGCGGATCGTCCTCGCTGACGGGTTACTTCAACGCGCCTGACCTTACTGCGGAAGCGCTTTCCCAAGACGGATACGTTCGAACTGGCGACCTGGTGCGCTCGCACCAGATTGACGGAAAGACCTACTTTTCGTTTGAAGGTCGCCTGAAGGACAACATTAATCGAGGCGGTGAGAAATACGGAACCGAGGAAGTTGAGACGCTCGTGCGATCACACCCAGCGGTTGCTGATGTAGCCGTAGTCGCTATGCCCGACCCGGTGCTTTTTGAGCGCGCGTGCGCCTGGATCATTCCAAGGCCTGGACATCTAGTACCCGACGTGCCGTCGCTTGGCCAGCACCTGATCGCAAAGGGGCTTGCGAAGTTCAAGTTGCCTGAGCGAATCGAAACGATTGAGTCCTTCCCCGTGACGCGGGTCGGGAAGCTCGACAAGGCAAAGCTGCGAGAGATGGTTCGAAATAAGTTGGCCGACGAGGCCGCAGCACGCACAAATCGTACCTAAGAAGTCCATCAATTGAAGGAGACATCATGATCAAAATGACGGTCGCGGCGATTGCGGCAGCCTGTCTCGCGTTTGGCAGCGCTGGCGTTCATGCTCAGCAAAAAATCAAGCTCGGATTGATCCTGGGGCTATCCGGGCCGCTCAACGTGGTCGGCGCTGAGCAAAAGCGCGGGTTCGACATCGCAATGGACCATCTGGGCGGCAAGCTTGGCGGTATACCGGTTGAGATTGTTCAGGCCGATTCAAAAGCTAATCCCAGCGCAACGGTCCAGGAGTTCTCGCGCCTGATTGAAAAAGACAAGGTCGATCTGATTACCGGGCTCACCGCTTCCAACGAAATTATTGCGGCGATGAAGCCAATCACCGACGCCAAGATGATTTTCGTCGGCATGAATGGCGGACCCGCGCAGTTGGCAGGCGAGCAATGTAACCCCTACTACTTTAATGCTTCGTTCCAGAACGCACAGCTCACCGCAGGCATGGGGCCATACATGGTCAATGCCGGGGTTAAGAAGCTATACCTGATCGGGATGGACTACGAAGCAGGGCATGAGCACACGCATGCCGCACGCAAGGGGTATACAGGCGAGGTTGTCGCGCACACGTTCACACCGTTGTCGCAGGTGGACTTCGCCGCCGACATCGCAAAGATTCGTGCCTCAGGTGCAGACGGTGTATTCGCGTTCTATCCTGGCGGCCCGGGCATTGCGTTTGTCAGGCAGTGGAATCAGGCTGGACTTGGCGGAAAGATTCCCCTGTTCTCAAATATTGCGCTGTCTGAGCCCACAGTTTTCCAGGCGCAAGGCAAGACCGCCATGGGAATCCAGATGAGCGCGGTGTATTTCGCTGCGATGGACAACCCCACCAATCGAAAATTCGTTGCTGATTTTCGCGCAAAGTTTGGGCGTGATCCCGCCAGCTACGCCGGCCTTGCCTACGATGCAATCATGCTGATCGATTCGGCGGTTCGCGCAGTCAAGGGCGACGTTAAAAATACTGAGGCGATGCGTGCCGCACTGAAGAAAGCTGACTTCACGAGCGTTCGGGGCGACTTTCGGTTTAACACCAATCAGCAGCCCGTCCAGAGTACTTACGCGGTTGTGGTCGATGCGCGCCCCGATAACAGCCTCTATTTGAAAGAGGTCAGTGTTGCCGCAAACAGGGCGCCTGATGACTTTGTTTCAAAGTGCCCAATGAAGTGATGCTGTCAAGCAGTCACCCGTGTAAATGAGGCGCGCACCTTGACTGTCGGCCTGCTGATCGAACAGACCTTCAACGGTCTGCAACTCGGCATGATTCTTTTCCTAATGGCGATCGGGGTGACGCTGGCTTTTGGCGTCATGAACCTAATCAATCTCGCGCACGGTTCGATGCTGATGCTGGGGGCATATTTCATCGCTGCGGCCAGTGCTAAGACGCCGTCTTTCCTGATGGCCTTCGTCGTAGCGATGGCAGGCATAGCGCTGGTCGCCGCCCTGCTTGAGTTGACGATCATCAGGCCGCTATATGCCAAGGGCCATCTCGACCAGGTGCTAGCCACCTTTGGCGTCAGCATCGCATTGAACGAGCTCGTGATCTGGATTTGGGGGCGTGAAGCGATGTTCGTATCGCTGCCCGAGGCTCTCGATGGATTCGTTCAGGTTGGATCAGACATCCAGTATCCGATATACCGTCTCGCGATCACCTCGGTCGCAATCCTTGCAGGGTCCGCGCTCTTCCTGCTTCTGTCGCGCACCCGACTGGGAATGCGGATTCGAGCCGGTGCGGAGAAGGGCGAGATGATCGGGGCGCTGGGCGTGAATGTTCGTGCGCTTTTTACCGTGGTATTCGTGATCAGCGCGATGCTGGCAGCCCTCGGTGGCGTGATGTTGGGTCCCCTGCTCGCGGTTCAGTCCGGGATGGGCGATCCCCTGTTGATTCTGGCGCTGGCGGTGGTGGTCATTGGCGGAATCGGATCGCTTAAAGGCGCGTTGATTGCTTCACTGCTGGTTGGGCTCACCGACACGTTTGGGCGGATGGTGTTCCCGGAAGTGTTTGGACAGTTGGTCGGCAATATCGTCGCTAATTCTTCGGTCTACATACTGATGGCGCTCGTGATCGCCATTCGTCCGACGGGACTATTTGGAAAGCGATGATGACTGCGCCCAGGGCTGCAATCGGATTCAAACTTGTACTGGGCGCCTTGCTCGTGGCTGCGCTGATCGTGCCGCTCCTTGGCGAGCCCTACTACACCAAATTGATCGCTCGCATGGCGATTCTGGCTATCGCAGCCATGACGCTTGATCTGCTCGTTGGATATGCAGGGCTGGTAAGTTTTGGCCATGCAGCTTTCTTCGGGCTGGGCGTTTACACGGCAGGGCTATTGCCCATGGTGGGTATCCAGCAGGCAATCATTGTTTTTCCAGTTGCAGCCCTCGTCGCTGGGCTATTTGCGCTGATCTCGGGAGCGGTTTCGCTACGCGCAAGCGGTCTGTATTTCATTTTCATCACCCTGGCTTTCGCTCAGATGGTGTTCTATGTTGGCCAGGGTCTAAGGATGTTTGGAGGCGATGACGGTTTTCAGCTTAAGGCGCCAACGATGCTGATCGGCAACGTCAGCCTCGGAGATCCCGCCGTGCTTGCTTACACCATGATTGGTGCACTGGTTCTGCTTACCTGGATCGCGCACCGCCTAACAAAGTCGAGGTTTGGCCAGACCATCATCGCTGCCCGCGATAACGAATCCAAGCTGAGCGCACTTGGGCTGGCGCCATACCCCCATCGACTGGTCCTGTACGTTACCGCGTGCTCGATGTGCAGCGTTGCAGGCGTAGGCTTCGCAAACCTCATGGAATATGTGTCGCCCTCCACCATGTCCTGGGTTGTGTCAGGCGAACTGCTGTTTATGGTCATTCTGGGCTCGGCCGCCACGCTGATCGGCCCGATTTTGGGCGCGGTAGTGTTCGTTGGCCTTGAGCAGGTACTTTCTGAATGGACCGAGCACTGGATGTTTTGGCTGGGGCTTCTGCTGGTCCTGCGCGTGTTGTTGCTGAAGGACGGCCTGTATGGGCTGCTGCTTGGCAGGTGGGTACAGCGCGGCCAGCGGGAGGGGCGAAGCCAATGACACCGTTGCTGGAGATCAAGAATCTACATAAGCGGTTTGGTGCGCTGGTTGTGACCGACGACGTCTCGTTGGATGTAAGGTCTGGCGAAATCCATGCACTGATTGGACCGAACGGTGCCGGTAAGTCGTGTCTGATTGGGCAAATTACCGGCGAGCTCAAGCCCGATTCCGGAACTGTCTTGATGCACGGTCAGTCAATCGATTCGTTATCGATTGAGGCGAGGGCAAGGCTCGGGCTTGCGCGCGCGTATCAGGTGCCGCGGCTATTTGGAACCATGAGCGCACAAAGCAATGCGGCGCTTGCCGAAATTGCTCGCACCCGGTCAAGCGCGCAGTTTTGGAGGGCGGCTTCGCAGGACGGGGCGCTTCAAGGGGCGGCGCATGATGCGTTAGCGAGGGTAGGCCTTGCTGCGCGCGGTTCAGAGGCCTCACTGCTTCTTGCACACGGCGAAAAGAGGCTGCTTGAACTAGCGATGGGCTTTGCCACCAAGCCAGCTGTGTTACTCCTCGATGAACCACTCGCTGGTCTTGGGGCGGGCGACAGTGACGCCATGATCGAATTGCTTGCCAAGCTCAAGCAGCACTACGGGATCCTGCTGGTTGAGCACGACATGAACGCCGTCTTCGCTCTGGCAGACCGCATATCAGTTCTCGTCAGCGGGCGCATCATCGCTGCCGGTGCGCCTGATGTCATCAGAGATGATCAGCGTGTCCGGTCTGCGTATCTAGGGGATGAGACCAGTGTCTGACGCCGTGCTGTCGGTACATCAGCTTGAGGCTGGATACGGCGACGCCCAGGTACTTTTCGGTATCGACCTCACCATTCGAAAGGGTGAAGTGGTGGCGCTGATGGGTCGAAATGGAATGGGTAAAACTACGCTCATTCGCGCCATCATGGGCCTGTGCACACGACTTCGAGGTCGCGTTACAGTGGCGTCCACCGAAGTCACGAGGTGGCCCAGCTATCGGATCGCGCGCGCGGGCATCGGTCTCGTACCTGAGGGGCGGCAGATATTTACGTCGCTTACCGTCGAAGAGAACCTGCTCGCCACCGAAAGACCGCCAGACGGTCCGTCCGGTTGGACCCTCGAGGGGGTCTATCGTCTTTTCCCTCGGCTTGAAGAGCGGAGAGGTAATTTCGGCAGCCAGCTATCAGGCGGCGAACAGCAGATGCTGGCGATCGGGCGTGCGCTTCTTACACAACCCACGCTGCTGATCCTCGATGAAGCCACTGAGGGACTTGCGCCACTGATTCGCCAGGAGATCTGGAGCACGCTCCACACCCTTAAATCGCGCGGTCAATCCGTTCTGGTGGTTGACCGTGACCTCAAGGCGCTGGGCGCGCTTTCCGATTGCTACGTCGTGATCGAAAAGGGCCAGGTCGTGAAGTCGGGCGCCTCAGGTGACCTGCTCAATGACCGTACTGCAATAGAAAAATACGTAGGTGTCTGAGCCCCGATCAGTGAATCACTCATTCAAATCATTTCTCAAAGCTGGAGGTTGAACATGGAATTCGGTTACTTCACCCTGTCAGACAATCACTATCCAAACAGTCCGCGATCGCCTAATCAGTTCATCATGGAGATTCGCGAGCAGTCGATTCTCGCTGATCGCTTAGGCATGCATTCAGCCTGGATCGGTGAACACCACTTTGACTCGCTTGGTGTCAACTCAAGACCTGATCTGATTCTTGCCAGCATCGCATCCGAGACGCGACACATTCGTCTCGCACCGGCGGTCACGGTCATGCCGCTCCACCATCCGGTTCACGTGGCTGAGGCCTGGGCAACTCTAGACCTCGTCTCGGGAGGGCGCGTTGACTTCGCTACGGGCCGGGGCTATGACAAGAACGAATACAAGCCGTTTGGCGCCGACTTCTTCAAATCGGCCGAGATCTTCGAGGAGGGGGTTGATGTGGTGTTGAAGGCGTGGAATTCGCCCGGGCCGTGGTCGCATCGCGGCACGTACTACGACATCCCCGAGATGCAAATTACGCCTCGCCCTGTTCAAAAGCCCATTCCTTTCTACATCGCATCGTTTTCCCAGACAAGCGTCGACATGGCTGCTAAGCGTGGGCTCAACATCATTTACGCGCCGTTTGCGACCGGCATGATGTTCGGCGGACTCGATAAGGCGGTCGACACCTATCGGAACGCATGCGTGAAGGCGGGTAACCAGCCCGGGCGTGCGATGTGCAGTTATTTTGTGTTCATTGCTGACGACAAGAAGGCGGACGACTACGGTCGTCAGGCCCAGCTTGACTACTTCAATCATTGCGTGATTCGGGCGATCCCCACCAAGTTAGAAGAAGCGCCGCCCACCTTGCAATACTTCGTGAAGCTCGCGGATGTCCTCAAGAAAATGCAGAAGGAAGACTTGTCTGACAAGTCGATTCTGATTGGCTCACCCGCCAAAATCATTGAATCGTTGAAGAAGGTTGAGGCTGCCGGCATAGAAGAAGTCATTCTGTACTTCAACGTCGGCAACAAGCCTCACGCGCTTGTTAAAGAGCAAATGCACCGATTCATGGAGGAGATCGCTCCACACTTTCACGGTAAGCACATTGAGCGTCGGCTATTGGCTGCCTGAAGGCGCGCCCAGTATCTCCGCCTTCGGGACCCATCATGACCGACTCTTCAACCGCAGGTATCGCTCAGCCAGTTGCCACGACAACGGCTGGGCTACGTGGCACGTACTGGAACCCGGAGCGACTGCCGCCCGATGTCAAGCTCACCACGCATGCCCTCACCACCGACGACGGCGCGGTTATCGTAGGCTATCTTTTTCGCCGGGGGGGCGAAAAAGTGGTTGTATCAACGATGCACCCGCGAGAGCTGGTGGTACCCCAATACATTGTTCCAGAGATTCTTGAGTCGGGATGTGCCGCCTGGGTTCAGGGCGCGCGCTCAGTTGGTAACGATATTCGGCTTGAACATGAGGCGGCGCTGCTCGACCTGGCGGTTGGGCAGCGATTTCTCGCAGAGTCGGGATTCAACACCCGGGTTCTACTTGGGATATCTGGGGGCGGGCCGCTCGCTGCGTTTTACACGCAGCAGGCGGCGTTACCGGCGAGCCAGCGAATCGCGCGTTCGCCCGCTGGCAAGCCTACTGGGCTCAGCGATGCGACCTTGCCTGTACCTCATGGGGTCGTGCTGCTGTCCACCCATCCAGGACAGGGTAAGTTGCTGCTAGCAGCAATAGACCCAGCGGTTATCGATGAATCTGATCCGTTGCTAACCAATGAGGCGATATCGGCCTTCAACGCTTCGAACGGCTTCAAGAGGCCACCAGAGAGCTCCCGATACAGCGAGTCGTTCCTGCTGGAATACCGTTCGGCACAACTTGAACGCGTCAGGAAAATTGATACCCGCGCTAAAGATATTGTCGAGCGACGTGCTGACGCTCGCCGGCGGCAGAAGGCATCACCAAGCCGGGAGTCGGCACTGCTGGCCGCGTACTCGCCCATCTTCAATGTTTGGCGCACCGACGCTGATCCGCGCTGCTTCGACCTCAGCATCGATCCTTCAGAGCGTGCCTACGGCACGTTATGGGGCGCTAATCCGTTTGTCTCCAACTACGGAAGCGTAGGTTTCGCACGGACCTGTACGGCGGAGAGCTGGCTTTCAAATTGGTCAGCGCTATCGTCAAACGCCACCATGGAGAAGTGCGCTCCGAGTATCGCTCAACCAACACTCATGATCGAGTACACCGGAGACAACAGTGTGTTTCCGGCAGATGCTGATTTGATTTTTAGCCAGATCGGCGCAACCGATAAAGAGCGGTACAAAGTACACGGCAATCACCACGGGCAGCCGATTCGAGCCGACCGTCCAAGTGGTCAGCTCGAGGCTGGCCGGATATTGCGCCAGTGGCTAGGGCATGCACGCTTCGGTTAGAAGTCTACATTCAACATCTCAGCGAGATACCTCTTTTGTTTCCCAGCCACGGTTCTGTACATGAACGCTGATCCAATCCCCATCGCAGGGGTACACCACACGGCTCGTCCCACCTGGAAGCTGTCCGATACTGTTCACTTCTATCGCGACTTGCTGGGCTTGCCCCTGGTTCATGCGATTTCAGCGCGTGGCTGGGGCGCTGAGAATCACGCTGATTTTCTTCATTTCTTTTTCGATGCGGGGCGGGGCGCAACCATAGCGTTCTTCTACTACATCGGTACCAAGCCGCCTGAATTCGTACTCCCTCGTGATGACTATCGATATCGCGCGTCGCATACGGCGTGGCGGGTCGAGACCCGCGAGCAACTTCTCGATTGCCGTGCAAGGCTCGAAAGCGCAGGGATTCATGTGCACTACCAGGTCAGGCACGAAGTGATTGAGTCGATTTACTTCGATGATCCAAACGGTTACCCGATTGAAATCACCTGGCAAGTACGGCCCTTCGAGGCAATCGATATCGCCGATGCGAAGCGCTCAATTGATGCTGCGATGACGCTCGAGAGAGCGCAGCGCGAGGGCGGCGTTGCGCTCAAATCTATCGAGCAAGTCTGGCAAGCAAAGGCGACGGCGCTCGAGCAGGAACTCGGGAGCTTTTGATGCCAGCAATCTTTGTGCTCGACGTTCCTGAATTCAGGCCGCTTGTTGAGCAGGCGCGGCAGCGTCCCAGCTACACCGTTGCAGGGCCGAAATACGGTTACTACAGAATTGAAGCGCCAGGGGTTATTGAATTCGAACGTCGCTCGCTAGGGTTCAAGCCCGCTGTCTGGCACGGCGCGCTGACCGGAGGACTCATCGGAAGGATCGATTGCTTCGACAACGATCGAATGCGTCTATTGGATAGTGCGGCGCTCTAAGATTGGGATCCACCCGATCCCCTGTAGCCGGTCAAATAAGGTTTCCTGATGAATTTCAAGATTGTTGGCGGCGGACCTGCTGGGCTTTACTTCGCTTATCTGATCAAGCGATCCAACCCCTCGTATCGGGTCTGTGTCCTTGAGCAGAATCTAGCTGACGCCACCTATGGGTTCGGCGTGGTGCTAACGGGTAGGGCGCTGGGTTTCCTGCAGCAGGGCGATCCGCAGGTGATTGAGCGGCTCGCAGCGCGGATGGAGCACTGGTCGGAGCAGCACATCGTCCTGCAGGGCAAGACCACTGTGATCGACGGTCTCGGGATCTCTGCCGTGCCTCGGATCGTGATGTTGCAATGGCTGCAGGAGATCTGTACTGAGCAGGGTGTGGAACTACGGTTCGGGGTGCGGTTGGATAGCGTCTCAGAGGACGATTGCGATGTCCTGATTGCGGCCGACGGCACCAACTCGGTCATTCGTGATCGCTATCCTCTTGCGTTCGACACGCGTCTACGAGATCTCCAGAACTATTTTTGCTGGTACGGCGCACAGGTACCGTTTCACGCGCACACCATCAATTTCAAGCGCACCGAGCAAGGTTTTTTTTGCGGTCACTACTATCGCTACGCACCTGATCGCAGCACGTTCGTCCCTGAGATCGACCCCCAGACCTGGCTGGGCTGCGGCATGAACGAGATGTCAGATGACCAGCGAAAGGCGCTGATCGAATCGGTATTTTCTGAAGAGCTGCGAGGTGGCGCACTGCAAACGAATCGTTCGGTATGGCGCCGTTGGCGCTTAGTCACCAATGGCAGATGGCACACTCGAAACATCGTCCTGATCGGTGATGCCCTTCGGACGGCTCATCCGTCTATCGCCTCAGGAACAAGGCTTGCAATGGAGGACGCCATCGCTTTGTGGCGCGCATTTGATTTGCACAAAACCGATATTTCTGAGGCGTTCAGGCACTACGAGGCACATCGACGGCCCATTCGCGAGAAACTCGACACCGCGGCGGACAAAAGCATTGCGTGGTACGAGACCGCGCCTGAGCGTATGCACTTGCCTGACTATGAATTTGTGTTGAGCTACCTATCGCGAACAGGCGTTATTTCTCCTGAGCGGCTTGAAAAGGAGTCGCCTGATTTTGTTCGTCGCTACCAGCTGGCCACCGGTCAGCAGATCCGTTAGCAGTGGGGCTGACGATACGGTGATTGCCCACTCGAACGCCCGGTTAACCCGCCAATACCGGCCTCACGCGCGATGCCGCCAGCTTGGCTCGCTCGCGCGCAAGCTCAACCGTATCGGCGCGCGCCAGTGCCACGCCCATTCTGCGTTTGAGAAACGATTGGGGTTTCCCGAACAGCCGAATATCGCTGCCTGGTACCGATAGCGCCTCAGCCACGCCCTCGAACGCAATCCCTTGCGCCTCCAGGCCGCCGTAGATGACTGCGCTGGCGCCCGGGTTTCGTAAGCTGACGTCAACAGGCAGGCCCAGGATAGCCCGAGCGTGGAGATCAAATTCGGTTTGGTGCTGAGTGGCCATGGTGACCATGCCCGTATCGTGCGGACGCGGGCTTACCTCTGAAAACCACACTTCATCGCCGCTTACGAATAACTCAACCCCGAAAAGTCCCAGCCCGCCCAGGGCTCCGGTAATGCGCTGCGCGATGCTTCGCGACCGCTCAAGCGCCACCTCACTCATCGCTTGGGGCTGCCAGCTCTCAACATAGTCCCCTGCAACCTGGACATGCCCGATCGGTTCGCAGAATGAGGTCGTTATATCGCCAGAGGCAGACAGACTACGCACGGTAAGCAACGTGATTTCGTAGTCGAAGCGAATGAAGCTTTCAACGATCACGCGTCCTGCACCCGTTCGACCTCCGCTTTGCGCGGTCTCCCAGGCGCGTTCGATCTCGGCCGGCGAATCGATTTTCGACTGGCCTTTGCCAGAAGAGGACATGACCGGTTTGATGACGCAGGGGGTGCCAATGGCAGGCTGGCCGTCGGCACCCTCAATGGCAGCGCGAAGCTCCGCAAGAGAGTCGGCAAAACGATAGCGCGAGGTCGGCAGGCCGAGCTCCTCAGCAGCGAGCCGACGGATCCCCTCGCGGTTCATCGTGAGCCATGCAGCTTTGGCGGTTGGGATCACTGTCGCGAGCCCTTCGCGTTCCAGATCGATCAGCGTTGGCGTAGCGATCGCCTCGATCTCAGGCACGACGCGATCAGGCCTTTCCTTCTCGATGAGGGCTCGAAGCTGCGCACCATCGGTCATGTCGATCACATAAGAGCGATGGGCGACCTGATGGCCCGGCGCATTCGGATAGCGATCGACGGCAACCACTTCAACGCCGAGGCGCTGCAGTGCAATGATCACTTCCTTTCCGAGCTCTCCCGAACCCAGCAGCATCACCTTGAAGGCCGATGGTGCGCCAGGTGTACCGAACCGTACCGGATCAGTCAGGGCCATGAGATCACCTTATGCCGAGGGAATGAAATCGGGATCGTCCTGGTGCTTACGCTCAAACTGAATGAACGTGTAGTAGCCGCAGCGGCTTCCGTTGGGATACTCACGACACACTCCTGGCCTTGCTTCGTAGATGGTGCAGCGGCGCTCAGTCGTGTCGAAGAATCTGCAAATTGAACCGTAGACCGTATCTTTCTGGTGCCTGAGGATTCGTTCGGGCTTACCGTCGTCGTTGTAAATGCGGGTGTAGCGACGCGCAGCGACCTCGGTCGTGACACCGAAGTGGCGGGCGAGGCGCTCCAAGTCGCGCTTTTTCACCTCGATCCGCGGGTAGCTACAGCAGTAACCGGGACACTTTGAACAGTCATACTGGAGTTTCTTTGCAGGGGCGCTCATGCGGTCACTCGACTAGTTGGACATATGGGCAGTTCAGGGATCGGCAGTTTAGCGCGAGGCTCAAGCTTGCCCGCCACGACGCATGGCGTGCCGTAAGTCGCGCGCTGGATCAATCGCCTCGATAAGATCGCTTTCAAGCGGTATGGGATCCCCTTCGAGTGATGCGGCAATGCATTCGGCAGCAAGCGTGCTCCAAAGCGAGCCGCGAGAGCCAAAGCCGCGAGCGCAGAACAGGCCTTCAAATCGCGGCAATGCCAAACGTTCGTTTTTAAGCAAGGCATCGCGCGACAAGGCGGCCGCAGGTTCATTGGGAAGCGAACCAATCAGCGGTAATCGGTCGGATGCGGTCCAGCGAAATCCTACCGCCGCGGAATCGAGCGCTCGCTCGAGAGAACCCGCCTCAAGTCCTACCGTTCGCTCGAGTCGCCGAGCATTGCTCAGATCTGCATCAAGCGCTGGTTCCAGTGAATCGCCATCGTCGTAGGTTGAGCCGGTGAGCACGCGGCCCTGCTCAGGGACCGCGTACGCAACGCCGCCGAGCACGGTCCGCAGACCGGAGAGCGCGGGGTGACGGACCCACGTGGTCTGCCCGCGTACTCTTCGAAGCGGAATGGATCGAAGTCGCGGCGTCACCGCGTGGCCCGATGCATCGCACAGGACCACCACGGGTGCCACGCTCACAATGTCGCCGTGGGTGGCGCGGACTTGCCAAACGCCGAGTGTGGGGTCGGGCTCAATGGCGGATACCTCGCAGGCCCCCTTCCAGCTGATCAGGGATCCCGCCTGGGATAACAGACTTGAGATTCGCTCGGTTGGGTACGTGACGGTGGAGGTAGGAAGCCAGACGCCGCCGTATTGAAGTTGACACCCCGCCAAGTCGCTGGCTGCAGAGGCGTCAACGAACTGCGCATAGGTGTCTGGAAACTCCAGCCGGAACAGCATCGCGCGCTGCTTGTCGTGCTCCTCGAGGGACGAGGCCAGAGACAGACGGCCAATCGTCCTGGCCCCCGCGGCGGATCCAGGCTGACGCAGGGCCAGCGCTGCTCGGGTGAGGCGCGCGAGCAGATTGTCATCGGGTGACAGATGAAGATGATCGGCGATAAGAGGCTGACCTGAGCCCTCAATGCCAGGCGTCTCGCGTCGGTCAATCAGCGTCACTCGCCAACCGAGGGAGGCCAGGCGGGCTGCGACGGTCACCCCAGCCAGACCCGCACCGATCACGGCCGCGTGCCGATCAGACCAGTCGGGCGCTGCCGGCGGCGGCGCCCAGGTACGCCATCGGGGTGCATAGTGCGCCTCGATCCGGTCGCGTTTCCGCCCAAAACCCGCGACGCGCCTCACCTCGAATCCAACTTGCGTCAACCCATCCCGAACCGCTGTAGCCGACGAGTAGGTGGACAGACGTGCGCCTGGTGCAGCGAGTCTTGCCAGCTGCCGTAAAACGCCAGACTCCCAAGCCGTCGGATTCGATGAAGGGGAGAATCCATCGAGATAAATCGCATCGGCTCGAAGACGCAGGCGCGGCAGCATCCTGGCTGCGTAACCGAACACCAGCAGCAGGGTGATACGCCCGCGATCGAAGGTCAGCCGATGAATGCCAGGCGTCGCGGCTGGCCATTGCGAGGCGAGTTCCACCAGCACCGGCTCTGTGTGCACACCGAAGGCACGATGTCCCGATCGCAGATCTGCCTCAGTTAGCGGATGTGCCTCGATTGATACGAAGGACAGCTTGGACTGTGGTGACGCGACTGCGGTGAAAGTCTTTGCTGTCGCGAGCAGGTTCAAACCGAACCCAAAACCGATTTCCAACACGCACGATCGGCGCGCGCGCTGGAAGTGCTCGGTGAGTGCGCATCCGTCCACAAATACGGCCTGGGACTCTGCGAGGGCGCCGTCGTTGCTGCGAAAGACGTCGCCGTACAGCGTGCTGACAGGCGCCCCGCGTTCATTAAATGCCAACGGCGGATGGGCGAGGCTTGCCATAGGTGCGCGTCAGGCAGTGCAGACTGCTAGCCGACTGCAATGGGCGCGGCGGCGCGCTCCTGGAGCACGCGAGAGACAGGGCGCGTGTTCATCAGCATCTGGGCGATCCCCGCGGTAAGGCCGATGATGACAGCGATCTTCCAGGCCCATTCGTAGGAGCCCAACAGCGAGTAGATCAGGCCGCCTCCCCATGCACCCAGGAATGAGCCCACCTGATGGCTCATGAACGCGACACCGGTGAGCGTGGCGACGTATCGGATTCCAAATAGATGAATGACCAGGCCGTTCATGAGCGGAACCACGCCAAGCCAGATTGCTCCCATGGCGGCGGCAAAGAACAGGGTTGAAGTGGGGGTAGGGGGAAAGTAAAAATACGCCGAAATAAGCAGCGAGCGCGCGATGTAAATACCACCCAGCAATCGATGTCTGGGAAGCCGGTCGCCCAGCCATCCGAACACGATTGAGCCCAACGCATTAAAGAGCCCAATCAGTGCCAGCGCCGCGGCAGTAATACCCGGTTCGATGCCGCACAGATCGAGGTAGGTGGGAAGATGGGTGGTGAGAAACACGAGCTGCAGTCCGCACACAAAGAACGCACTGGCCATGACCAGATAGCCCGAATGAGAGGTCGCTTCGCGCAAGGCCTCGCCCACTGATTGATCTTTCGCGCTTGACCGGGGGCCGCTGATCCGGTCAACGCCGCCGGCCATCATTGCGGCGGGAATCATGACGCAGGCCAGCGCTACGAAAGCAGCCATGGCGACGTGCCAACCCGCCGTGCTGATGAGTCCCTGCGCCAGCGGGGAGGTAAACATCAGTCCGATTGATCCCGCTGCAGACACCGCTCCCATGGCGAAGCTCTGACGGGCTGGCGATACCGCTCGGGAGGTCACCGCCATGCTGAGATTGGACCCTGTACATGCCAGCGCAATGCCAATCAGGACCCCGATACCCATGGTGAGCAGTAACGGAGAGGTTGCGAAGATGCTCAGACCCAACCCCATGGCGTAGCAGACCGCGCCGCCGGTTGCGACCCAGCGTGCACCGAAGCGATCGACCAGGGCCCCGGTAAACGGTTGTACGCAGCCCCAAACCATGTTTTGAATTGCAACGGCCAGCGAAAAGTCGGCTGTGGTGATGCCGATGGTTCGGATCATCTCGGGCTGGAACAGACCCAAACTCTGGCGCATGCCAAGCGCAAGCGTAAGCATGGTCGCCGCGCCAATGAGGATGGCGGACTGCGCGCGAGGCGGTAAGGGGTCAGTGTTCATGGG
>CAZORB010000010.1:39168-48454 GCA_964581825.1 uncultured Bordetella sp.
GGTCAAAGTTTACCCCTCTGCATCGACTACACTGTGCCAGTGAACGCGTCGAGCAAAACACAGCGTGGCGCCGCCATGATCGCAGCGCTTGCGGCAACTATGGCCTTGCATGCCCTGGTGATGGGTTGGGCGATCCTTGCCGAGCCGACAACGCGACAGCCGCCACCTCCGAAGCCGATCCGTATCGAACTTTTCGGCGTATCGACAGTTCAACCCCAGGAGGAGCCGCCTCGCACCGCAGCCAGCCCTGGCGAGGCGCAGCCGCTGAGCCCCTCGAACCAATCTCGCCCTGCCAGCCCTGCGGCCGGAACCTTGCCCGATACAAGACCGGAGGCAGGCCGCTCTGGCATGCAGGTTCAACCACTGAACGACCGAGGCGTTGAGAAGGTCGCCAACCCGGAGTCGATCGAGCCTCGCGACAATGCTGCCGCACTCGATGAAGACTTCGCACCGACCGACTCTGGGCAACCGGCCGCTTTAGCAGTATCCAACAATCAGGACGGGGTGTCGGCCCGTGAAGAGGCCCCTTCTCAGTTAAGTGAACAAGCGTCGGCTGCCCCGTCACCCGACCCTGTGCCCGTTGACCGGGCCGCTGAACAGAAGCCCATCACCGCTGAAGGACGATGGCGGTATCGGGTGTTTTATGGTGACTACCCCGGCAATAATCAGGTGGCGTCCCTCGACTATGTGCTTCGCATAGAGGGCGGGCGCTACCGCCTGCATACGGAAGGACAGGCTGTTGGTCTGCTCGCGCTTTTTTATCGCGGGGCGTTTACGCAAGTCAGTGAAGGCCTCTTCAGCGCAGCCGGCTTTGCACCGGAGCGCTATGAGGAGCGACGTGGGGACCGCCCCCCGCGAGTCGTTGCTATTACAGCCTCGGCCAAAGATCCACGAATAGCTCGCTTCGAAGATGGTCGCACTGAGGACGCAAGCGGCTTCGCACAAGACCGGCTATCGATGGCGGCGCAGTTTGCATGGCTTGGCGCTGCCCGTTCGGCGTTACTGCGAGAGCGCTCGCTAGACGTGGCGCTGATCGGAGTCTCATCAGTGCGAAAACTCCGTTTTGAGCTGACACGCGACCAGATGTTGGAGTTGCCCGGGGGAGTCAGGCAACTGGTCAGACTGCGCTCGCAGGACGGCGATGGCGGAAGCTCGGGAAGCGTCGAAGTCTGGGTATCCGAGTCAGGCGAACTCATGCCCTATCGAATTCGGCTGGAGGACCGCAACGGACAGGTGCTCGACCAGGTGCTGAGCCCCGAGTGACGCCACACCGAGCTGAGGCGTCAGTGCGTCACCGCCGCGCTGGCAGCACCGTACCGACACACTCGCCAAAACCAATTGCACGAAACCCTGCTCGCTGCGCCCGCCCGCGAAAGATCACAGTGTCGCCGTCGGCGAGAAATGTACGTGACTCGCCATTGTCGAGGACGACAGGACGCTTGCCGCCCTCGGTGATTTCGATCAGGGCACCAGACTCTCCCGGCCCGGGGCCCGATTGCGTGCCACTTCCGATCAAATCACCGGGGCAAAGATTGCATCCATTGACCGTGTGGTGCGCAATCATTTGGCCGACTGTCCAGTAGTTGTGACGGAAGCTGGTAGCAGACAGCCGATGCGGACGCGACCCAGCGGCAGCCATCTGTTCGGTAAGCAGCCATGCCTCGAGCCCGATATCGAACGCACCCTGAGCGCGGTTGGCGGTTGATTCAAGGTAGGCCACGGGTTGGGGGTCCTCCGACGCGCGATGCCACGCCACTCGGAACGGCTCGAGCGCCTCGGTGGTAACGATCCAGGGTGAGATGGTTGTCGCGAAATTCTTGCTAAGCAGCGGCCCGAGCGGCTGGTACTCCCAGGCTTGAATGTCGCGCGCCGACCAGTCATTGAGGAGCCCGAATCCGAAAATATGCTCAGACGCTGCATCCAACGTAATGGGCTCACCAAGGGGGTTGCCAGCGCCAATCCAGATCGCCAGTTCAAGCTCATAGTCGAGGCGTCGAGTCGGCTCAACGATCGGTGTTGACGCACCTGGCGGCATCAGCTGGCCAGTGGGCCGGACGAAACGCTGTCCGCTGATGCCAATCGATGACACGCGGGCGTGATAGCCGCAGGGCAGCCACTTGAAGTTGGGCATCAACGGATTATCGGGACGAAAAAGGCGTCCGACATTGATCGCATGATCAATTGAGGTGTACATGTCGGTGAAATCGCCGATCCGCGCGGGCAGGTCGAACTCGGCCTGGCTGATGTTGAGCAGGGTGGGCTCAATCGCCGACCTGGCAGGCGACCCCTCGCGCAATGTTTGCGATAGAGCGAGCCTGAGCGCTGCCCAGCGTGATGGCCCCAATGCCATCAGCCGGTTCAATGACGGGTCGCCGCAGACCAACGCCGCCTCTCGGGCGGTTGGGTCGACACCGGGAAGCGTCGTGATGACGCTAGGGGAAACGATCTTGTCGCCAATCGCAACGCCAACTCTGAAAGGCTCTGAGCACCCCGAGGCGCGAAACACACAAAACGGCAGGTTCTGAATCGGAAACTCGCTATCCGCAGTATTGGCAGAGGCGACCCAGCTCTGAAGCGAGGGGTTGTGGGTTTCGTTGATCATGATCAGAGCCTGGTTGAATTATTTGAATCGATAGAAGTCACGGTTCAGCACAGCGGCGATCGCGGTCACTTCCTCGGGAAACAGCTGAAGCTTCAACTCGGTATTGCACTGCTCAACCATTCCCCGCAAGAAGCCTGCTGTGTTAATGCGCCCTTTCGGCCGATAAATCGACGTGCCGTCACCACCGAATTTCCGGATGTGGCACTCGGCGCACTTGTTTTCGGCGATCAGCTTCTCGCCAAGCGGTATGTCAGCATCGCGAAATATCGAGGCGTCGTGCTGCGCCTGGGCTGGAGGGGGCGCAACCACAGCACCCGCGCACAGCAGCAGAAGGCTCAAGGCAAACACTAACGCCGGCCGTTGGCCGTGCGGGCTAGCGCGTTGCTTCAGGGGAGGGTGGGAGGCAGTCACCATGCGAGTCTCAACAGTCAATCGCCAATTCGATATTGTAAGAGGCTGTAACCGCTGTAAGGCGGAAGGGGATCCGCGGACGGCGGCCGCATCGCTCTTTGCTACAGTAAGGCGTGATTGTGGCAACCGAGGGGTGGCTCGATTGAATGGATTGACTGGGTCGATCAAGATTGCATGCTCGTTCGTTGTGCTGGCTCTTGGAAGTGCGCTGTCTGCTCATGCTCAAACTGGGCAGGCCGGGACGTCGCAGGTGGGGCCACGTCCGGTTTCCAACACGCATTCCCCTGCACATCGCCCTGTGGCACAGCCTGCCGCTCGCCGGTTTGATTCCGTTGCGCACAAGCCGCTGATGCCTGCCGCTCATGGGTCGGGGCACTACCGTCCTCACCGTCACGTTCACGGCCCGTCGGTAAGGGTATGGTTCGGTCCGCCGCCGATTTATTACGCGCCAACGCCCTATTGGGCGCATCCGCCGCATCTCTATCGCCCGGTTCCGCCTGTTGTCGTGGTACCGGCCGCCCCCCCGCCGGTATATGTTGAGCGCGGCCCCGAGCCGCCTGTCATGGAAGCACCGCGTGCGGGCTTCTGGTACTGGTGCGAGAGTCGCGCTGCATATCATCCTGCTGCGCCCGACTGTCCAGAAGGCTGGATCCAGGTGCCGCCGCAAGCGGGGCCGGCTCAGTAACGGTTAGCATCTGTCATCCTCGCCCGAATAACCGGAGTCTCTCCATGAAATCTTTTGCGACATCCTCAGGCTCGCCGTGGCAGCGCGCGCGAACGCTAGGCCTGGTAACGGCCGCGCTGGTGTTGAGCGCCTGCGCCACCGCGCCCACCGGACCCTCAATGCTCGTCTTGCCCGGAAGCGGCAAGAGCTTCGACACCTTCCGCTTCGACGATTTTGAGTGCCGCAACTTTGCGACGGCCCAGGCGGCCACACCCACTGCCGAGCAGGCACGGCAAGACAGCATGGTTCGCGGCGCAGCGCTCGGTACCGTGGTGGGCGCCATCGCGGGTGCCGCCATTGACGGTTCGCGGGGCGCTGGGGTAGGCGCCGGTACAGGGCTGATCATCGGTACCGCCTCTGGTGCTTCAAGCGGTGCAGGCGACAGCTACAGTGCGCAGCGCCGTTACGATCACGCGTACATTCAGTGCATGTACTCAAAAGGCCATCGGGTCCCCGTGGACGGGCGCCTGAGCGAACAAACCGGTCAGCGCGCCGCGCCCGCTATGGCGAGCCCCGCTCCGCCCGCGCCGCCGGTAGGTGCACCGCCTCCTCCGCCAGCTGGCGCTGTGCGTTAAGCAGCCGTTCGCAGCACCCGCCCGCGTTTGCGGGGAATTAACTTTCGGGCTAGCGTACCGCGTCTGCCGGCCTGACCGGCCCTTTTTTGCTGCGCTAAGGAGTTCGTTATGGCTTTTTGCCGCGTCGGTCGCGTCGCGCTATTTCTCGTTGCTGCCCTTGGCTCATCCAGCCTCTTAGCAGCCTCAGGCTCGAATCAAACGGCTGACCACTCAGGGTCGCACCATCCGTCGTTAAAGCTTACAACCGGCGTATTCCACTGCGAAATGAATCGCAGGGTAGAGCTCCGCCAGGTATCGGAGGACCGGAAAAGCGCCATCCTCTACTGGGAGCGACGTAACTACACGATGCAGGTTGTTGCCACGCAAACCGGCGCGCTCCGTCTAGAAGACAAAACCTCTGGACTGACCTGGATCACCATCCCGGGCAAGTCCATGCTGCTTGATACCAAGCAAGGCAAGCAGCTCGCAAACGAATGCCGCGCCTGACCCGGCGCGCACCACCCATGACTGCGCAACACCACGCAACATCCGTGGACTCGATCAGCTATCCGTTCGCGGCCAAACCAGCCTTAGGCGATACCATCGAGGTCGCTCCCGGTGTGCTGTGGATTCGAATGAAGCTGCCCTTTACGCTCAACCACATCAACCTCTGGGCACTCGAGGATGGGGAAGGGTGGGCGGTTATCGATACGGGCGTTCAAGACGCCGATACAGCGCATGCCTGGCGCCAGATATTTGCTCAGGGTTTTGCGCAGCGGCCAGTGACCCGCGTGTTCGTCACGCACATGCATCCTGATCACATCGGTATGGCCGGCTGGATCACACGACGATTCGGTTGCAGGTTATGGATGACCCGCGGCGAATACCTGACGGGCCGCGTGCTGGTGGCTGACACCGGACGCGAAGCGCCGCCAGAAGGCGTCGAGTTTTATCGCAGGGCAGGGTGGACAGACGAACAGCTCGAGACCTACCGGACCCGATTCGGCTCGTTCGGCAAAGCCGTCTACGCATTGCCCGACAGCTTCCGTCGGCTCCATGACGGCGAGATGCTCAGCATCGGAAAGCATCAATGGGAGGTGGTCACTGGCAATGGTCACTCGCCCGAACACGCCTGTCTGGTCAATCATCAGACGGGGCTGCTGATTTCAGGGGATCAGGTGCTGCCGCGAATATCGTCCAACGTTTCGGTGTTCCCGACAGAGCCCGAGGCAGATCCGCTCGGCGACTGGCTCCAGTCAATCGAGAAGCTACGGTCGCGAATCGACCCAAACGTGCTCGTCTTGCCTGCGCACAACGAGCCGTTTAATGGCCTATATGTGAGGCTCTCGCAGCTGGAGCAAAGTCACATCGAATCGCTGGATCGCCTTGAAGTTGCACTTGAGACGCCAGCACGTGCGGTTGACGCATTTGCAGCGCTATTTTCCCGAGTCATTGATCCCGATGATGCGCAACTGGTATCGATGGCAACAGGTGAGAGCCTGGCGCACCTGAATCGACTGCTGGCGTCGGGGCGCGCGCACTGCAGCCTCGATCAAGACGGCGTTGCGTGGTATCAACATAATTTTACATAATACAAATTATGCGAAATCTTGGGTGTTTGTTGCAGCGTCGCGGTCCGGTCCCGGCAGGTCTTCTTGCAGCCTGCCGTCTCTAAACGTAATGATTCGCTTGGCGAACGCCGCCACGTCGGCTTCGTGCGTCACGTAAAGAACTGTCTGGCCGTTTCGGTTCAGTGCCTGAAGTAGCGACATCACGCTGAGGGATGTCTTGCTGTCCAGCGCACCCGTGGGCTCGTCGGCGAGAATGATGGCCGGATGGTTGACGAGCGCGCGGGCGATCGCAACACGCTGCTGCTGACCACCCGAGAGCTGCTCCCGGGTGTGATGCACCCCGTCCCCCCGTCCCACCTCGCGCAGCGCCGGCCCCGCCCGCCGGAGCCGCGCGCGTTTGCCAATGCCGGCATAAACAAGCGGCATCGCGACATTTTCAAGCGCACTGGCGCGCCCCAGCAGATTGAACTGTTGGAACACAAATCCGATGCGCCGGTTGCGAATCGCTGCCAACGCGTTTCCCGAGATTCGCTCGACCGGCTCGCCCGCGAGCAGGTAAGAGCCAGCGGTGGGCGAATCCAGGCAACCAACCAGATTCATGAACGTACTTTTGCCCGAGCCGGACGGGCCCATGATTGCAACGAATTCACCCGCCTGCACGACCAGGTTGATGTCGCTGAGCGCATGAACGTCGCCAGCCCCGGTTCGATAGCTTCGCGACAGACCCTTCAACTGAATGACAGGCGGGCGCGCGCGGGCGTTTGAGGCTGATTCGCCCGGGAGTCCACCCGCACTGGCGGCCCTAGATTGCTGCAAGGCCTTCGCCGGCAGGATCATGAATGCGCCCCGCTTTTCGGCTAGCGCTTGCCCGCTGCAGGCGGCGCGGCGGGCGGATCCGACGGAATGGTAAGCGTGCGAGAAAAGAAGAGGGGCTCGCTGTCGTTGCTGGGCGGTTTTGGGGCGGCGGCCGTTGATGATGCGGGTGACGTCGCGGGCGGCGGGGAGGCCGGCGGCGCCATGGGCGCCACTGGCGCAGACGCAGCCGGCGCGATAGGCGTGACGGGCTTCACGGAAGGTGCCGCGGGCGCGGCCACTGCAGCGGGCTTTACCGGTGCGGCTGGCGTCGCCGATGGCGGAGGCGCTGGTGGTGGAGGCGTCGCGGGCCTTGAGGCTGGGGGGGGCGACGTCGTTGCAACGGGCGGCGGCGCCGCAGGCTTGGCTGGTTGAGCGGACGGCGATGGCGCAACGGGCTTCGTTCCTGCGGTAGCGCTTGCTGGTGCCGGACCCGCGCCAGGCGCTGCTAGAGGCGCAGCACGAGCCCCCGGTGGAGCTCCGGAAGCCCCCTGCCCGGCCACTGCGGCTGGCGCGGAGACTGGCGGCAGGGGGGGCGCGGTCCTCGCTGCCGGTGTTGCGGCATCGGGAGCAACGTTGACTTCGCGGTTCATCTGCACGGCACCGAGATCCGCTGGGCGCCCTGCTGTCGAAGCGGGTTGCGCCGCGTCAGCCGCTTCAGTGGCTGTCCAGCGCGGCTGCTCCACCGTGCCGTAGCGCGCGACGTAGCGCTGAACGCGCTCTCTCATCCAGATTGCCCATTGACGCTCGCCGTTCCGCTCGAGATATGCGGTGGCGTCCAGCCCAGCCTGGTTTCGAAGAGACGGGTCAGCACCCTGGTCTATCAGGTATTGGACGACCGGAAGCGCTCGCATTCTCGCCGCCATCATCAGCGGCGTCGTACCGTTTGGGGACTGGGCGTCAATGAACGCATGCTGATCAATCAGGACCTTGACCAACTCAAGCTGCCCGCCACTGGCGGCATAGTGCAGTGGCGTCCATCCGGGGCGATTCACTTGCGCGCCGCGCTGAAGCAGCGCATCGAACGAGCGCCGATCGCCAAGCATGGACACCAGCATCAGCGCGTTCTCATCTGCTGAGCTGGCCGCGTCAACGTCAGTGGCATTCAGGGAGGCCAGCACTCTGACGGCATCGAACGACTTGAACCGGGCCGCAGCCACAATCGCTGGTCCGTGCTCTGGATGGCGGGCGTTGGGGTTTGCCCCTCGCAGAAGCTCGGTTCGAAGCGAGTCGATATCGTTCGCCTCAATTGCGCGCCAGAAATTCGGGGACTGCGCCTGCACGATGGGTGCACTTGCTGCGGCAAGCATCAACAACAGACTCAGTAGCGCCAGGCTATTCGTGATAGCGATGCAAAGTGCTTGCACGGGGCGGCGCATTATTGCCTCCGTTCCGAGCCAGGCCGACCGAACAATCGCTCAAAGTTAGAGGTTGTCAGCTCGGCAATCCGCTCGACTGATACGCCGCGGAGCTGCGCCAGGAACTCTGCGACATGGCGTACGTAAGCAGGCTCATTGGTTTTGCCACGATGAGGCACGGGCGCCAGGTAGGGAGAATCCGTCTCAATCAGGAGAGCTTCGTCGGGCACTTTGGCAGCGACCTCTCTGAGCGCGCTAGCACTTTTGAAGGTAACGATGCCAGAAAACGAGATGCAGAAGCCCAGATCGATTGCGGCCCGCGCGCAATCCCAGTCTTCGGTGAAGCAGTGCATGACCCCTCCTGCATCTTGGGCGCCCTCCTCTTGCAGGATGGCGATCGTGTCGGGTGCAGCCGATCGTGTGTGCACGATGAGCGGTTTTCCGCAGACTTTCGCAGCCCGAATGTGGGTGCGAAAGCGATCGCGCTGCCAGCCGAGTTCATCTGCAGGTGCCCGGTAGTAGTCGAGCCCTGTTTCGCCAATTGCAACCACCTTGGGGTCATCGGCCAGCGCAACCAGGGTGTCAACATCGGGTTCTTGCACGTCAGAGTAATCCGGGTGCACACCTACCGAGGCGACCAACTCCGGCGCGCGTCTGGCCAAGGCGAGCACCCTTGGAAAATCTTCAAGATTGACCGCGACGCATAGCGCACGCCCTACTCCGTTATCCGCCATGTTCGCGCGAACTTCGTCGAAGCGGTCGAGTAAATCTGGAAAGTCGAGGTGGCAGTGGGAATCGATGAGCATGGAGCATTCTACCGAGGGGGCGTCGTCCTGCCCCGCTAATCCGCAAACTGCCCGGGATGAACCCGACGCGCCCGGTTAACGCTTCTGACCACTGCGCAAAAACACCGAGCGGTATCGACTCAGAGCGTCTTCCGCGACGAGACGTGCGTTCAAGGGATGCGAGACGAGCCGCCCAAGCTGATTAATCCAAGACTCAAACGCTATCAGGCTCTGCAGGTCAGACTTCTGCGCGAGGGCGCCAAGCCTCTTTGTCTCAGCGGGAAAGTAGCGAGGCGCGGCGCCTGCTTTGCATCGCAGCAGGTCTACGCACCACGAGTGAAGCACCGGAACCCAGCTACCAGGTTCATGTTGCTGCAGCCGATCGGCCAGGGCGGGCAACGTGTCGCTTTCGCTGCCGGCAACGACTTC
>CAZORB010000011.1:0-17137 GCA_964581825.1 uncultured Bordetella sp.
GGTGTTCGGTCTCCTGAGGGACTTACAACACGCGAGCAGCGGGCATCCGAGGGGCCGCAACGAAGCGGTCAACGCACGCCAGACACGGCTCCGTTCCGGTCTAGAAAATCGAGCAGCAGATCGAGGCACTGTTCAGCATAGCCGTCGCAGATGTTGTGCGCGGCGGTGTCGATGGTGCGAAGTTCGCTTCCTGAAATTCGCTTCTGCATCTCGACGTACGTACTCGCGTGTCCGATTTTCTCACGGCCTGCGGCAACGATCAGCGTGGGCGCTCGTACCGCCACCAGATCGTCGAGAAAGTCGTGAGTGCACATGTGCGTCACAAATCGGGCGATGAATGCAGGGTCGTTTGAGCCTGCCTGGTCGATGAACCACTGCACCAGCGCCGGATCGGCGTGCTGGTCGAACCGTTCATCAATCGTTTCAGCGAGAAAGGTGCGCAGCCCGCGTTCGGCGATTTTTGGAATCCAGGTGGGGGCATGGCTCTGCTTGAGGCCCGGGGTTGAGCCGTAGAGCGCGAGCGTCTTGACCCGCTCGGGGTGCTCGATTGCAATCCGCTGAGCAACATAGCCACCTGCTGAATTGCCAACGACATGCACCGCCCCGGGCGCATGCTGATCGAGCAGTTCGATCACATCGCCCACCAGATGCGAAAGCGAAAAGGGCTGATCGGCGGGCGGGATCTGCGACTGTCCGTGCCCCCGCAAATCGAGGCGCAGCACACGATAGCGCGCAGCCAGGCGCGGCATCCACCTGAACCACCGCAACGACGAACCCATCGCCGCATGAAGCAGCAAAACGGTATCGGGCTGAGTCCAGGGCGCTGCAAAGCTGTCGAGTTGCCAGGCGAGCGACAGCCCATCTCGGTTGATAAAGGTTTGCATAGAGGAGTCCATCGCCTCAGGTAAGGCTTCGAGGGCTGCGCTGCGCGAAGTAGAACCATTCAAATCCGGGCTCAGCCTTCACGTTGGGAAAGACGATGCGGCCATCCGCTGGCGAGCGCACCACGGTTCCATCATGTCGGATGCCAATCGGTTCGTCTTTCCAGACTGGGTCAAAGCTGACCCACTCGCGCACGAACCGATCTTCAGCATGAAGACGGTCGGTCACTTCCATCAGCCGCAACAGCTCATGAGACGCAGGCGGCGGTTCGAGCGCAATGTCGGCAAGCCCCAGCATGGCAACAGCCTGTCGAATCGCACGGTGTCCCACCGCTGGCGCGTTCGGGTCGGCATGCTGGCCACACTCGAGCGTGACAGCCCATCCACCCTGCGAGCGCATGTACTCAGTGGTGCCTACCCCATAGCTTGCATCGGTATCGAGCGTGAGGCCCGCCTGCCGGCTACGCTCACGCCGCCGGCGTACGCCCTGTTCGTAAGCGCTCATCCAGCCTTCGACAATACGATTAGGACCCAGGTGTCTCGCAAGCCGCGCCTCAGAGGCAGCATGCGAAAACGGCTCGAGCACACCAGTATTGTTTTCTGGACCGATCAGCGCAAACGGCTCGCCCTGACTGTTGAAGGAATGCAGATCGAGCAGAGCGTCGTGCGCGGCGAGCAGAGGGCACAACACGTTGGCGATCCGATCTTCGAAATCCTGCGGCACCGCTGTTGGCCGCAGATTACGGTTCAGATTGCGATCGCCTGAGCGCGTGCCAAGCTGATGCGCGAGCGGGTTGGTGATGGGAACCAGCGTGAGGCAACCCCGCAGAATTCGAAGTGCCCCAGACTCAAGATCACCCAACACGCGCTCTATCGCGCGAACACCTGCAACTTCGTTTCCGTGCACAGCGCCCAGCACAATCAGCCTGGGCCCCGGCTGCAGGCCGTGGAACTGGTGTACGCGCAGCGAGTGATGATGAAAAGGCGAACTCATCGCAGTATCCTGAAAATGCCAAGCCGCGGCTTCGAAACGCCGAGCCAGGGCGGAGTTTACGACGGCGATCGTTCAACGTCATCGCGGCGCTCCGATCCGGTAACATCAACGCGATCCGCTCACTGGAGGATCGAAATGCCTGGCATGCGTTTATCTGGTGCTGCAACCATGCGGCGTGCAGCACTTGTTGCAATCGTCACTGCCGGCACCGGGCTCATCGGCTGGCCCCAAGCCCAAGCCCAGTCGTCCACCCCTTATCCAGAACGGCCGGTGCGCCTCGTGATCCCGTTTACCCCCGGAGGCGGTACCGACGTCATCGGCCGCATGCTTGCGCACTCGCTGCGCGGCCCATTGGGACAACCCGTCGTGGTCGAGAACAAGCCCGGTGCGGCGGGGGGCGTTGGGTCACAGCTGGTCGTTCAGTCAGCACCCGATGGCTACACGCTGCTATTTGCACCGGTTGGGTCACTCACCATCACGCCCAACCTGCCCGGCACGAAGGCAAGCTTTGATCCCCTGAATGATCTGACACCCGTGGGGCTGGTTGCCCGTCAGCCAGTTCTGCTGGTCGCCAGCACCAAGCTGGGTGTGGCTGACATGAAGTCAATGCTTGCGATTGCCGCGCAGCGCCGGCTCACCTACGGAACGCCCGGCACCGGCACCGAGCTGCATCTGATCGGGGAAACATTTCGTCAGGCCACCCGCACAGAACTGACCCATGTTCCATATCGGGGCGGCGGCCCCGCCATCACCGATCTTATTGCGGGCAACATCGATCTCATGGTGGTGGTCACCTCTTCGATCCTGCCGCACATCCGCAGTGGCGCGGTCAAGCCGCTTGTCACCACCGACAGCAAGCGACTCGATTCGCTCCCCGAGGTCCCCACCACGGCAGAGGTGGGGCTTGCACAGGTCGATGGCACCGCATCGTGGGGTGTGCTGGCCCCCAAAGGCTTACCCGTGCCTGTGCTGGATAAGCTGCAACAGGCACTGCAGGCCGCCGTACGTGACGCCGAATTTATAAGCCGCGTGCGCGAAGCGGGTGCCATCGTGGTGCCCCTCGGCGCGACCGAGTTCTCGCATTACCTGCGCCGTGAAAGCGACAGCTGGCGCAAGGTGATCGTTACGGGCGGTCTACGCGCTGACTGAACCCCGCCCCACGTCGCCACGGAACCCCGCTCATGAAGCAACCAAACTTCCTGTTCATCATCACCGATCAGCACCGCGCGGACAATCTCGGCTGCTATGGCAATCCCATCGTGCGCACACCGCATATCGACTCGGTTGCTGCCCGCGGCGTGCGCTTCAACCGGTTCCATGTGGCCACGCCGGTCTGCATGCCCAACCGGGCCAGCATCATGACGGGTCGGATGCCGTCGGTACATCGCTCGCGCAGCAATGGCATCCCGCTAGCGCTTGAAGCCACCACGTTTTCACAACTGCTGCTCGAGCACGGCTACCACACTGCGCTGATCGGAAAATGTCATCTGCAGAACATGGAGGACAAGCCACCGCTGGTCGACCCCGAGGATGTGGGCGACCTCAGCCCGACGCCGGGCTATGCCGAGTCCACCCGGGTTGATCTGGAACAGGCCTCCTATCGGCAGGAACTGCGCTCATCCTGGAACAACCCAGAGCATAGGCTCACACTCCCCTATTACGGCTTCTCGCACGTCGAACTCTGCAATCACCACGGTGATGAAACCTACGGCGACTGGAGTCGCTGGGTCGCCGCGCAGATGCCCGATTTCGAGTCGCACCGCGGTCCTGGTCATGGCCTGCCCGACGCGCGCTTTTCAGCGCCTCAGGCACGACGCACCCCGCTTCCCGAGCATCTTTATTCAAGCGCCTACATTGCCGAACGCTCGATCGACTATCTGCGACGCCATGCAGCCTCAGGCGATGGGCGCCCGTTCTTTCTCAAGTGCTCGTTTCCTGACCCGCACCACCCGTTTACCCCGCCAGGCAAATACTGGGACATGTATTCGCCCGATGCTGTGCAGATCCCAGAGTCCTGCGTGCCTCCAGGGCCGGATGCCCCCGCCCATGTGCGCTGGATTCACGAGGAGCGCCGGCAAGGCAAGTCGCTGCTTACTTCGCAGCGTATGTTCGCTGTCAGCGCCGCTGAAACTCGCGAAATCATCGCACTCACCTACGGGATGATCACGATGATTGACGATGCGGTGGGGCGCATCCTGGCTGCTTTGCAAGAGTCCGGGCTGGCCGACAACACCGTCATCGTGTTCACCAGCGACCACGGCGACTTCATGGGCGACCACGGCCTGATGCTCAAAGGGCCCATTCACTATCAGGGGCTGGTACGTATCCCGTTCATCTGGGCAGATCCGCGGGCGCCACAGGCAGGTGCAAGCAGCGAATCACTCTCAAGCAGCATTGATATTGCGCGCACGGTCTTGGCGAAAGCTGGCATTGCACCGGTGAACGGCATGCAGGGTCGCAACCTGATTCCGCAGCCTGCGGCGCCAGCATCCGCCGAGCCCGGCTCAATCCTGATCGAAGACGATAATCAGCGCGCGTATCTTGGCTTTTCCGAGCCGGTTCGCGCACGGACACTGGTGACCGCCCGGCACCGGATCACGCTGTATCTGGGCGCGGATTGGGGTGAGCTGTACGACCTCAGCGCCGACCCGCAGGAACGGCACAACCTATGGGACACCGAACCGGCGCTGCGTTGCACGCTGCTTGAGCAGATGGTTCAGAAAATGATGGCCTTGACCGACCGCAGCCCCCGCCCGACTCGAATCGCCTAGCGCACGGGGGCTAGAAAAGAATCGGGGGCTCAAGGCCCCCGATCTTGTTTACTGCGCCTGCAGCGCGCGAATCCTGTCCTCAAGCGGGGGGTGACTTGAGAACAGCGCCAAAATGCCGCTGGGGCGCGAACTGATGCCCATGTTCTGCACGGTTTTGGGAAGCTCACCCGGATCCATATTGCCGAGCCGCGCGAGTGCGTTGATCATGGACTGACGCTGGCCCATGTATTGGGCGGCACCCGAGTCTGCGCGGAATTCGCGCTGGCGCGAGAACCAGGCCACCACCATCGCCGCGACCACGCCGAGCAGGATGTCCATCACGATGGTGGTCACGTAGTAGCCGATACCGGGCGCATCGTCTTTGTTCTGAAGAATCATGCGGTCAACCACGTAGCCAACCACCCGCGAGATGAACACTACGAAAGTGTTCATGACGCCCTGAATGAGGGTGAGCGTGACCATGTCGCCGTTGGCCACATGCGCCACCTCATGGCCGATTACGGCCTCGACTTCGTCACGGCTCATGGACTGCAGCAGCCCGGTGGATACGGCAACCAGCGCCGAGTTCTTGAAGGCGCCCGTGGCGAACGCATTGGGCTCGCCCTCATAGATGGCTACCTCGGGCATATTGATGCCCGCTTTCTGCGAGAACTTGGCCACCGTTCGCACAATCCACTGATGACCAGGGTCAGGCGAGTCGTTGATAACCTGCGCGCCAGTGGACCATTTGGCCATCGGCTTACTCATGAGTAGAGAAATGAATGCGCCGCCAAAACCCATGATGGCAGCGAACACCAGCAACATGCCCAGGTTAAGGCCGGCGCTGGACAGGAAACGATTAAGGCCGAGAACGTTGACGACGATGCTGAGTACCAGCATCACCGCAAGGTTGGTGAGAACGAACAGAATGACGCGCTTCATGACAGTGCCCTCCGACAGCAGCGGATGATGAGGCAATATCGTAGCGAATCGGGCGAATTACAAGCCCTCAATAACCTTGACCCGACACGGCATAGCTGCAAATTGGCCTGATAACCCGCTCTAAACCCAGGCTTGCAACACGTACTCGTAGAGGCCCTGGCCGTTGGTCAGGTCTACCCGTTGCAGGGCGATCTTGAGCTGCCCCTGCTCCCGTACTAGCGTGTGCCGGTAGCTGCCACCGAAGTGCCGGATGTCGTCGCGCCGAATTTCCATCATTTGAAAGCGGGAATAGACCTCGACCCGGTCAGCGCTGGCGGACTCGATGATCACGTTGGAGACCAGATGGTTGGTACCCCAGGCTGCAGCCTGCGACCAGGCATTTGGATGCTGCAGACGGCCCATCCGAACCTCGCGCAGCAGGCCGTCCTCGGCAAAAATCGACGGCTGCCCTTCCCAATCGGTCTGATCGGGAGTGGCCGGCACCCAGTAAATGCCATCCTGGCTAAACAGCCCACACCAGTCAGCCCAGGCTTTGGCGTCCAGCATCGCCGCCTGACGGTAGAGCAGCGTTTCAACCTCGCGCTGAAGGGCCGGTTCTACCAATACCGCGTTGGGCACATAGCCGGTGGCTGGAAGCCGACCGCGGCCTACATGCTCGGGCGCGATCGACTCGGCGCCGGTCATCGATTCAATTGCCTCGATCACCACACCGGTGCCGAGCGCCTGGCTCACGTCATTGCGTTCCATCACAAATCTCCTTTCAGGCCGCCGCGCCAGCGATCACCGGCTGCATGTAGGCCTTCCAGGCCTTGAACTGGTTACGCATTACCACCTCGGAGGTGCCGCGGTTGGAGTAGGACACGCCATCGGTCTCAGTGTCTCGGCCATATTCGCGATGGAAACTGACCCAGTCACCGCCCTTGGACTGCAGCCCCCACTGACCCTTGGTCCAGTTTTCCAGATCGTCGGCGTTGATCATGGTGGCAGGCGAATTCACCAGATTGAAGTACCAGAGCGAGCGCCGGTAAATCGCCTCGGGCACGCCTTTCAGCCGGAAATGCCAGATCTCAGACAGCGTGCGATCGGGCCCGATGGGTCGCAGGCAGCGCAGCTGCTGAAGCGGCGACTGTACCGACAGATAGGGATAGACCAGCACATGATGAATGCTGCGCGACAGATATTCCTCGGCCTTTTCCTCACCGTAGGCTTTCTTCATGAGCGCTTCATATTCAAGCGTGTCTGGGTCGGTGGGCCTCAGCCCCATGTAGGCCTTGAGAACCCCATGGCCATTTGGAAAGTTCACGGTTTGAACGCTATCCCACTGATCAAAGCTCGATGCAAAGGTAGACAGGTAGTGGAAAAACAGCGGCGCTTTACCCTGCTCTGCCTTCAGCCTGTTTTCAACCCGGCGCGCGGGCACACCCGTGGACTGATGCGTCACCGATGGGTGAAGCGAATCAAGCTGGTTCTCCATGAAGAACTTCCAGTTCGAGCGCTGCACCACGCGATGGCACACCGGCACCGCCTCCACCTCGCCCTCGGGCGAGCGGTCGCAGATATCGTCGAAAGCCACCTTCGAGTCACCGAGAAACTCGGTCAGTGACGGCCCTGTGGGAGACAGGCTGGCAAAGACGAAACCGCGGTAACTGTCGACGCGCGCGGCCGGCACCATGCTCGCCTGCGGATCATCGAATGTGAGCCGGGTGCCCTCGTAGCCCTTGGCAAGCGGAATCGCGCTGATTCGGCCATCAAGTTTGAAGCTCCAGGCGTGGTAAGAGCAGACGAAGTGCTTGCCGGTGTTGCCGCTCTGGTTGCCGCACAGCATGACGCCGCGGTGGGGGCAACGGTTGTACAGCACATGAATACGCATGTCCTCGCCGCGCACCATCACCATGGGTTGGCGTCCAATCTGAAGCGTCCAGTAATCGCCCGGCTTTTTCACCTGCGATTCGTGCCCGCAGTACACCCAGATCTTCTCGAAGATGTGCTCCATCTCGAGATCGAACAGGCCCTGGTCGGTGTAAACACTGCGGTGCACGCGGTCGGGCTGCACCAGATAGTCGAGGTCGATCGCGGTCATGCGGCACTCCGGGCGGATTCGGTATTGCGCCACCTTAGCAAAGCCTATTCATGGCACCAACAACCATCCATGCTTTTTCCATTACCATTGGTTATGGATTATCGAAAAGTGCAGATGTTCCTGGCTGCGGTGCGCCACGGCAATCTCACCGAAGCCGCAGCTGAGCTTGGGGTGTCACAGCCCGCGCTATCCAAAAGCATCAAAGCGCTTGAGCGCACGTTAGGCGTCCGGCTGCTTGATCGCGGCAGATTCGGGGTGGCGCCCACGCCCGCGGGCGAGGCGCTCCTGCAGCATGGCCAGGTCGTCGAGGCCGAGCTTCGTCATGCCGCCGGTGCCATTGAAGCGCTAAAGGGCGCACGCAGCGGCCATGTGCTGGTGGGTTGCGGGCCTACCGAAGCCAATCGCCTGCTGCCGCAGGCGCTGCTGCAGCTCGCGCGAACCCACCCCGATCTTCGTGTCACGGTGTTGTACGGTCTCAATGAATCGCTGATGCCCTGGGTGAAACAGGGCGAAATCGACTTCGCGCTGTCGTCGGTACCCGCGCGTGCCACCGATGCGGCGCTCGCGCATGAATCGCTCTTTACCGAAACCGGTGTGGTCGTGGCACGCGCCGGGCATCCGCTGTCGCGGCAACGCGCCATCGAGCCCGCACAACTGACGCAACAAAAATGGATCCTGCCCCGCCGGCGTGAACTCGAGCGGCTCGCCTTCGACGACTTCTTCACCCGGCATGGGCTTGAGCCTCCGGAAGCGCTGACCGAAACCACCTCTACAGTGCTAATGAAGGCGATGGTCATGCAAAGCGACGCGCTTACCTTCATTCCGCGCGAGCTGATCTGGTGGGAGGTGCAGGCGCGCCAGTTGCTACCGCTCAACGTTCGAGGCACCGACTGGACGCGCATCGTGGGCGTTACACGCCGGCGCAAGGGATCGGTCAGCCCTGCAGCGTCGCGCCTGATCGAAGCGTTGCGCGAGGTCGCCCGCCAGCAGTTTGATGGCGTGGCGGGTTGACGACTCCTTACGGCGAACCGAACCCCCATACGCAATCGGTTGCGGCTTAAGCATCGTGGGTCGAGTGACCCTTGCGTCGATCCGCCCGCATGATGCCCCACTGGCCGGCAATACCGACCAACGTAAATCCCGTCAGAAGGAGCGCCACGTGCAGGCTACCCTCTGTCGAAACCCACCCCACGGAATATCCGCCGAAGGCTCCGCTCAACTGCTGTACCAGGCCTGCTGCCGCCGCGGCCGCGCCGGCGAGCGCAGGCGCTGCACCCACTGTGCCCGACAGCGTTGGTGGCATCAGCAGTCCATGCCCTACACCCAGTACGAGCGCGGGAACGGAGAACGCGAGCGCTGACGGCCACCCGGCGAGCGCTACCATCAGCAGCACACCCACCAGTGTGATGACTTGCCCAATCGTCATCAGTCGTCGATCGCCGAGTCTGCGGATCATTCGGCTGGTAATGAAATTACCCACGACATAGGAGAGCGTGGCAGTCATCACATGGAACCCGACACCATCAGGGCCCACACCGTACCCCCGAAGCACCAGAGGCGCCGCAGCAAGATAGGTGTAAAACGCGCCTGTCGACGAGCCCAGAATCGCAACGTGAAGAAGATAAACCCGCATCTGAGCTAGCGCTCGATACGCGCGGAGCATTCCCACCACCCAATGCGCGTCACCTGCCTGACTGTGGCTACCCGATGGAAGCATTCGTATTGCCAGCAAAAACAGCAAGACGCCCAACACCACGATCAAAGCAGGATTCGCCTGCCAGCCGAAATGGACGTGCAACTGTCCACCAATGAGCGTGGCCACCGGCGGACAGACGCCCATCGTCATACCGATAAACGCCATGACTCGAGTGCGCTCCGGCCCAGCAAAAAAATCCTGGACCAGCGACCGTCCGACAACCATCGTGGCGCCACAACCAAGACCCTGCACAGCGCGGGCCGCAATCAAGGCCTCGATATCGGGTGCGAATACCGCAGCCAGAGACCCCGCCAACGCAATCGCGAGGCCTGCAAGCACCACACGCCTGCGTCCATAACGATCGGATAAAGGTCCGTAGATCACCTGTGACACGCCATAGGCGATCACAAACGCGCTGAAGGTAAGCTGCACCCGCGTGGCGTCCGTCGAAAAGATCTCGCCCCACTCCTGCATAGAGGGCAGGCAGATCGTCATGGACAACAGGCCAAACACAATCTGAGCGAGCAGGTACGGCAGCAGCCCAGCCGGCCGCTCTTTCATCTCGGGGGGTTTCAGCGCTGAAGCGCTGGAATCGGAATTGGGCACGCGTATGTTTGCCAGAGCTGAGCGACTGCCGCCGCTCAGACCCCCAGATACCGGTGCCAGATCGAACGGTCGGCGGCCAGTGCGGCGGAGGTACCCCGCCAGGCCACCTGACCTTTTTCCAGAATGACGTGGTGGTCAGCGATTTCTACCAGCCGGCTGACGTATTTATCAACCACCAACAGCGTTTGCCCGGCTTCGCGCAGTTGCCGCAGACAGCGCCAGATTTCCTCGCGGATCAGCGGTGCAAGCCCCTCGGTGGCCTCATCGAGGATGAGCAGACGTGGATTGGTCACCAGCGCCCGGCCGATGGCAAGCATCTGCTGCTCACCCCCCGACAGCTGCGAGCCCAGGTTGTTGCGCCGTTCGGCAAGCCGCGGGAACAGCTCGAACACCTTGGCGGGCGTCCAGGGGTTGGAGCTGCCGTTGCGCACCGCGCTAAACGCGGTCAGGTGCTCCTCGACGCTCAGGTTCGGAAACACCTGCCGCCCCTCAGGCACGATACCAATACCCAGCCGACCCACGCGATCGGCGGACATGCCGCTGATGGTCTGACCGCGAAAGCTCACCTGGCCCGCTGCCATGGCCTTCAGGCCCAGGATGCTGCGAATGAGAGTGGTTTTGCCCATGCCGTTGCGGCCCAGCAGCCCGACGACCTCACCAGCGCCCACTTCAAGATCGACGCCGAACAGCACCTGACTGGATCCATACGCAGCGCGCAAGCCGCTGACCTTGAGCAGTGTTTCAGCCACGGCCCGCCTCGGTTGCGGCAGGAGCCGCCTCAGCCGCGTGGTGCGGATCGAGTTCGTCGCCCAGATAGGCGGCCACCACCTGCGGATCGTTGCGGATCGCTTCGGGAAGTCCGCTTGCGATGACCGCACCGTTCACCAGCACGGTGATTCGATCGGCCAGCTGAAAGACCGCTTCCATATCGTGTTCCACCAGCAGAATCGCGCACTCGGCTCGCAGGCTGCTGATCAGCGCCACCAGCCGCTTCGATTCATCAGGCCCCACACCTGCCATGGGCTCGTCAAGCAGCAGTACGCGCGGACGGGTGGCCAGCGCAAGCCCAATCTCGAGCACACGCTGCTCGCCATGAGAGAGCTCGCTTGCCAGGGCGTCGGCCCGGTCGCGAAGCGCCAGCCGCTCAAGGATGGACTCGGCCTCGCGCGCCAGAGCGGTTTCCGATGTAACAGGCCGCCAGAACGACAGGCTGCTGCCCGAGCGCGCCTGCACCGACAACGCGATGTTGTCACGCACGGTGAACGATTTGAACAGCCGTGTGATCTGAAACGAACGTGCAAGCCCGCTCGCAACCCGCTGGTAAACGCTGGTCTGCGTGAGGTCGACGCCATCAAACACGATTTGTCCTGCATCGGGCTTCAGATGGCCCGACACCTGTGCGACAAAGCTGGTTTTACCCGCACCATTGGGCCCGATCAACGCATGAATTTCGCCGGGCAACAGATCAAAGTTGACATGGTCGGTGGCGCGCAGCGCACCGAAATTTTTAACCAGCGCTTCAACACGCAGCAGCGGCGCACTCATCGTTGGCTTCGCTTCGGCCAGCGCAGGCCGGCCAGTCCGCGCGGCGCAAACAACACCACGGCAAGCAGCGCCCAGCCCACATAAAACTGCCAGTGAACGGTGAACTCGGCAATCAGGTCTTCCAGAATAAGCAGCAGCAGCGCGCCCCAGACGCCCCCGGTGAGCGTTCCAACGCCGCCCAGAATCACCATGATCATGAGCACGCCCGATTGCGTCCAATGCAGCAGATTGGGGCTGACATAGTTCTGCTGATTCACCATCAGCGCGCCCGCCAATCCGCCCATGGCACCCGCAATCACGAACAGAATCAGCTTGTACCGATACACCGGGAAACCCACCGACTCGGCACGAATATCGTCGTCGCGTATCGCAAGAATGACGCGACCAAACCGAGCGTGCATGAGCCTGTGGATGAGAACGAGGCAAATCACGAGAATGCCCAGCACCAGCAGGTAAAACGCCACCTCGTCTTTGAAGTCGATGCCAAAGCCGAAGTTGGAGCGGCGCTTGATGTTCAGCCCTTCATCGCCACCGTAGGCCTTCACCGAATTGACCAGGTAGTAGATCATCTGCGCGAACGCGAGCGTGATCATGATGAAGTAAACGCCGCGCGTTCGGAGCGAGATCGCGCCGATCACCAGCGCGAACAGCCCCGACACCACGATGGCCGCTGCGAAACCCACCCAGCCGTTCGCCACCCCTTCATGAATCAGGATGCCAACCGTGTAGGCACCCACACCAACGAAGGCCGCATGCCCGAATGACACCTGGCCGCCGTAGCCCAGAATCAGATTCAGGCTGACCGCCGCCAGGCCGTAAATCAGCATGCGGCTGACCATGCTGGTGTAAAAATCAAGCCCATACGCGCGAAACACAAACGGCAGAGCGATGGCAGCGGCAAGCACCAGCAGCCAGAGGATTGTCTGGCCCGACTGGCGGGACGCGGTTGCGGTTGAGCGGGACGTCAGCATCATCAACCGCGCGCTGCAAACAGGCCCTGCGGCCGCACAAACAGCACCACCGCCATCAGCACATAAATGAGGATGGAAGCGACAGCGGGCCCTGCCGCCGAGGCCCACTGCGGCGGCAACAGTTCGCGAAACAGGTGCGGCAGCAGCGTGCGTCCGAAGGTATCGACCACACCCACCAGCACCGACCCGACAAATGCGCCGCGAATCGATCCGATGCCGCCAATGACGATGACGACAAACGCAAGAATCAGAATGCTGTCACCCATGCCAACCTGAATGGCAAGCAACGGCCCAAGCATCGCACCCGCCACCGCACAAAGCGCAGCGCCCACACCGAACACAGCGGTAAACAGCATGCGTATGTTGACGCCCATGGCCATCGCCATTTCACGGTTCGATGCGCCGGCGCGCACCAGTGCGCCGACCCGTGTGCGCGTGACGAGAAACCAGAGCAGCACTGCAATGACAAGGCCTACCGCGATGATCATCAACCGATAACTGGGGTAGTACAGCCCGGGCATGAGCTCAACCGGGCCGGACAGTGCCTGGGGCGTTGGGAGCGACATGTCCGACCCCCAGATCATCCGCACGGCCTCATTCAAGATCAGGATCAGTGCAAAGGTGGCCAGCACCTGCGCAAGGTGATCCCGCTGATAGAGCGTGCGAAGCAAGGTGGACTCGAGCACCATGCCCACCACAGCGGTGAGCGGCACCGCCAGCACAATCGCAAGCCAGAATGAATTGACGATGGGCGCAAGCCAGGCGGCAAAAAACGCCCCGACCATGTACAGCGCACCATGGGCGAGGTTGATCATGTCCATGATGCCGAATACCAGCGTGAGCCCGGAGGCCAGCAGGAACAGCATCAGACCAAATTGCAGGCCGTTCAAGGCCTGCTCAACGAGAAGAATGACACTCATTGGAAGCGGGGTCGCCCCAGGTGGGGCGACCCGTGATCAGTCGGTGGAGTCCGCGATCACTTCATCGGGCAGTCTTGAACGTAGGCATCGCCACGGTTGGTCATGACCGGGGTTTTGCTGACTACGTTGTTAACCAGGCGACCCTGCGCGTCTTTCTGCACTTCACGCAGGTAGTAGTTCTGAATCGGATACTGGTTGGTGTTGAACCGGAAATCACCCCGCACCGACTCGAACTTCGCAGCCTTGACCGCTTTCATCATCGCATCTTTGTCGTCGAGCTTGCCGTTCAGTGCTTTCACGGCCGAGTCGATCAGAAGCGCGGTGTCGTAGGCCTGGGCGGCATAGCCGGTGGGCAGGCGCTTGTACTCTTTCTCGAACTCAGCAACGAAACGCTTGTTGGCGGCGTTGTCGAGGTTCATAGCCCAGTGCGCAGTGTCCTGAAGCCCAAGCATGGCATCGCCCACGCCGCGGATGATGTCCTGGTCGGCGCCGAAGCCCGGCAACAGCAGACGCGTCGTCTTATTGAGGCCTGCAGCCACAAACTGCTTGATGAAGTTGGTGCCCATGCCGCCCGGCAGGAAGGCATACAGCACATCAGGCTTGGCTGCGCGAATTTCAGCAAGTTCAGCCGAGTAGTCGAGCTGGCCCAGCTTGGTGTAAACCTCGTTGACCACCTTGCCGTTGTAGAAGCGCTTGAACCCCGCCAGCGAGTCTTTACCGGCCTGGTAGTTGGGCGCAATCAGGTAGGCGTTCTTGAAGCCCTGGTTGGTGGCGTGCTGACCGGCTGCCTCGTGGTAGGCGTCGTTTGGCCAGGACACTGCGAAGAAGTAGGGGCTGCATTCTTTACCGGCAATGGGCGACGGTGCGGCATTGGGGCTCAGGTAAATCGTTTTGCCCTCAATGGCTTCCGGCAGACCGGCAAGCATGATGTTGGAAAACACCACACCGGTCAGGAAATCGACCTTGTCGCGCTTCACCATGCGCTCGAACAGCTGTTTACCCACGTCAGGTTTGAACTGATCGTCGGCGATCATGACTTCGGCGGGAAGACCGCCCAGCCTGCCGCCATTGAGCTTGACCACCAGCATGAAAGCGTCACGGATGTCGTTACCAATTGCGGCGTTAGGGCCCGACAACGTGCTGATGAGGCCCACTTTGACCTTATCTGCAGCGATGGCGGCACCCGCCCCCCCCAACATGGCCGCAGTCAGGGCGGCAACCAGCATTTTTGAGCGCATCTGATGTCTCCTTTCTCAACACAAGTGGCCGGAATCTAACACGAGGAATCACGCTTTCGACAGCTTTCCCCGCGGGGGATCCAGGCACTCGGGTTTGCCTGGGTGGACACCCGCCCGGTCAGCGGGCAGCGTCCGGCCCCACTCGACGCCAGTAGGCCGAGAATGACCGGCATCGCGTGCCGGGTTCCGCATAAAGGCGAGGTACAGGCCGACCCTGGCCGGCGGGCAACCATGCTGCGACGTGGGGATCGTCAACCGTGTCGATGCTGAGCGGCAGCGGCACCTCGCACCAGAGCACGCGGTCGGTCAGCTGACGCATCGCCTTAGCAACAAAACGCCAGCGCTGTTCGCTCCATGGCCAACGGCGATGAAACGCCGCGATGAACACACCAACCGCACGACGGCCCGGCGGCGCCGGCGCGAGCGCCCAGGGGTGGATCACCCAGGCATCTTCCAGATCCTGCTTCGTGGCGGCCTCGAGCGTAAAGGGCGGTTCAGACAGCAGGCCCGGTAGCGGCCTCACGCCTCCCTCATCAGCACGGCTTTCCGCGTGCGTACTGGACCGGCGCGGTGGCGTACGCGCAAGATCCTCAAGCGCCTCGTAGCTGGTGTCGATTACCGTGCGACCGCTGTGCCAGTCGCGCGGTGCAAAGCGCGCCACGTTATCGGCGTTAAAGAGATAGGGCTTGGCGCTACCTGTGCCCGCCACCCATTGCCAGGACAGATGGTTGCTTGCCAGATCGCCATCGAGCAGGTGCCCGACCATCCAGTCGGCCCCTGCGCGCCAATGCACTTTGCGAACATGCACTGCATAAGATGCAAGCCATAACCGAGCGTGGTTGTGCAGCCAGCCGGTGTGAACCAGTTCGGCCACCGCACGATCGATCACCGGAATACCGGTACGCCCCGCGATCAGGTCAGGGGGAAGGACCCGCGAATACGCATCGTCTGGGAGCGGGCCTTGGTGCAGCGATTCGAAAATACCCTCACCGTCGTGTCGCCACGCATGATGAAAGTACTCGCGCCATCCCAGTTCAATTGCGAACCGATGGGTGAGATCGATTCGATAGCGATCGCGCACTGCCGCCCACACCTCAGGCACGCTCAGGGTGCCATGCGTGATGTAAGGCGATAGCCGACTGACCTCACCCTCAAGATGATTGCGGCTGCGCGCATAAGCAATCGGATCAAAGCGCGCCAGCCTGTCCAGCGCAGCCTGACGGCCCGGCTCGAATTGCAAACGATCAGGCACCTGCCGCGCCCCTGCTGAATCGGTTGCGAACCTTCGCGACCACCACGCGCAGAAACCGCATCAGCAGCCAGATCGCGAGCAGCGCGAGCACCACCATCACGCCCAGCAGCACCGCAAACACCATAGGCTTACTGACTGCCAACCACAGCATGCCGAGCGACAGACCGTCTTCAGTGAAGCTTGCGAACACATTCGATACCGGTTCGGGCAGCGTATTGATGGCGGCCCGCACGCTCGTCTTGGCCAGTTGTGAACTGGCTGCCAGCCCGCCACCCAACAGCGCACCGGCGACCGCCATCACACCGCTGTCGGCGCCAAGCACTGCTGCGGCAAGAGCCGCCCCAGCAGGAATGCGGATCACGCTATTGACCAGATCCCAGAACGAATCGAGCCCAGGAATTTTGTCGATTAAAAACTCGGTAGCAAGCAATAGACCGGTGAGCCCGAGCAGGACCGGATGCTGCAGCAGTTCAAGCGATGCTGGCAGATCGATCCAGCCAAAGCGGCTCGCGAGCCCCGCTGCAAACAGCGTTGCGTAGAGCCTGAAGCCGCTGGCCCAGCCCAGTGCAGCCGCCAGGGCCAGCACCGCGGCCTGATCGGTGTCAGGCATCCTGCTTCTCCGACAGCCCGCCGGCTCGAATCCATTGCGCGCGCTCGCGGATCTGACGCATCTCATCAACCGATACACGGGCAAGATTCTTCACCTGCAGCGCCATCCGAGGGTTGCTGGCAAGCTTGGCCTGATGACGCGACAGGAAGTCCCAATATAGCGTCGTAAACGGGCAGGCCCGATCGCCAATACGCTCGCTCGGACGAAACCGACACGGCCCACAGTGATTCGACATCCGCTCAATGTATTTGCCCGTGGCTACATAGGGCTTGCTCGCCATCAGGCCGCCGTCCGCGAACTGACTCATGCCCAGCGTATTGGGCAGTTCAACCCACTCCACTGCATCCACATACACCGACAGGTACCACTGGTGCACCTGCCGAGGCTCCACGCCCAGCAGGAGCGCGTACAGACCGGTGACCATCAGGCGCTGAATGTGATGCGCGTAGCCGAACCGGAGCGTCTGACCAACCGCATCGGCGAGACAGGCCATGGGCGTGTTGCCGGTCCAGTAGAACTCTGGCAACGCCTCATGGGCCTCCAACGCGTTCCACTCGAGATAGGCCGGCATCTTCAGCCAATAGAGCCCGCGCACGTATTCACGCCACCCCAAGATCTGGCGGATGAAGCCCTCGACCGCTGCGAGCTCGGC
>CAZORB010000011.1:17237-47998 GCA_964581825.1 uncultured Bordetella sp.
GGCAAGGCGCCGGGCCCCTCTGCGCCAAACGACTCGCGATTGTCCGCGTCAAAATTCCATTGACCGCCCGCCGGGCCGCGTCCGTCGGCTGAAGATGCGTCATCGACCATCAGCACATCATGGCGCCGACGCATCTCGCGATAAAAATATTCAAGCCGAAGCTGTTTGCGCCCGGCGGCGTGGCGCTCGAAGCCTTCGCGCGTGCACAGAAAATGCCGATCGCCCCTGACTTCAATGGGCACATCGACGCGCGCGCATGCCTCGCGCAATGCCTGATCAACCCGCCAGTCTCCTGGTTCCGCGAGGATGACCGCCTGCGGCCGATGACGAGCCATAGATGCGGCGAGCCCCTGCGCAAGCGACGTCACCGCGCCGTCGGCGTGATCGAGGCCATAGTAGTCAACCGGCCAGCCACGCTCGCGCAATTCAGCGGCGAAGTGCCGCATCGCTGAAAGGAACACCGCAATCCGCTGTTTGCTGCTGCGGACATGCGTGGACTCTTCAATCGCCTCGATCATGACGATTCGATCGCAGGCGGGATCGAATCCGTCGAAGGCGCTTGACTCAGCGTCGAGCTGGTCGCCCAGCACGAGCACCAGATGACGAAGCGCGGTCGATGCAGACGGCAGAGAGGGCGTGCGGCGCGGCATGGAACTTCCCGAATGCGGAGGGACGACGGACGAAGGAGGTGTTCAGCCTGGGGCACGCCGGGCGCGCCGACACCGGTCCGAGCAATAGAGAACCGACTCCCAGTTGCGCGCCCAGGCCTTGCGCCAGGTCATGGTCCGGCCACAGGCGGCGCACGGTTTGCTTGGCAGATATTGTTTGTTACCTCGAAACATGGACGCGACCTTATCGGGGCTCGATTCCGTTCGCAAATGCAGGGGTTTGTCGCACCCGGGCGATACACTCGCGTCCTTCGCTGTCTGCACGATGCCTGTCAGGGTGCCACCATGAACGCTCCACTCCCCATTTCCCCGTATCCACCGACCGCACCCTCGCATCCCGATGAGGTCAGCAATCTGCCGCGCGATGAGGCGCTCAGACGTCGCTATGGCCCGCAGGTGGCACTGCCCGACATGCCAACGAGCCCGGTGTTCGATACGCTGCTTCGGCACCGCTCGGTGCGCGCTTTCAGCGACCGGCCACTGCCTGAGGGTACGCTCGAAATGCTGGTGGCGGCTGGCCAGTCAGCGGCCAGCTCGTCGAACGTTCAGGCCTGGAGCGTGATTGCCGTGCAGGACCCGGATCGCAAAGCGCGGCTGTCGATGCTGGCGGGCGACCAGGACCATATTCGGCGCTGCCCGCTGTTCCTGATGTGGGTGGCCGACCTGTCGCGCCTTGACCGGATCGCGGACCGGCGCGGAATCGCGCCCGACGGCACCCGGTATCTCGAAATGCTGCTGGTCGCGGTCATCGATGCGGCGCTGGCGGCTCAGAACGCTGTGTTGGCGGCCGAGTCGATTGGCCTGGGCACCGTTTATATCGGTGCGATGCGAAACGAGCCGGAAAAAGTGGCGGCCGAGGTCGGTTTACCCGCTGACGCGATGATCGCCTTTGGCCTGTGCGTGGGCTTTGAAGATCCGGCTGCACAAACCGCCGACATCAAACCCAGGCTACCCCAGCAGACCATCCTGCATCGCGAGCGCTACTCGCCCGCACCCGAGGCGGAAGCTGTGGCCGATTACGACCGCGCCATGGCCGGGTTTCAGGCCTCGCAGGGCCTGCGCGCGGTCGACTGGAGTCTGCAGGCAGCCCGGCGCGTGCATGAACTACGCGGCCGCGAGCGCCTGTCCGAGGCGCTGCGCGCGCTGGGCTTCGGCATTCGCTAGCGATGCTGCTGGTCTCGGCGCTACTGACCGCGCTGATCTCGCCACTTGGCAGCGCGCTCGCTCTGGGTCTGCTCGCGCTGCTGCTTGGCCTCACACGCTGGCGCATGGCTGCGGCTCTGGCTGGTATGGCGGGCATGGTGTGGCTCACCGCCTGGTCTCTACCCGTCACTGCAAACTGGATTCAGGCGCATGTCAGCCGTGACCATGCCGCGGTGATCAGCGATCAGCAGATTGCCGCCACGCCAACCGCAGGCGCCATCGTGCTGCTGGGCGGTGGCGTGTCGCCCCCCACGCCAACGCGACCCTGGCCGGATCTTGGCGAAGCGTCTGACCGGGTGTGGCAGGCCGCACGGCTCTGGCATGCAGGCAGGGCACCGCTCATTATTGCAAGCGGGGGGCATGACCCTCTTACGCATACGCAATCGGAGGCCGACGCGATGCGCACCGTGCTGCGGGCATTCGGCGTACCCGATTCGGCCATCGTTGTTGAAACCCGCAGCCGAAACACCCGGCAGAACGCCACTGATACCGCGGCCGTACTGGCCGACCGCGGCATTCGCCGCGTGCTGCTGGTCACCTCTGCGTCGCACATGGCCCGATCGGTGTCGCACTTTCGCGCCACCGGCCTGGAGGTGATCGCAGTGCCGGCGGACTACGAGAGCATTGACTTCGCGGACCTCAGGCGGTTCATTCCGCAGGCTGAGGCACTCCACCTGAGCGCCCGTGCACTCAAAGAGTGGGTAGGCCAGCTCGTCTGGTAAGGCCAGCAATCAGGCCAATCGAATCGGTAGAAGATCGTCGCTGCTTGGTAAGACTTCGCCGATGCACGCAGCGGCCTGGTATCCCAGCGCGTGGAGCGCATGGAGACACGCGTCAGCACGTTCGGCGGGAACCCCCGCAATCAGACCGCCCGAGGTTTGAGGGTCAAACAGCAGCGCAACGCGTGGATCGTGAGCCATCTGTTCGTAATTGGCCACCAGCGCAGCCACGCGTGCGTTGCCTGCGTGTAAGGAACTTCGATGGCCAGCCGCCAGGCAATCGAGCGCGCCTTCCAGAGCGGGCACCGCATTCAGGCTAAGCCGCGCGCCCACCCCGCTCGCGCGGGTCATTTCAGTCAGATGCCCGAGAAGTCCAAAGCCGGTGACATCGGTGCAGGCCCGCGCGCCGAAATCGCGAAGACATTGCGCGGCCGCCTGATTCGACTGCAGCATTGAGCTGATTGCCTGATCGATCCAGAGGCCCCGCGCGGCCAACGCCTCCCGCGCGACCAGCACCGTGCCAATGCCAAGTGGCTTGGTGAGGATCAGCACATCACCCGGCATCAACCCACTCTTGCGAGTCAGCGTGGCGAGCGATTCATCGACGAGACCGTTGACAGCAAAACCGATAGCGAGCTCCTGCGCCTCGGCCGTGTGCCCGCCCACCAGCGCGCAGCCGGCATCCCTCAGCGTTTGCAGCGCCCCGCTCATCAATTGCACCAGCAGCGCTTCAACCTTGACATCCAGACCCGCCGGTACCGTGACCAGCGCCGATGTGCTTTGCGGTCGCGCGCCCATGGCGAACAGATCACTCAGCGCGTGGTTGGCGGCAATGCGGCCAAACAGCCAGGGGTCATCCAGGAAGACGCGGAAAAAATCGACGCTCTGGACCAGCGCCTGACCTGGCGGAATGCGCAGCACCGCTGCATCGTCGGGCGCGTCGAGTCCGATCAGCACATCGGGATGACGCCCCGGATCGAGCTGAGCCAGTACCCGCGACAGGATGTCGGCTCCGACCTTTGCGCCGCACCCGCCACAGCGCATGGCGAGCACCGACAGCGCCTGCCGCTGCTCGTCGGGGTTGAGCGCCAGACGATGCGGCATAGCCGCATGCATGGCGCCTGCGCCGGGTTCCCGCATAGCAAACTCTGAGAACCGGCGCATGAAGCGCCGATCAATCCAGTCTTTCCAGTGCCAGACCCACTTGCCCGAGAATCCGATGGGTCCGCGCGAGGCCACCGCATAGCGATCACCGGTGGCGATCAGCGCTAACCAATGACGCTGCGGGCGATAGGCTTTGAGCGGCTCGCCCCGCAACACGCGCCGTAAATTATCGGCAAGCGGCCGGCCCATTCTGACCGCAAACACGCCCGCTTTCTCCAGCTTACGATCGGGCAGCGACGCGATATCGCCTGCTGCGAAGATGCGGGTATCAGTGAGCGTCTGCAGGCTGGCGTCCACCTTGATGAAACCCTGTGCGTCGAGCGCAAGCCCGCTGTCTCTTAGCCACGGCGCGCCGCCCGCCTGGGTCACCCAGATGATCTCATCGTGAGCATGCCACTGGCCCTGCCACTGCAGCCGGCCCCGCTCAACGGCCGTGACCGGCGCGCCGGTGCGAAGCGCAATCTCCCGGCGCGCAAGCAACGGAAGCACACGCCGCCGCACCGATGCAGCGTGGGTTGGCAGCACCTGCTCATTGGCGCCATAGAGCACCAGGTGCGGGCTGTCGTTCGGGCGCCCGAGCTCGCGCAGTCGCGCACCAACGCGTTCGCGAATCGCAAAGGCCAGTTCAACCCCGGCCGCCCCCGCGCCAACAATAGCGATGCTCGCCCGTCCGGGATGCACCGATACGCGTTCAAGCAGCGACAACCACCGGCGATTCAATCCGTCTATCGGTTTGACGCCCACCGCATAGTCGGCCGCGCCCGGCACCTGATCGTTGCGCGGCGTCGAGCCCAGGTTGAGCGACAGGAGGTCGTACGAGATCGGAGGTCGGTCGGCGAGCAGGAGCTGTTGCGCAGCGCGATCGATACCGATTACTTCGGCTCGAATCAGCGTGGCCTTGGCAAACCGACACAGGCGATCCAGATCAATATGGACCTCGTCCCAGCGGTAATGGCCAGCGATGTAGCCCGGCAACATGCCGGAATACGGTGTGATCGAACTTCGGCTGATGAGCGTCAGCCGCACCCCAGGCTCGGGTCGCATCGCAAACTGGCGCACAACCCCCACGTGGGCGTGTCCGCCGCCCACCAGCACCAGATCGCGCAGCACGGGCTCAGCCGGCGTTTGCGTATTCACGCAGCGCGCGCTGGGTGGCCGCCTCGGTCATGGTGTCGGCCGCACGAGCGGCTTCGTTTGCCATTCGGCTGCGCAGATCTTCCGCAGCAGTGGCCGTGGCGGGAGGCAGTGCATCGCGCCGCACGGTGCGCTCAGCGCGGATCGAGTCATTACGCACCGACACGGCGCCTGCCTCATCGGCGCGCCGCGATTGGGTTCGCTCAGCCCCTCGCGCCAACTGCGCGGCTTCCTGGCGCGAAGCGCGTGAGGCAGCCGGCTGCTCGGCGCCGGTCATTTCGCGGCGCATGGTTTGGACGCGATCCTGCCAGGCAGCACTCGAGGGCGACAGGCCGCTATCCAACCCGCCCCCCCCTGGCCCCATGCCGCGCACCGTGGTCATGACTTACTTGACCATTCCCAGAATCGATTTGCCCATGGCCCGCGGATCCCGAACAGGCCAGCGACCGGAGTCGACCCACGACAGGAACTCGCCCAGTTCGCGGTTGAAGGCATCGGGTACCTCGATGTTGATCGTGTGGCCCGCATTGGGAATGACCGCCATCGCCGCAGTCGGGATCACTTCCTTCATCATCAGGGCCGGCAGCAGGCAGGGCCAATCTTCATCGCCATTGAGAATGAGCGTGGGCACGTTGATGCGCGCCATGTCTTCGCGCAGCTCAAACAGCGAGGGCCGCTCGCGCTGCACACCCAGTTGCGTATTGGCTGACCCCAGCGCCGAATGCTTGCGGAAATCGGCTTTGAACTCTTCGAAGCCGCGAGGGTCTTTGTTCTGAAACTGCACACGGGTGGGACCCAGCGCGTAGCGGTCGACGAACGCATCCATGCCCTGCTCGAGCAACATGGCTGCCGATGCTTCCGATTCGCGACGGAACTGGTCACGCTTATCAGGCTCGGCGCCGTAGCCGCAACCGGCCACGCAAAGCGACAGCGCGCGTTCAGGATGACGGATACCCAGATGCAGCGTGGCAAAGCCACCCATTGAAAGGCCGACGATATGCGCCTTTTGAGCCCCGAAATGATCCAGCACAGCGATCGCATCCTGCACCGCCCGTTGCTGAGAATACGAGGCCGATGTCGGGGGCACGTCGGAGGGCGGATAGCCGCGCGCGTTATACGTGATGCACTGGTAGCGGCGGCCAAAATGGCGCACCTGAGGCTCCCAGCTCACCGAATCGCCCGCGAATTCGTGGATGAAAAGCACCGGAATGCCGCTACCGGTGGACTCGCAAAACAGTTTGACGCCATCGTCGGTGACCGCGTAGGCCATCGTGAGATCTCCTTGAAAACGGCCAAACCTTACTGCAAAACCGTCGCGCCTGCCATCGGTTCCTCTGCAAGGGCCGTGAATCGTGAGACGGCCCGGCGTAGAGTAGCGTCTCATGCGCGCTTCCTGACCTGGAGACCCTATGAAAACTGTCGTGGGATTGATCGGTGCCGGCCTGATGGGCGTTGGTATCGCCGCCAACCTTGTCAGGCACGGCCATGCTCTGCATCTGCTCGATCATCCGGGCAATCAGCCGCTCGATGCGCTGCTCGAAGCCGGCGCCCGTCTGCACACCAGCGCACGCGCGGTGGCCTCGGAGGTTGAGGTGCTGCTGGTATGCGTTACCGGCAGCCCGCAGGTTGAAGCGGTGCTCACCGGGCCCGACGGCGCGCTGGCAGGCCTGCGGCCTGGCGCGCTGGTGGTTGATCTCTCCACCTCGATCCCATCATCGACCGAAAAAATGGCGGCCCTCGTGCGTGCCGCGGACGCGCACTTCATCGACGCAGCCATGACGCGCACGCCGAAAGAGGCTGCTGAGGGCAGACTGAACCTGCTGGTGGGCGGCGAAGCAGCGCTGCTCGAGCGCTGCCGGCCCGTGCTCGCCTGCTTTGCAGAGAATATTTTTCATGCAGGGCCGGTGGGCGCTGGCCACCGGATGAAACTGCTGCATAACTTTGTGTCGCTCGGCCTGGTCACGCTGATTGCCGAGGCAGCCGCCTGCGCGCAACGCGCTGACGTGCCTGCCGAGGTGTTTGTCGATGTGCTGGCGCGCGGCGGCGGTGGCGGCATCGCGCTGGATCGTCTCAAACCCTATCTGCTTGAACAGGACATTGGGGCACTTCGCTTCAGCGTGGCCAATGCCTGCAAAGATCTTGGCTATTACCAGACGATGGCCGCTGATTCAGGCGCCGAACGCACCGTAGCGCATGCTGTGCTTGATACGCTGACGCGGGCGGCCCAAGCCGAACCTGGGGCGATGTTGCCGGAAATGGTTCGGCTGATTGCGCAGCGCTAGCGAGTCAACGCGCAGCCCGTCCGTAGGTGTCTTCCAGGCGAACAATGTCGTCCTCGCCAAGATAACCGCCTGACTGGACCTCGATCATCTCCAGTTCGATCTTGCCGGGGTTGCGCAGTCGATGCACTTCGCCCACCGGAATGTAGGTGGACTGGTTTTCACTGAGCAAAAAGGTGTCAGCGCCACGTGTCACCTCGGCGGTGCCCTTCACCACAATCCAGTGCTCAGCGCGGTGATGGTGCTTCTGAAGGCTGAGGCTGGCGCCAGGTTTGACACCGATTCGCTTCACCTGAAACCGGTCGCCCTGATCGACGCTGTCATACCAGCCCCAGGGGCGCGAGACTTTGCGGTGGCTGACCGCCTGCGCGCAACGTTGCCCCTCCAGCCTTGCCACCACGTCCTTCACCTGCTCGGCATGGTCGCGGTGCGCCACCAGTACCGCATCAGGCGTGTCGATGATGAGCAGATCGCGTGTGCCGAGCGCCACCACCGGCCGATGCGGCGCATGAACGAATGTATTGGTCGCCTGATGGGCGATGCCCTGGCCCTGAAGCCGGTTCGACTGCGCATCAGCCGGCGTGAGATCGGCCACCGCGTTCCAGCTTCCGACATCGCTCCACTGGCCCATGAAAGGTACGACCGCCACATCATCGTGCGGCTCCATCACCGCGTAATCGATACTTTGTGAGCGCGCTGCCGAAAACGCCTCGGCTGCTGGCCGCACCAGCGACACGCTTGCGCCGGGCGCGCGCGAGGGCAGCGACTCACGGTGGGCTGCATCCAGCGCCCGCGCAACCTGCGCAACGATATCGCCCGCATGGCGCTCGAGCGCTGCGAGCAAAACATTGGCGCTTGCCAAAAAGATGCCGGCATTCCAGAGCACATTGCCTTCAAGCAGTATCTGGGCCGCGCGCGCAGCATCGGGTTTTTCAATGAAACGCGCCACCTGACGGCTGCCGTCGGCGCGTGGATCGCCCTGGCGAATGTAGCCATAGGCGGTACTAGGGAAACTTGGCATGACCCCGAAGGTGACGATTGCACCGGCCTGCGCAGCCGCCATGCCCTGGCGCACGGTGGCCGCAAAAGCGTCAGCGTCGGGAATATGGTGATCGGATGGGCAGAACAGCATGAGCGACTCGCCAGCGCCCCCCGCACGCGCATGAAGCGCTGCCAGCGCCATCGCTGCAGCCGTGTTGCGCGGAGAAGGCTCCAGCAGCATCGAGCCCGCCACACCAGCGGCCTCGAGCGCCTCGAGCACCATGAAGCGATGATCGTCGGCGGCCACCATCAGCACGCTGGCGCCAAGCGGGGCAACCCGCCGCAAGGTGAGCTCAAGCAGGCTGCGCTCGCCCACCAGCGGTACAAACTGCTTCGGAAAACTCTTGCGTGACAGCGGCCACAGGCGCGTTCCCGATCCGCCACACAGAATGACGGGGAGGATTGAGGGGGCTGACATGGTTGGCTTCTCCAGCGGCAATAAACAAAGATAACGAAGTGCCCAAACGCGTCAATGATAAGCGGCACTGCAAATTGGGCGCGGCGGTACACTTGCACTCACTTTTTTTGTCGACCCATTTACGCCATGACCACAGCACTGATTCGCAAGGCCGTTTTTCCCATCGCGGGGCTCGGAACGCGCTTTTTACCGGCCACCAAGGCGTCCGCCAAGGAAATGCTTCCGGTGGTCGACAAGCCGCTCATTCAGTATGCGGTCGAAGAGGCCTACGCGGCGGGCATCCGCCAGATGATTTTTGTCACCGGCCGCACCAAGCGCAGTGTTGAAGACCACTTCGACACCGCTTATGAGCTTGAAAACGAGCTCGAGGTGGCTGGCAAGCTGGGGCTGCTGTCGATCGCGCGCTCGATCGCTCCCGATGACATGCTCTGCACCTACGTGCGGCAGCCGCGAGCGCTGGGGCTCGGCCATGCGGTGCTGTGTGCGCGCGAACTGGTCGGTAATGAACCCTTTGCAGTATTGCTCGCGGACGATCTGATGGTGGGCACGCCACCGGTCATGGCGCAGATGGTGGCTCAGTACACCGAGTGGCGGGCCAGCATCCTCGCGGTTCAGGATGTCCCACGCGAACACACCCGCCGCTACGGGATTGTTTCAGGACGGCAGGTTGCCGAGGGCATCGTCGACGTCTCGGGCATCATCGAAAAACCCGAACCCGCTGTAGCCCCCACCACCCTGGCGGTCGCCGGCCGATACATCCTGAGTTCAGGCATTTTCAAAGAGCTCGAGGCCTTGCCCCGGGGCGTCGGTGGAGAAATTCAGCTGACTGACGGCATCGCGCAGCTGTTAAGGCGCGAGAAGGTGTTCGCGTTTCGCTACCGCGGAACCCGCTACGACTGTGGATCCAAGCTCGGTTTCCTGCAGGCAACCGTTGATTTGGGCGAAGAGCACGCCGAGGTGGGGGCCGAATTTCGCCAATGGCTGGCCGAGCGCGCCGGCAGCCCTGCCCGGGAAGCGTAAACTCGCGGGCTTCGTTTATCACCGCTTTCTCCAGCCGGAATCCTCATCATGGACATGCAAGGCAGCCGTCAGCTCGCCGTTACCCGCGAACAGGCCTGGGACGCCCTCAACGACCCGGAAATCCTCAAGCGCTGTATTACCGGATGCGAGAAGTTCGAACTTACCGGTGAGAACATCTATGCCATCGTCGTAGCGATCCGGATCGGTCCGGTCTCGGCACGATTCAACGGCAAAGTCACGCTGGCAGACATCGTCGTACCTGAGTCGTATTCACTGCGATTTGATGCGCAAGGCGGTGCCGCTGGATTCGGCAAAGGCGAGTCGCAGGTGCATCTGGTTCAGAATGACACCGGCGTTGAATTGCGATACTCGGTGAAATCCACCGTGGGCGGTAAGCTCGCGCAGATTGGTCAGCGCCTGATCGACGGCGTTGCCAAATCACTCGCCGAGGAATTCTTCAGCCGCTTCGAAGCGGAACTTATTAAACGTTATGCGCCAGCCGTTGCGCCCAGCGAAAACCAAAGTGAGGCACAGCCTGACTCTGTCAGTGCAGAGGGCGCTTCGACGGGCTCAGTGCCAGCAGCCCAAACAGCACCGGCTTCAGCCGCGCCTCAGCCTGAGGCCGCCGCGTCCTCCAACTGGATCTGGTGGGTAGCCATTGTGGCGGCATTTGCAGCGGGCTGGTTGCTAGGACGCTGATCCGCGAACCCCTGCAGCGCAAGCGCGGTGGGGTCTGCGAGCGAAGCGATCGCTTCAATTTGCGCGCCAATCGCGGCAGGGGTCGCCTCGGGAGCAGTAGCCAGCTCCTCGAGTGAAGCCGGCGCGGCCGCCAGGCCGCAACACCCCATCATGGCTGCCTGACCCCGAAGTCGGTGCGCCTGCACCCGAAGCTCAGCGCGATTGCCTGAGCGGCACAAGGCCGCCAGCTGACCGGGGGACGACGCGACACTTGAGGCGAGTTCGCACAGCAAGGGTCGGAGTGCGTCGCCGCCCAATTGCGCCGCCAACTGTCTGAGATGCTTCCAATCAACCAAGTTGGGAAACCCTCTATCTTACTTTCTTTGTTGCAAAACAAATCTTTGCATACCAAACCTCTTCCCCTTTATTAATTTCAGGAGGTTTACTCGGATAATTTGGCTATGCAGTTGCACTACTCGGAGCTCCCAGGTCATGAAACACAAGGTTCTGGTCGTCGACGACGATCCGGTTTCGCTGAATCTGGTGCGACTGATGGTCGAGCAGGGTGGCAACGAATTCATTGGCGCACGCTCAGCTCTGGAGGCTCGCCGCCTGGCGGAGCGTAGACCGCCCGATATTGCGATTGTCGACCTGATGCTTGGCCACGAGAACGGCCTTGACCTGGTGCGCCTCTGGCGAGTCGAACGGCGCTTCCCTGTAGTGATTGTGAGCGCGCGCGGCGAACCGATCGATCGCGTGATTGGGCTCGAGGTCGGCGCCGACGACTACCTGGTCAAGCCATTCGATCCGCGCGAACTTCAGCTGAGGATTCGAAATACGCTGTCGCGATGCACCCCTGCGACGGCTCCGCAGGCAGCGCCGTGTCGTTGGGCGATCGGGTCGGGGCTATTCGAAGCGGCACGCAGGGCCATCCGCTTAGGCGATCGCGAGGTACCCCTTACGACCGCAGAGTTTCGGCTGGTCGATCTGCTTGTGCGCTATCCCAACCAGGTGGTTTCGCGCGACCGCATCATGGACCATGTTCAGCATCGCGAACGGCACTTCGCCAATGACCGGTCGGTCGATATGCTGGTGACGCGTCTGCGACGAAAGCTCAATACCGACTGCGTACGTATCCAGTCCATCCGGGGTGCCGGCTATATGTTGTGTGGCCAGGTGGAGCGGCTTGCTTGAGCGAAGGCGTTGCAATGGATTGGCCGCCGCCGAACGTCGGAGCTTCCGCGGGCTCAGACCATTACCTTGCAATCGCATTTCGTGAAAGCCCGATACCCACCACGCTGACACGCGCCGCCGATGGCGTCATTCTCGACACCAATCAGGCCTACTGCCGGCTGTTGGGTCGAGAGCTTCACGACGTCATCGGCCGTACGTCGACTTCATTAGGGCTGTGGGGCAACCCGAGGCAGCGCGAACTGCTGCTGAGCCGCATGCCCCTCGAGCGGCCTTTCACGCTGATCGATTGCCCGCTGTATCGCGCTGACGGCACCGCTGTCCCGTGCGCGATCAGCGTGTATCCAACGGTGATCGACGGCGAGCTCTGCCTGGTAAGCACCGCACGCGACTTATCCACTGAATACGCTGCGCGCAAAACAGCGGACGATAGTCAGCGCATTATTGAAACCGCACTGTCCAGCATCAGAGAGGGCGTCTGCGTGATTCGAACCGATCTGTCGGTGGCGCACTTCAATGAGGCATTCCTGCAGATGCATGGGCTGTCTGACACCGGCTTGATTCTGACCAATCTGTCTGATCTGCGATCCTTATTCGACCTCTATACGCTCGACGGCCACCTTATCGAACCTGACAACCGCCCGCCTGCACGTGCCAATCGCGGCGAATCCGGCGAAGGCGAGGAGTACATGTCGGTGCAGCGCGTCACCGGCCGGGTACTTCACTTCAGCCTCAGTTTTTCGCCGATCTTTGCCCCCGGCGGCGAGATTTTGGGCAGCGTGATGATCGTGCGCGATATTGGCCTAAGGTTAAAGCGTGAACAACAGGTGCTGCAGCATCAGGCTAATCTTGAGCAGCTGGTGTCCGAGCGCACAGCCGAACTGGCTACAGCAACCCGGGCCGCCGAAGCCGCCAACCAGGCTAAAACTGCTTTTCTGGCCAACATCAGCCACGAGATCCGTACACCACTGCATGCAATTGCCACCATCGCCGCGCTTCTGAAAAACACCAACACCGTCGGAGCCGATTCCGGAATCCTGAACAAACTACAAACCGCCACCGAACACTTGACGGGTCTGATTGATTCCGTTCTTGATCTGAGCCGCATCGAGGCTGGTCGATTGGAACTTGACGAGAAGCCGTTCACGGTGCGGCAAATTCTCACCAACGTGGCGTCTATCACCCGCGACCGGGCGGCCGAGCGCAATCTTGATCTGCAGTTTCACTGCCACCTCGATTCAATGCCGTTGTTTGGTGATCCGAAAAGACTGCAGCAGGCGCTGCTCAACTACGTCAGTAACGCCATTAAGTTCACCCCTGAGGGACGAATTGAAGTCCGCGTCTCGCGCCTGAGGCAAACCGAGCACCGACAGCTGCTGCGGTTTGATGTGTGCGACACCGGGATAGGCATTGACCCCGCTTCGTTGCCGCGACTGTTCAACCCGTTCGAGCAGGGCTTTGTGCGTGGAAACGATAAGCAGCAAGGTAGCGGACTGGGCCTTGCCATTACCCGGCGCCTCGCGCGCCTGATGGAGGGCGATGCCGGCACCCGACACGAGCCTGGCTTTTCCAGCACATTCTGGTTCACAGCCTGGGTACGCAGTGTGCATGGCTCGCCAACAGAAACCCGAGAAACCGCGCTGAGTGCGCCCGCTTCAATCAGACACACCAACCCAAGCGAAAACCCCGCGCCGCGCCTCGAGGGCCGCGTCCTGCTCGTGGAAGATGACCCGCTCAGCCGAGACCTTCTTTCGATGCTGCTGGTGCGAACAGGGCTGATGGTCGATACCGCCTCCGACGGCCTACAAGCCATCCAGCAGGCCAACAATACCGACTACCAGCTGATACTGATGGATATGCAGCTGCCCACGCTAAACGGCCCTGAAGCGGCCGCTGCGATTATTTCGGAGCGCGGCAATAAGCCACCGCTCCCGATCATCGCGCTAACCGCCAATGCGTTTGAGCACGATCGCCAACGCTGCATGGATGCAGGTATGTGCGACTTCATCAGCAAACCCATCTCCCCAACGCTACTGTTCGCACGGATTGGTCGCTGGCTGGGATCGTCATGGGTGTCCGCTTAGGCAAGGGCTTTCCCCTGCATTTCAGTGCGCCGACGGTGGACGCCCTACAATCCGAAGCGAGAACCCTCGAATCGATGGGGTTCGCATTAAAGGAGACACGCCCATGATTCGGTCTGTTCGATCCACCGCAGCACTGGCCGCGCTGTTCACCGCGGTTACCGCAGGCGTCGTGCCTGGCCTGGCCGATGCACAAACCTGGCCCAACCGACCGATCCGTCTGGTCGTTACCTTCCCAACCGGTGGCGCGCCGGACATCCTGGCACGGCTGTTCAGCGATAAGGCCCAACTGGGTCAGCAAGTCATTGTCGACAATCGCCCAGGCGCGGGCGGCAATATTGGCGCCGAATTCGTTGCCAAGTCAGCGCCCGACGGCTACACGCTGGTGATGGGCACGGTCGGTACCCACGCAATCAACGGCGGGCTCTACGCCAAGATGCCATACGACATGGTGCGTGATTTTTCGCCGGTTTCGCTAGTAGCCTCCGCACCCAATCTGCTGGTCGTAAACAACAACTTGCCGGTCAAAACCGTCAGTGATCTGATCAGTTACATGAAGGCCAATCCCGACAAACTGTCGTTTGGCTCTCCCGGGGTCGGCACCTCGGTGCATGTGTCAGGCGAATTATTTAAGGCGATGACCGGTACCGCGATGACGCATGTGCCTTACAAAGGCCGGCAGTTCGCAATTCCCGATCTGGTCGGCGGCAGCATCCAGCTGATGTTCGACAACATGCCCTCGGCGTTGCCCATGGCACGCGAGGGCAAGATCAGGGCGGTCGCGGTCACCACCCTGAAGCGCTCAGCCTCTGCACCCGATATTCCCACCGTCGCTGAAACCATTCCCGGGTTCGAAGCCGTGACCTGGTTTGCAATGTTTGCACCAGCCGGTACGCCGCGCGCGGCCATTGATCGGCTTCATCAGGAGGTGCTGCGCGTTTATCGGCTGCCCGATGTACAGGAGCGCATGCAAAAGCTGGGGCTCGATGCGGTGCTGAGTACGCCCGAAGAGCTCAGCACCTACCAGGCCGCGGAGATCAGCAAATGGGGCGACGTGGTCAAGAAATCCGGAGCGCGCGCTGAGTAAGACAACAGCTTTAGCAAACCGACCCAGGCATTAAGCCGGGTCGGTCTGCATGACCCGTTCAGGGCCGCGCGTGCGAGCGTGCGCGTTCGTAGAAGCTCAGATCAAGATACTTGTCGGGTGCGGGAGGTTTGCCGCCCCATTGGCCTTCGATGTCAGCACGCAGGGCGAGCACATTGCGAAAGCCCTTCATGTCAAAGGCGCAGTCTTTGGCTAGGCCACTGCCAGCGGTGGTCAGCTCGGTGTACGTGAGCTCCGCGATCCGTTGCGTGAGCTTCAGCTCGCGTTGCAGCACCCGCAGCACCAACTCACGCTGCGACGGGTCCTGTGCTACCCGACAACCCTCAATGTAGGCGGCAAGATAACGCTCGAGCGCAGGGCCATTTTTCGCGGCCCACGGACGCATCACAAAAATTCCGCTCGCCTGGTAGGGCCCGAACAGATCGGTGGTACGACCGAGACTCTTCGCACCTTTGTCGCGAGCGATGAAATTCCATGGCGGATTGAGCAGCGTTGCCGCACGCTCAGGCACATTCAGGCCATTGCTTCGCGCCTCGGAACCCCCCAGCGGATCGAGCTTGTAGTCGACGCCTTCGCGCAGGCCGGCTTCGCGAAAGATCTTACGCCCGATCAGCGCATAGGCGGTATTCGGCGCGTCAACCACATACGATTTGCCGCGAATGTCAGCAGGACGGTTGATCTCGGGCCGAACCAGCAGTTCGTTCATACCGCCATCGCCACCGGCCACGATGATCACGTCGGCCTTTGCCACTTCGACCATCGCTATCGCATTGTCGACCGCGGCATGCGCAATATCGAACCGCCCAGCCGCGAGCCCCTGTCGCTGGGCATCCGAGTTCGGTGTGAACTGCATCTCGATGGTGATGCCGCGGCGCGCGAAGTAGCCGTTCTCCTGCGCCAGATAAATCGGGATGTTGCTTGAGCCACGGAACACATTGACTTTCAGCGTGACCGGATCGTTGGGTGGTGGCGTGTGCTGCGGCGTCAGCGCGCAACCGGAAATCAGCGCCATGGAAACCGCGGCCAAAACGATGCGAATCATCAGCGTCTCCCTTTGTTGGATTGGTTTTTCTCGTGAGCCGCGAGGCTAAACCGACCGCCGTCCGCGCGTCAATGCTGAGTCGACACACCCGATCCGCTGGGGTCCCTATAATCGGCGCCACGCTACTGACCGGATGCGGGTAACCGCAGCGCATCGATGACCCAGGACGCCACCCCGAAGGACAACGCCCCCCTCCAAGGCTTGATCGTGCTCGAGTCGGGGGCTCGCATCGGCGCTGCGATCGCCGGATCGCTGCTTGCGCAGCTGGGCGCAACCGTGATCTGTGTCGAGCCGCGCGCCACAGGCTCGTTCGCGCAGCCCAAATGGCGCCACCGGTTACCGCTCGCCGCGGGCAAGCTCAGCATTCAAATCAACGCGGCGGAGCCCTCTGATCGTGCGCTGCTCGAGCGCCTTGCGTCAGCCAGTGACATTGCGCTGGTCTGCAGCGATGCCGATCCGCTCGCCTACCAGACTGATGCGCTGCCCGCTCTGGCGCCGCGCGCGGTACTCTGCGACCTGACCGCATTCGGCGACACGGGCCCGCATGCGGGCTGGGCTGCCACCGATGCTCAGATTCAGGCGTTAAGCGGAATGATGGACGCCACCGGCATGGCCGACGCACCGCCGCTGCCAGTGGCCTTGCCGCTGCTCGAGCATCTGGCAGGTATTCATGTGGCGGGCGCGGCGGTGGCTGCGCTCAGGCTCTCCAGTGCAGGCCGGCAACAGGTCAGTGTGGCGCTTTACGACGCGGCCTTTAGCGCGATGACTACTTTCCTGCCCGCCGCGCTGGGCGGCGTTCGCAAGACAGCGAATCGCGTGGGTAATCGACATCCGCTGTCCTCGCCGTGGAATGTATACCGGGCAAGCGACGGCTGGGTGCTTGTGTGCGCAGGCAACGACGACCAGTGGCAACGCATCTGCGGCCTGATGGGGCAGGCCGGCCGGCAACTGGCCGAGCGATTTCCAGCGATCGCAGATCGTGTTGCCCAGGCTGATGCGGTTGATGCTGGCATGCAGGCCTGGATCGGCGAGCACTCCATTGCCGTGTGCATGCGCGAGTTCGCATCGGCTGGCATTCCATGCGGCCCTATCGCGCCGATTGAAGGTGCGGCAAACGAAGCCAACCTGAGTCATCGCGAGATGATCAGCCAGGCGACGGATCCTGCAGGTCATATGATTTTTGTCGCAGGCTCGGCTTTCAGGATGAGCCGCTCGCCCGGGCGCGCGCCAACGTCGGTCAGTGCGCCGGACGCCAACCGGTCGCAGGTGCTGGAACTGCTCGCGGTTCGCGGCCAATCAACCGATACGACGGAGCCTGCTCCGGTGTCGTCGGACCGGCCACTCGCCGGTATTCGTGTGCTCGAGATTGGTCACTACACCACGGCGCCAGCGGCCTCCCGGCAGCTGGCCGCGCTGGGTGCCGAAGTCATCAAGCTCGAACCGCCCGGTGGCGAGGCGGTCCGGCACTGGCCCCCAATGAAGGGGGATCGGGCGGTGTTTTTCTCGTTCCAGAATGCCGATAAGCGATCGCTGGTGCTTGATATTGGCAGCCCTAGCGACCTCGAACGATTGAAGCATCTGCTGGCAGGCTGCGATGTGCTGATTGAAAATCTGCGGCCCGGCGCGCTCGCCCGTAAGGGGCTGACGCCGCAGGCACTGCACCAGCTCAATCCAAGGCTGGTGGCCTGTTCGATCTCGGGGTTCGGGGTCGATTCTATTTACCCCGGCCGCCCAGCCTTCGATACCGTTGTTCAGGCGATGTCCGGATTAATGGATCTGAATCGCGCCAACGATATTCCGATGAAGACCGGGCCGTCGATCGCCGACGTGATGGGCGCGGCGTTTGCGGCCACAGCCATTCTCGGCGCGCTCGAAGAGCGGCGTCGATCGGGGCTGGGGCAATTCATTGATCTTTCCATGCAGGACATCTGTGCGTGGACGACCCAGATGGCCTGGAACGGGCAAGGCCTGCCACCTCTGCCACAAGTGAAATCGGGCAGCCAGGGTTTCCATCTGAGCGATCACTCGACCCCATCGGATGAGCACCGCATCGTTCCAGTGCTGGGCGTGTTCGATGTGGTGCATTGCGAGCAAACCCTTGCGCGCAGGCTCTGGCTGCAAGCGCGTGCCGAAGACGGTTCCGAACAAACCGTTATTCGCTGCCCCGCGCGGTTTGCCGCCTGCCCCGACCCGGTACCGGTACCCGCACGGGCGCTCGGAATCGATAGCGAAGCGATCCTGCGCGAGCTTGGCGAGCGCTAAAGAGGCATCAACCGGGCGCCACCCCGGTAGCAGGTCGCATCGGCGCGACACGTTACCTCTGTGTTGTTTGCACTCCCGGCAGGGCCGAACTACAGTCGAAGGTTCCCTATCGCCGTTCGAAGCCACCCATGCCGCGCACGACCGCCAGTCCCGCTACACGACGTAAATCGCGTAAAGCCGCGACGGATACGTCCGACCAGGTCGCCGCATCCAAGGCAGAGGGTACGGCCAGTCGAACACGCAAACGTCAGGCTTCATCGGAGGCGCCCAAGCCCAAACGCCGACGTAGCGCTGACGCCGGCGCGGTCACGCCAGCGGACAGCATCGAGCACGGCTTTGTCCCCAAGGCGCCGCCCCCCGGCGCACCCGCAGCACCAATGCTGCGCCCAGCCGAACCCGAGGCAGCGCCCACCGCATCAGCGCTGGGGCCTGCCGCAGTGACCGCGCATCCGGTTGCGCCCGCGGCGACACCGGGACCGCGCCACCGCTGCTCAGCTTGCGAGTACCCGCTTCCGCGCAGTGCAAGATTTTGCAGGCGATGCGGTGTTGCGCAACGCCCTGCAGGACAGCTCCCTGCCGCTCATGAGGTGCAGCCCACTGCCGTGTTGCTCCAGCCGGCGCAGCCGGTGCCGCCCGTGCTCATTCCAGAGCTACCCGCGACCCACAGGCTAAGTTGCGGCGCGTGTGGAATACGGCTGCCGACGCACGCAAAGTTCTGCCGAGCCTGCGGTGCACTGCAGCTGCAACCCGCTGAGCAAACGCCGCTACAGGTTGCCGTTGAAGTGGCTCTGCCAGTCGAGCCACCCCAGGAGCTCATCGAGACGCCCTCGGTGGTGGTGGTCGCTGACGCCCCGCCCGACCCAGCAAGCCATGAGCCGCCCTCGGTCGTGCTGGTTGAGGCCGCGCGCGAGCTGGCCAGCCCCGGCACGCCCGAAACCCGCCCTTGTCGGGTGTGCGCCGAGCCGCTGCCGGTGGTGGCCCGCTTTTGCATGTTCTGCGCGGCACCACAAACGCTGCCAGCCATGACCGAACCTGTTCCGGAGCCGGAAATCGCCGCGACATTGGTCACGGAAGAGGTGAATGCTGTTGAGGTCGCCGAGACCGCCGAGACCACCGAGCCTGCTGAGCAGGCGCTGCAAGTCGATTTAGTAAGGTCCCCCGACCCCCTTCCGCCACACAGCGCGTCACCGAGTCCGGTTGAATCTGAACCGCCACCCGAGCCCGAGCCCGAGCCGCGGCCCAGTTCGCTGGCGCCGGATGTCATCGAGCGGCTGGAGCAGGCGCGCAGCGACATCAATACCATCGGTCGCTCGCTCGAGTCGCTCAAGCGCAGCCTGACGCCCCACAACGCAACACGCCCTCACGCGCCTTCGGCGCGGCGAGCTCGCTGAAGGATTCGCGATGTACTGCATAGAGTGCGGCGCGCCCATCGAAGCCACAGCCAGAATCTGCGGCGTATGCCGATTTCCACAGCCGCTTGAAGAATTCGCCGATGTAGAGCCGGCACTTGCCGCCGCTGCGTCATCAGTTGCGCCAAAGCCTGTTTTCCCGGTACGTCTCGAAGATCCCCCCAAGAAAGTCAGCCACAAGCCGCGCGTTGCCACAGCACTGGCAGTGTTCATCGCACTCTGTATCTCCACCGGTTTATCGGTTTACCTATTGACGCGCGTACCCGCAGTCACTACAAGCACAGCGCCAACCGGATCCGAAAAGTCCACCGAGGCCGAGGCATCGGCCAAGCCCGATACGGCAGCGGATCAGTCAGCCACCAAACCCGACACATCGAATGCGCCAAACAACTGAACTGCAACGGTTGCCAGCCCGCCGAGCGCTACTCACGGCCGCGCTGGCTGCATCGATCGCGCCACATCCGTCCTTCGCCCAATCGACCCTGCAGAACGATAAGCCGCTTCGCATCGTCGTACCTTTCGCACCTGGCGCGGGCACCGATGCGGTTGCCCGGCTGGTCGCCCCCGCACTGGCTCAGTCGCTCAATCGATCTGTCGTGGTCGAGAATCGCGCCGGCGCATCCGGTGCGATCGGATCGAGGCTGGTCGCACAAAGCCCGCCCGACGGGCTCACGATTCTGCTGGTCGCCTCGCCATTCACCACGGTTGCGGCGGTCAATTCACGCGCTGGCTACGACCCCGTCGCCGACTTTGCACCCATCGGACTCATTGCCTCGGGGCCGCTGCTCTGGGCCGGTAGCGTCCAGAGCGACGCACGTTCCTTGGATGACTGGATTCGTCGCGCCCGCGAGCGCCCGGGCACCGTGCTGTACGGCTCGGCAGGTGCGGGTGGCATCAATCACCTGATGCTCGAACTGCTGAATGCCCAAACCAGCGCACAGATCGTGCATGTGCCTTATCGCGGTACTGCACCGGCGGTTGTCGATCTGGTGGGCGGGCAGATCCACCTGCTGACCGGCACCATTCCGGCGTTGCTGCCGCATCTGCGAGAAGGTCGGATCCGCGCCCTTGCCGTGTCCACCAGCGCGCGGACCCCCGCGCTTCCCGACGTTCCCGGAATGCGCGAATCGGGATTCGACACGCTCGACGTCCGAAACGTCTTCGGCTTTGCCGCGCCCGCCAAAACGCCCGCGAGCATCGTCGCGCAACTCGCCGCCGCACTCGATGACGCGATCAGGCAGCCTGCAATTCGCGAGCGGCTAACCGCCGATGCGCTCGATATCGTGGCGCCCAACCCCGCCTCGATGGCGCGCTTCATCGTCGACGACAGCCGCCGCTGGCAAGACCTCGCTACACGTCACGGCATCCGGGTCGACGAAGGGGGCTGATGGCTCCCTTGCCTCAAGCGCCTCGGATCGGTAGTCTTTACCGGTTGCCGACCAGGAGACTGCGCGATGAATTTTGACGAAACCACCCTGACCGAGGCTGCTGTTGCACGGCTCAGCCAATGCGATGATCCGCGCTTCAAGCAGATCATGAGCTCGCTGATTCGGCATCTTCACGCTTTCGTGCGCGACATTGAACCAACCGAAGAAGAGTGGTTCAACGCGATACGGTTTCTGACCGAAACGGGTCAGCGCTGCGACGACAAGCGCCAGGAATTCATTCTGTTGTCCGATACGCTGGGCGTCTCAATGCTGGTCGATGCGATCAACCATCGCAATCCAGCAGGTACCACCGACACCACGGTGTTCGGCCCCTTCTTTGTCGCTGGCGCGCCCGATATTGCGCACTGGGGCAATATCGCCGAAGGGCTGCCCGGCACGCCCTGCTTCGTCTCGGGCACCGTACGCGACACCGACGGCAAGCCGGTCGAGGGCGTTGCCATCGATCTCTGGCAAACCGACGGCATCGACGGCCTCTATGACGTACAAACGCCAGACGGCAAGATGTTCGGTCGCGGCCGTGTAAAAACCGACGCCCAGGGGCGCTACGCGTTTCGAACGGTCAAGCCCATCAGCTACACCATTCCTTCCGATGGCCCGGTAGGCGGCATGCTTCGCAAGATGGGGCGGCACCCATGGCGGCCCGCGCATGTGCACACCATGCTGCAGCGCGAGGGCTATCGAGCGATCACCACCCATCTATTCGTCAAGGGTGATCCCTGGCTGCAGTCCGACGCGGTGTTTGGCGTCAAAGATTCATTGATCGTCGATTTCATCGATCAGCCGCCAGGCGCAACGCCCGATGGCGGTCGCAGCGACGTGCCCTTCAGCGTCGCTCACTATGACTTCACCATGGCACGCGCGTGAAACCGATTCGAGTCGCCTGGATCGGCTGCGGCAAGCTCGGGCGGCCTATGGCCGCGCATCTGATCGCAGCTGGCCACCTGGTTCGGGCATTCGATGTCGATGCCCGGTCGCAAGCCGCGCTGGTTTCGCTCGGCGCGCAGCCCGGTTCATCCATTGCCGAAGCCTGCGAACAGGCTGAAATCGTCTTCAGCTCGCTCCCCGATGACCGGGTGCTGCTGGAGGTCGGGTGCGCACCGTCTGGCGTGTTGGTCCATCTCGGGTCCGGTGCAATCTTCGTGGATACCAGCACGGTCTCGCCCGCTGCGTCGGCACAGGTTGCCTCGCATGCACGGTCGCTCAATCGTCGCTATCTGCGCGTGGCGGTGTCGGGCAACCCGGTGCTGGCCGAAGCGGCGCAGCTCACCGCGTTCGCCTCCGGCGACAGCAGCGACTTTGCACAGGTTGAGCCGCTACTTGCCCACTTCTCGAAGCGTATTTTTCTGGTGGGGCCTGATGAACAGGCACGCACGTTGAAGCTGGTTATCAATCTGATGATTGCGGTGTCAGCAGGCATGCTGGGCGAGGCACTCGCGCTCGGCGAAAAAGGTGGACTTGACTGGCAGCAGATGCTTGAAGTGATCAGCGAGAGCGCCGTTGGCTCGCCCATGGTGCGATACAAGACGCCGCCGCTTGCAAACCGCGACTACACCTCCACGTTTTCCTGCGAGCAGATGGCCAAAGACCTTGACCTGATTCTTGCCGCATCGGCGCAATACCGAGCCCCGGTGCCACTTGCAGCGCTGGTCAGGCAAACCTACGAGTCACTGATTGCGGGCGGAAGCGGTGGCCACGACTACATCGCCACCGTCCACCATGCAGAGGGGCTGGCTGGGCTTAAGCGCGATGCGAACCCACCACCAGTCGGTGCCTGACCCACAGCATCATCAGCAGATAGCCGCTCAGTAACAGCGGTAACCAGGCAAACCAGGCAAGCGGCGGCGGCGCCAGCCCGAACACCTGCGCGAGCGGGCTGAAGGGCAGGCTGATGCCGATCGTCAGCACAGACAGCGACGCAATGGTTACCGGCCATGAGGCCCGTTGGCGCATCAAAGGCAACTCAGGGGCCCGAATCAGTTGTACCACCAGCACCTGAGTGGAAAGTCCAAGCATCAGCCAGGCCGACTGAAACAGTGCCTGATGTTCGACAGTTCCCACGTGCAGAAATTGAGTCAGCACTACAAACGCCAGCACATCGAAAAGCGAACTCACTGGGCCTGACACCAGCATAAAACGCGTCAGTTCGCTCGGCTCCCAACGCAGTGGCTTGGCGATCAGTTCGGGCTCGACCCGGTCAAACGGCAGGGCTGCCTGTGACAGGTCATAGAGCAGGTTTTGAACCAGAAGCTGTAGCGGCAGCATCGGCAGGAACGGCAGAAACACGCTTGCCACCAGCACCGACAGCACATTGCCAAAGTTCGAGCTTGCAGCCATCCGAAGATAGCGGTTCATGTTGCACAGCGCCGCGCGGCCCTGCATCACGCCGGCGTCGATCACCAGTAAACTTTTTTCCAGCAGCACGATGTCGGCTGCTTCGCGCGCAACATCAACTGCTGAATCGACCGAAATTCCCACGTCCGCAGCACGCAGCGCAGGCGCATCGTTGATCCCGTCCCCCAGGAACCCGACCGAGCAACCCGCTCGCTTCAGCGCCTGCACAATTCGCTCCTTCTGATGCGGGGTGAGTCGCGCAGCAACCCGTGCCTGCTCCAATGCATGCGCAAGCGCTGCGTCATCGAGAGCATCGATATCAGTTCCACGCAACACCGCCGACGTTGGCAATCCCACTTTCGCGCACACGCTGGCAGCAACGGTCTCGCTGTCTCCGGTGAGCACGATCGTTCGAATGCCATGCGCGGCCAGCGCGGCCAGCGCCGGCGCAGCGCTTTCGCGCGGAGGGTCCAGAAATGCAACGAATCCGATCAGGATCAGCTGGGTCTCGTCCTCGCGGCTAAAGCGGCTTTGCGACCGATCAACCGGGCGGCCGGCGATCGCGACCACTCTCAGGCCTTCCCGCTCCAGCGCATGAACCCGCTCACGCGCCGCCTCGCGCTGCGAGTCGTTAAAGGCCAGATCACCCTTCGGTGTGCGTATCCTCGCGCAACACGCGAACACCTCCTCCACCGCGCCTTTGCAGATCAGTTGCCGAGCATCCTGGTCACGCTCCAGTACGACCGACAGCCGGCGACTTTCGAAATCGAACGGAATTTCGTCGATCATTTGCCAGTCTGCTTCGGAAGCGCTCACCTGCTCTGCGTCGCGATGCCCGAGAATTGCGCGATCCAATGCGCTTCGCAGCCCGTTCTGATGGCGGCTGTTAAGCCAGGCAAGTCGATAGACCTCAGGCGACTCCAGCCCAAACGCGTCCAGATGCCGATCGAGCACGATTCGGTCCTCAGTCAGCGTGCCGGTCTTGTCGATGCACAGCACGTCCATGGCACCCAGCGCCTGAATCGCATCAAGTCGCCGGATCACCACCTGGCGCTGCGCGAGATCAAGCGCCCCCTTCGCAAGCGCCGTGCTGACCACCATCGGCAGCATCTCGGGCGTGAGCCCCACCGCTACCGATAATGCAAACAGAAATGCGCCGCTCCAATCGCCTCGCATGGCGCCGTTGATCAGGAACACGAGCGGCAGCATCAAGGCGGCGACACCAATCAGCAGTAGGCCCACGCGGTTCATCTGCTGCTGCAAGGAGTCGGCTTCCAGCGTCTGCGTACCGGTCGACAGGGCAATCGAGCCGAATACAGTCGACGCGCCGGTAGCGAGCACCACCGCCCTGGCACTACCCGAGACAACCGTTGACCCCATGAAGACCAGCCCTGGCTCAGCAAACACACCGGACTCACGCGAGCTGATGCGTGTCGCCTCTTTTTCAACGGGGAGTGACTCGCCGGTGAGGCTCGACTGGGCCACGAACAGCTCGCGCGACTCGATCAGTCGACAGTCCGCGGGCACCATGTCGCCGGCTGCGAGCATGACGATGTCGCCTGGTACGAGCGCACTCATCGGTACTTCGACCTGCGGCGACGCGGTCGTTCCATGATGCCCCGGGGGCGAGCGCACGACGGTGGCCGTGCTGCGCACCATCAACTGGAGGCGCTCGAGGGCGCGGTGGGCGCGCCCCTCCTGCATAAGACGCATTGCGCTCGACAGTACGACCATCACGCCGATGACCGCTGCCGCACGGGCATCATCCGCAAGCCAGGCAAGCGCCGCGAGCGATCCCAGCAGCACATTGAACGGACTGACCGCGCTGCGTACGGGTTGCAGCCAACGAGTCCAGGCGGGTTCGCGCGGCAGCTCGTTAGGACCGAACCGTCGCAGCCGCGCGGCGACTTCGCGCGCGGACAGGCCCTCGGGTCGGGTGCCTAGCTCGGTAAGCAGCTGCTCGATCGATCGTGATGCGATACGGTGCAGGCGCTCAGCATCCGAGGCGGTCGCCTCCTGCTGACCGCCCCGCGCACCGACCCGCTGCTGCGCCGGATGGCGCCCGAAGCCGCGCAATTTCAGCCATCGATGCAACAGGTCGAGTAACCAGCGCCTCAGCCAGACCATCAGCATTCACCGTGAAGTGAGCAGAAGCTGTGGATGCTGCCGCGCGCCCTGTACAAAAGGCGAGCAATCGCACGGCTATCGTTGACCCGGGGCAGAACCGTTTCGCGGGTCGATGATCCAGGTCAGCGATTGTCGGGCGTAGGTTTCGTGAGCACGTCGCGCATTCGCCATGCGACGATCGACCAGGCTATCAGACCCTCCACGACCATCAGCTGAAGCGCAGTCGAGGCACCGACGCGGTCGGCGGTCCAACCCAGCAGCAAAAACCCAAGGGGTCCGCTGCCGATTGAAATCGAGAGGAGGCCCATCAGGCGGCTGCGTGCGAATTCGGGCGCGCCGATCAGCACCAGCGTTGCCTGCATTGAAGTGAAGCAGGCTATACCAAGCCCGGAAATAAGCAGCGCGGTCCAGGCCAGGGTTGCATTCGGCGCAACCGAAAACAGCGCCATCATCAGCATGAAAATGATGCATCCGATTGCGAAGAATCGGCCATGAAATCGGATTCGATGACCATAGCGAACAATGACAAGTGAACCCAGCGTCGCGCCGATACCTTCAGCTGCTGTGAGCAGTCCCACCATCGCTGCGGAAAGCTGCAGTTGCTGATCACCCACCACGGGAATCATGCTGGCTCCCGGGAATCCAAACAGGTTGAATACCAGTGACATGCTTATCGCAAGCAGCGCCATCCGATTGGTGCGCGCCAAAGCAATACCTTCGCGCAGATTGCGCAGAAAACCGCTTCGACGCGGCACGGCGCGCTTGCGTTCATCAATCCGCATAACAAGCCGCAGCGTGACAGCGTGCATCAGCGTGGAGAAGATGAACGCGCCAGCCAGGCCCGTCCATTCGAGCACCAGACCACCCATAAGCGGCCCGAGCATCTTGGTGATGTTGTTGGAAGTCGTGTCGATCGCCATCGCTGCCACGATCTGACTTGGCGGAACCACCGAACCCAACAGGGAGCGTCGCAGCGGCAACTCGGCCGCCCAGTAGATTCCAGCAGCCAGTGCGCCAATAGCCAGATGCCAGACCTGCAGCCAGCCAAGCGCAGCCAGCACCGCCTGCAGCAAGGTGAGTCCAATCATCATCTGGACCAGAATCAGATAGGTGCGCCGTACGCCGAAGCGATCGGCCGCCATCGCCAGAATCGGGCCTGCTGGGGCAAACGGCAGGATGCGCAGCATGGCAATCACCGAGGCCAGAAATGCTGACCCAGTGATATCAAACACGTAAATGCCAACCACTACGATTTCGAGCCAGCGCACGATGCCGCCGCACACGCCAGCCAGCCAGATTCGGCGAAACGCGGGGTTCGCGAGCGGACTGTCAGGATCGAACATCACGGGCGGATACACCCTCTCCTGGAGGTGGACAGCGGTCCGGTTGGCAGAAGCAGTCAGATTTACCGGCTGGTCGCGAAGCCGTAACGGCGGTACAGTAACAGCAGCGCGTCGCAAAGGGCATGAACCCGCCTCACGATGCATCTTTCTAACCATACTGAAAACACGGGTTGTCTTCTGATGAAACGTCTATCTCTCATTCTCGCAACCGTGGTCGCCAGCGCGCTTGTGGGTTGCGGCGACTCCACCAGCACATTCCGCGTACTCACGGCTGGCGACAGCCTGAGCGACTCCGGCACACTTGGCTACCGGTTTACGGTCCAGGGCGCTGCGACCGCGCCGAACCGGGTGTGGACTGAACTGGTGGCATCCGGGGTTGGCATGGAAACGCCGTGTCCGCGGTATGGCCTGACGAGCGCGAGCTCCATCGCGCTCAATGCGGCTGCCCCCCAATGTAACGGCTACGCCGTTGCCGGGGCTCGAATCAATCCGTTTGGTCAGCAGGACGACACCACACCGTTGTCGGTCATTCAACAGCTGAGTGACCTGACACGCGAGCGCAAGCAGCTTGGTGATCGCGATATCGTGCTCATTTCCGGCGGCGGCAACGACACGGCCACTGTCTTCGAATACTGGCTCGGGGCGAACAGCCCGGACGCTGCAACTGCCGCTGGCGCTGCGGCAGCTTTCCAGGCGCTCATGGTCGAACTGCTCGGCGCTGCCAATGTGCCTCCCATGCCAGACTCCAACGCCCCCGCCAAGATCGGTCTGCAGTATATGAACGCGCTTGCCGACCTGTTCGCGAACACGGTACGCGATCAGCTGCTCGCCAACGGCGCTCGTCGCGTTGTGATCGCCAATGTGCCCAACATCACGCAAACGCCGAGAATGGCGGGGGTGCTTGCCACGATCGCCGACCCCACGGTCCGTACAGGCGTGCGGGACTTCGGCTTGGCGCTCGTCAACACGTTCAACAACCAGTTAGCGACCCGCTTCCAAAGCGAATCCCGCGTCGCGGTCTACGATCTGATGAAATCGCTGGATGCCTGGATCAGCGACCCGCCACCCGAGTTCACCATCGCCAACACACCCGCCTGCCCGGCCAGCGCCCCAGGCAAATACTCGATTTCCACCTGCAGCGCGGCGCTGTTGTCTTCTGCCGAGATAGCAGGCGGCAGGCCAGCCAACTGGTGGGAAACCTATCTGTTTTCAGATGACTTCCACCCGACGCCGCGCGGACATATCGAAGCGGCGAAGCAGGTGCTTGAGATCGTTCGCGGTCGCGGCTGGAACTGATCCTGGGCTAGCAGCCTGGCCATCCCGCGCTGCGCGCGCGCTGCCGCCAGGCTACCCAGTCTTCAAAGGCCGACTGAGCCAGATACTGCGGTTCATAGCCGGTATCGCGGGTCAGTCGGTTGATGCGCATCGGCGAGCGTCTGGCCACCTTGCCACGCCCCACCGTAGCAAGCGCCGGGTCGTCGACCAGCGAGGCGCTGAATCCTGGAAAGCGCTGTTCAAGCCGCTGGCACCAATCGGCCACGGACCAGCGCCTACCCGCGGACAGGTGATAGACAGGCTCGGGAGGCGCCGAGGCCAGATCCAGCAGCAACATCAGGCCGCGCGCCACATCGAGCGAGTAAACCCAGTCATCGGCGGGCTCTGAGTGAAGGGTCACCTTAGCGCCCTGCTCGGCCAGCTGGGTCAGCAATAGCGGCAGACTCAGCGTATCGCGAACGCCGGTGTCATATTCCCAGCGGCCAAACACCATGCCCAGCCTGACCACCGTAACGTTCAGGGACCGGGTTGAGCGATATCGCAGTGCAATACGCTCGGCCGCGAACTTGGTGATGCCATAGAGCGTCTCTGGCCATACCGGGCTCGTGCGCTCGTCAAGCTCGGGCGTGAGCAGTCCGCCTGCGCCAAAGATCGAGCCGGTTCCCAGCTGCAGCACCTTCGGTATCCGGTGCCGCAATGCGGCCTCAAGCACTTCAATGGTTCCGACTACGTTGACCTCGGCAACGCTTCGCGCAGCGCGCTGCTCTCGGCCCGCATCGGCAGTGACCGCCGCCGCATGCACCAGACGCTCGACAGGAAAGGCACCCAGCACCTGATCGAGCGACGCACCCGAGAGCACATCACCCTGTACAACGGTCAGTTGGCCTGCCGTGTCGCCAAGCAGCGCCTGCGCTCCAGCTGGAAGGGTATCCGGGCCAAACAGCACGACCTGCTCGCCGCGAAGAAGCAGCTGCTGCGCAAGGTTGAGCCCAACAAAACCGGTTCCGCCGGTGATCACCGTTGTCATCTTGAATTCTCCCGACCGAGCTGTCGACGCACGAACCTGACTACGCCCGAGGAATATGGGCGTCGGGTGTTCACTGTGATTCGATCTTCGCTGCGGTAACGACCGAACGCCATTTCGTCGCTTCCTCCGCGATGAAGGTCGCGCTTTGCGCCGGCGGCATGGCCAGCGGCTCGCAGGCCATCGATGCCAGTCGGGCAACATAGTCGGGATCGGTGACGACGCGCTCATGAAGCGCGCGCAGCGCCGCGCGTACCTCGGTCGGCGTCTTCGCGGGCACCGAAATCGCCCACCAGGTGCTTGACAGCATTCCCTGTACCCCGGCCTCGGCAAAGGTGGGTACTGCGGGCAACTGCGGCAGTCGAGAACCGTGCGCAACCGCAAGCGCCCTGAGCTTGCCGCTATCTAGATGGGGGCGAAGCGTGGTCAGGTCATTGACGGTCATGTCAGCCTCGCCAGACAACACTGCCAGGGTTGCGGGCCCACCGCCCTTGTAGGGCACATGCAGCAGATCAATACCCGCGCGCAGCTTCAGGAGCTCGCCCCCCATCTGCACGATGCTGCCCGGCCCCGCCGAAGAAAAGCTCAGGCGCCCTGGCTCGCGCCGCGCGAGCTCAACCAGCTCGGCAACCGATTGCGCGGGCAGGCCCCCTCGCACTGCAAGCAGATGCGGAGCGATCGCCACCAGGCCGACCAGGCTGAGGTCGCGCGCGGCATCGTAGGGAAGTTTGCGAATCAACAGCTCATTGATAACTTGGGTGCTGGTTGATCCGAACAAAATGGTGTGGCCTGTGGGCTGCGCTGCCACGACTGCCTGCGTGCCGATGACCCCCGCCGCTCCAACCCGGTTTTCGACAACAACATTCTGCCCGGCGAGACGGGCGAGGTGCTGCGCATAAAGCCGACCGATGATGTCGGCGGGCCCCCCTGCGGGAAACGGCACCACCAGTGTGAGCGGACGATCAGGAAAAGCTGGCGTCGCAGCGGTCTGCGCAAACGCGAAGCTACCTGCGCCAACCAGCGGCAGCGATAGCGCCAGTCGGCGAAGGGCTGAAGGATGACCAGTCGATCGATCTGTCATTGAAACACCTCCGGTATGCGACATGACGATGATTCCAGCGCGTGCGTGGGTAACGGGTCAGACGCTTGCGACAATGTCATCGAACGACGCAGCGCGACCGACGAAACCACCAGCGAGCAAGCTGTTGCGCAGACGATCGATGCCGGTTCGCGATATGGCTGGCGTGTCAGACCAGACACTTGCCGATCGGTACCGGGACACTGCGCTGCAGAGGACCTCAAACGGCACGGAGGGGAACCGCGGCGCAATCATGCGCGCAATCGTCTCGACCGAAGACGCAGCCATCCATTGCTGAGCCCGCGTTAGTGCGCGTTCGAGCGCTGCGAGCGCAGGGCGGTGTCGCGTCAAGCCATCGCGAGATGCAATGAAAGCGGTGTAGCAGCAAGGCCCGCGCGCGCTGGCCTGCGCCAGAACCCCCGCCAGCCCCTGCTGCTCGAGTGAACTGATGTACGGCTCGAAAAGCTGAATGATGTCGACAGAGCCGCTTTGCAGGGCATCGATCTGCTGGGGCATCGAGAGCCCAGCGCGCACCTGCTGGTTCTCAACCATCTGCTTCAGGTTGACGCCCAGATCGCGCAGGTCCTGCTGCAGACAGAACCAGGGCGTCGGAACCTCGGACACGATGGATAGGCGATACGCTGCGAGGCGCCGAAGATCAAACGTCCCGGTGTTGTCAGCAAGCAGCGTCGGGCCTGCCAGCAATGCGAAGGGGTCACGC
>CAZORB010000012.1:0-4216 GCA_964581825.1 uncultured Bordetella sp.
AGGGCAAGGTGCCCGCGCTGATCGTCGACGGCACGGTGATCACCGAGAACGTGGCCATCCAGTGCTGGATCGACCGCCAGTTCCCGCAGGCGGGCCTGATGCCATCCGATCCGATGCAGTACATCCATGCGCTGTCAGTCATGGGCTGGTGCGGGTCGGGTATTCATCCCAAGCTCACGCAACAGGCGCGTCCCGAACGCTATTGCGACGCCCCGAATGTGGCGGCGCGGGTCAAGGAACTCGGTCATCTTGGCATGATCGAACAGTTCGAACTTGCCGAGCAGATGCTGGCTGGCAAGGCCTGGTTCTTCGGCGAGCGCTTCGGCTGCGCGGACGCTTATTTTTACTGGACATTCCGCCGGGGCGGCGCGTTTGGCGCTGACCTGTCGCGCTTTACGAACTGCACCGCGCATCGTGCACGCGTCGAAGCCCGCCCAAGCGTGAAGGCGCTGCTCGCGCATGAAGATGCCGTCAAGGCGAAGTTGTCGCGATAAACCCCGACGGTCCCCGGGCGGGGCCAACGGCAACGCTAGAACACCGCGTGCTCGCGCCGATCAGGCGGTGCAATACGGCCTGAAATGATTGCCTGAAAAAATTGGCCCAGCGTGTCGGTACCGGTTGAAGGGGTGGCATGGTCATCGTACTGCCCCGAGTCCGGGTTGAGCACCAGCATGGATTCGGTCGCGTAATAGCGACCGATCCGAGCAAGCTCAGCCTTGTCACGCAGCCCGGGCGCAATTCGGCCTGCGACGCGAAGGCCAGCCACGATCGCGTCAAGCAGCCCCACGGGTACCGACCTGAATCGCGGCGGCCTGCCAAGTTGTTCGAAGAGCACCTCGCCCTGCTGTCGCGGCGTGAGCGCGGGCCCGGGCCCGCCGATGGGCAAGATCCTGTCATGCATGGCGGGGTCGCGGAGGCACCGCACCATGTACTGCGCCAGATCCGCGTCGCTGATGGGCTTGCACCGGGTCAGCGCGCCATCGCCAAAGATCAGATACGGCTTACCCGCTCGAACGCGTTCCACCTGCCCCGACAGCGATTTGAAAAATGCGGTCGGTCGCACGATGCTGTAGCGCAGGCCTGAGTCGACCAGCTCACGCTCGAAAGCCAGCTTCGCCTGTTGAAACGCAAGCAACGGCCGCTGCACGCAGATGGCCGATAACTGAATGAAGTGCCTGATGCCCGCCTCGCGAGCAATCAATAATGCCTGGCTATGCGCCTGGTAGTCGATGGCCCAGGCATCGGCGGGCGCCCCAGTTCGAGAGGCCAGACACGAGATCAGTGAATCAAACCGCTCGCCCCGCAGGCCCTGCGCTCGGAGGCTGGCAGCGTCGGTGGCAAGACCCTCGCGTAACTGTGCGCCGATCAGCGGACGTGGGGTCCCGGCAGCGCGCTCGGCGTGGCCCGGACGCACCAGGCACACGACCTCATCGCCCTGCTCGACCAGCGCCCGTACCACTGCCTGGCCAATCGTGCCCGTGGCACCCAGCACAAACACACGCTTCGCCGTCATGCCTGATATTGTGCGCTGCTGTCAGCACGGCATCGGCCTGTGATCGGCACTTTCCAAAACCCTGTTGTCAGTTGCCTTGAATCCCGACCGCTTAAAGCCTGGTTTTCTCGCCCTCCACGGCAACCGCGTTGAACTGCTATTCGATACGGTGGCTGAACTGATCGGGCGCTATCGCCTTGCACCGCTCGAGCCGGAGGTCTTCCTGGTCCAGAGCAATGGAACGGGTGAATGGCTGAAGATGGCGCTCGCACAGCGCGGTGGCATCTGCGCAGCCGTGACTCTGCAGCTGCCGGGGCAGTTTCAGTGGTCGCTCTACCGGCGCGTCCTGGGGCCTGGCGAGGTTCCCGAACGCTCGCCCCTCGATGACGCAACGCTAGTCTGGCGGTTGCTGCGGCTTCTCAACGCGCTAGACGCCAACCCGGGCGACGCCCAGGTGTTTTCGCCGCTTGCCAGCTATTTGGCGACGGGCGATCCTGAGCGTTGCTACCAGCTCGCGAAGCAGATTGCAGACCTGTACGATCAGTACCAGGTCCATCGACCTGACTGGCTTGAAAACTGGGCAGACGGCCGCGCCACGCTGGGCGATGCATCAGGCAGGCAGACGCCCCTGCCGGCCTCGCAGGGTTGGCAGGCAAGCCTCTGGCAACGCGTTCTGGCAACGCTCAAACCGGAAGAGCATGCGCTGATCCGCCCGCATGTTCATGAGCGCGTGATCGATACGCTGCTCAAGACGCGAGCCAACGATCCGCTGGTCGCCAAGCTGCCACAGCGCGTCATCGTATTCGGGCTGTCACACCTCGCCTACCCGACACTGCGCCTTCTGGCTGCGCTGTCCCGCCACTGCCAGGTTGTATTCGCCGTTCCGAATCCGTGCCGCCATCACTGGGGCGACATCATCGAGGGTCGTGAGCTGCTTCGCGCTGCGCGTCGCAGGCACCCACACCGCGCGGGTCTGGACCTGTCGGTGCAATCCTTCGAACAGCTGCATCGCTACGCCCACCCCCTGCTTGCCGCATGGGGGCGACAATCACGCGACTTCATTCGGTTGCTCGACGAATTTGATGATGCCGAGCAGGCGCGGGCACGCTTCAACCTTGCGCGAATCGATCTGTTCGACGAGGGTGAGCCGGCTGGCGGAACACTGCTCCAACAGGTGCAGCGGCACATCCGGGAGCTGTTGCCCATCGACAGCCATCCAAGGCAGGCCTCGCCGGCAGATGACCGATCAATCGTGTTCCACATCGCGCACAGCCCGGTGCGCGAGCTCGAGGTCCTGCACGATCAGCTGCTTGAGCTGCTGGCGACCCCGACAACGCACCGGCTGCTTCGGCCACGGGATGTCGTCGTAATGGTTCCGGACATCAACCGCTTTGCGCCTGCGATTCGGGCGGTGTTCGGGCAATACGCGGATCACGACCCGCGTCACATCCCGTTCGATATCACTGATCTGTCAGCGCGTGGCAGTAACCCGCTACTCGCTGCGCTCCAGTGGGTCACCCGGCTCAATGACACGCGCTGTACCTTGTCCGAATTGTGCGCACTGTTCGAGGTACCAGCCATTGCTGGGCGCTTTGGCGTTGACCCACAGGACGTGCCACGGCTTGCCAGCTGGATGCAGGGTGCAGGCATTCGCTGGGGCCTCAACCACGCGCAACGCTCAGCCCTCGGGTTGGAGGCTGCGGGCGATATGCATACCGCGCTGTTCGGGCTGAATCGGATGTTGATGGGCTACGCGGTCGGCAAGCAAAGCGCTGCCGCCGGTCCGGTTTTCCGCGACATCGAGCCCTACGACGAAATTGGTGGCCTTGACGCCGAGCTGGTGGGCGCTTTAGCGAGTCTGGTTGAGACGCTGTTGCGATGGCTTCAATGGGGCAATGCGCCAACTACTCCTACCGGCTGGGCGATGCGTTTCCGCATGCTGCTGGCCGATCTGGTCAAGCCCACAGGCAAATCGGATCGCGCAAGCCTTGACGCACTTGAGTTCGCGCTGACCCGATGGACTGATGATTGTGCTGCGGCAGCATTTGATGCCGACTTGCCGCTGTCGGTTGCAGCCGATGCATGGCTTGACGGGCTCGATGCGCCGCTCCTTGCCCGCCGCTTTCGGGGTCGCGGCGTCACGTTCTGCACGCTGGTTCCGATGCGGGCTATTCCGTTCGAAGTGGTGTGCCTGCTCGGCATGAACGACGGCGACTATCCGCGCCGCTCGCATCGCCCTGATTTTGATCTGATTGCGCTGCCCTCTCAGCGTAGGCCGGGCGACCGCGCCCGTCGCGACGACGATCGCCAGATGGTGCTCGAGGCACTGCTGTCCGCGCGGCGCATGCTGTATGTCAGCTGGAGCGGCCGCAGCGTGCGCGACGACACACACCAGCCACCGTCGGTCCTCGTTGCCCAGTTGCGAGACTATCTGGCTGCAGGCTGGTCGCCCGAAACCGTTTCAGCACGCACGATTGAGCATCCGCTGCAAGCATTTAGCCGGCGCTATTTTGAGGCGGGCACGCCGCTGGTCACCCACGCACGCGAGTGGCGGCGCGCGCATATCGCGGCCACCAGCCTTCAGAGGCCAAGCCCACCGCGCGGCAGGGCCGCGGATCGAAGCACGCCTGCGTCCAGGGTGTCGGCCACGCAGCTTGCGAGGATGCTCGCTAATCCACCGCGCGCCTATTTTCAGCAGCAGCTTGGAGTGTATTTCGACGCCAA
>CAZORB010000012.1:4316-45929 GCA_964581825.1 uncultured Bordetella sp.
GAGCCCATGATGCTCGCGTGGCGCTCGGCGCGACTCAATCACCCCAATGCCCTTCGCCCGGTCACAGCCTCATTCAGCGATCAGGGCACGATCATCGAAGCGTCGCTCGATCAGCGCTACGCTGGCGATTCCACTGGCCCGGTGTCGGTCTGGATTCGTATCGCCTCTGGCGAGGTCCTGAAGCGGTCGACTGAGCCCCAGGTGCAGCCGCACCGACTGCTGGAGATCTGGGTGAGTTCGTTACTTGCGAGTGCAGCCGAGGTTGAAGGGCATGCGCTGGTCATCGCACGGGATGCCACCTTGTGTATCCGCCCGACGGATCCCGAGTCTGCCAGGCGCCAGCTGATCGCCCTGCTTGAACTGCGCGAGCGGGCACTCACCGAGCCGCTTCCAGTGGCTGCGCGGACCGCACTCGAATATGTCACCGCGCGCAAGAACCCACTTGATGCAGCGGCCACCGCATACGAAGGCGGTGAGTTTTCTCGCGGCGAGGTAGAAGATCCGTTTCTCGCTCGATGCTTTCCTGACTTTGCTTCGCTGACCAGTGACGGTCGATTCCAAACCTATGCATCGACGCTTTACGCGGCGATTCCGCAGTGGATCGAAACGCATGTCACGGCCACCCGTCATCCGGCGGCGACTGCCTCCCTGGATGATCCCCGGCCGGATCCCGGCAGCGGCCACGCGAGCGGAGCCCACTGATGTCGCAGGTGCTCGACGCCTATGGGCTACCGCTCTTTGGCAGTCGCCTGATCGAGGCGAGCGCAGGAACCGGCAAAACCTGGACGATCGCATCGCTCTACCTCCGCCTGGTGCTGGGCCACGGCGAGGCAGGCGACCCAGGCACGCGCTTCCGGAAGGCGTTGATGCCTTCCGAGATTCTGGTGATGACCTTCACGCGTGCGGCCACGCGCGAGCTGTCTGACCGCATCCGTAACCGCCTGATCGAGGCAGCACGCTGTTTCCGAGGCGACCTGACGCCTGCCGCTGACGATCTGTTTCTGCAACGTCTGATGGCCTTCTACGCCGATTCAGGCCTGCGTGAACGCGCAGCCTGGCAACTTGCCAGCGCGGCCGAAGCGATGGATGAGTGCGCGGTGTTTACGATCGACGCCTGGTGCCAGCGGATGCTGAGTGAGCATGCGTTTGACACCGGAAACGCGTTGGATGAGGCACTGATTGCTGATCAGCGAACGCTTCTACGCGAGGCCGCGCACGACACCTGGCGTCAGCACTGCTACCCCCTCGCCGGGCCAGCGCTTGACCACTTGCTCGCGGTGTATCCGGATGTCGACGCGCTGGTGGACGAGGCCGCCAAGCTGCTCGCTGAGCGCCCTCCCTGGACCATCGACGACCTGTCGCTTGCGCACTGCATCGACCGCGCGGCCGACGCCCACGCACGCGCGCTTGCGACCTTGAGCCAGGGCTGGGTGGAGCGGGCGGAATCGATGCGCGCCTGGCTTGACTGGCAGACGAGCGAGTTTGGCACCCACTGGAATCTGCAGCGACTTCGCCCGGCAAACTACCGGCGCTGGCTCGATGCCATCGTCGCGTGGGCGCGTGCGCCTTACGCGCGCAAAATCGAACTTACCGCGGAGGCGCAACAGCGACTAAGCCCGGAGGGCCTGCTCGCCATTCGCCAGCCCGGCGCGCCGCCCGTCGAACTTCACGAAGGCTTTGAGGCGCTTGGCGAACTGCTGCGCGCGATTGCCCGACTGCCCTCTCCGAACACGCCCATCCGAATGTTTCTGACCGCACAGGTTGGGGAGCGGCTATCGGTGCTGAAAGCCCGGACACGCAGTTTTGGTTTCGCCGACATTGTTGCGCGTCTTGAACACGCGCTGAGCGGTCCGCAGGGAGGCTCGCTTCGGCACAGCATTCTCTCTCGCTATCCGGTTGCGCTGATTGACGAGTTTCAGGATACCTCCCCAGAACAATATCGACTCTTTGACGCGCTGTACCGGTGCGCAGAGAACGGCCCCGATCATGCGCTATTACTGATTGGCGATCCGAAACAGTCGATCTATCGATTCCGCGGCGCCGACATTTACAGCTACCTGCGCGCGCGAGCGGCAACCGAGGGTCGCCACTACGCACTCGACACCAATCATCGTTCCACTCAGGATCTGGTCGCTGCGGTGAACAGCTGGTTCGAGCGCGCCGAACATCGTGATACTGCGGCGAGCGGTCAGACTATTCTGTTGCCTGCACAGCCAGCGCTTAGCGGGGCGTTTCTATTCTTTGATGGCCATCACAATCCCATGCCGTTCGAGCCTGTCCGCGCGAAAGGCCGACCCGATCGACTGGTCACCACAGCGGGAGCCGTTGCCCCGATCACGATTGAACACGACCTGACGGTCCGGTCCGGCGAGGCCAGCCGCGCAAGGCTCGCCGCCCGCTGTGCTGAGCGTATCGTGGGCTGGCTCAACGACGATCGAGCTGGATTCCAGGACACAGCACGCGCTTTCACTCGACTGCGCCCGAAAGATATTGCGGTGCTGGTACGCACCGGTACCGAGGCCGATGCGGTGCGCAGCGAACTGCGCAGGCGCGGCGTGGCATCGGTGTATCTGTCTGAGCGTGATTCGGTGTTCGCGACTGGCGAGGCTAACGATCTGTTACGTTGGCTGCGCGCAGTGGCTGCGCCTTCCAACGCGGCGCTGGTCCGGTCCGCGCTTGCAACCGCGACCATCGGCCTGTCTCTTTCCGAACTCGAGCAACTCGCGAGCGACGACGAGACGTTCGATTTGCGCTGCGAGCAGCTACGGTTGCTGCGGGCCGTCTGGAATGAGCGCGGCGTGCTGGCCATGCTCAGAAAGATGCTGCACGACTTCAGTCTTCCCGAACGGTGGCGGCTGCTTGCCGACTGGGAACGCAGGCTCACCAATTTGCTCCATTTAGCTGAACTGCTGCAGCAGGCGAGCACCGAGCTCGACGGCGAACAGGCGCTGATCCGTTGGCTTGGCAGCAGAATCGCCGACACCGAATCCACCGCCTCGGACGAGCATCTGCTGCGGCTGGAGAGCGATGCTGATCTGATCCGCGTGGTGACCATCCACAAAAGCAAGGGGCTCGAGTATCCGCTTGTGTGTCTGCCGTTTGCCTGCAGCGTCAAACGTGTGAGTCGCCAGGGCACACGCTTCGTAGTGCAGGCGGGCGAGGTAGGCGAGCGAGAGCTGAAGCTCGACTTTGACGAAGACGATATCGCACAGGCTGATCGTGAACGGCTACGCGAGGATCTCCGCCTGTTTTATGTGGCATTGACTCGGGCGCGACACGCGCTCTGGCTGGGCTTTGGCCTGCTGAAGTTCGGCAACACTGCCCAGTGCACCACGCACCATAGCGCCGCGGGGAGGCTGCTGGGTGGGCCTGAACCACGCGACGCAACCGGCTGGCTGGCCCAGCTCCAGACGCTGGCTCACGATGCGCACGAACGCTTCAGAACGCGGATTGCGCTCGAAGCCATGCCCGAGGTCGGCGAGTGCTCAATGCTGGCCGCGCCGGTTGACTCGCTCCCGCTTGGCGAACGAGCGCCCTATGCGGCGAGCTTTGAACGACACTGGTCGCCGGGCAGCTATTCTCTGCTCGCACGCGATCTCGACAGCGCTGCTTTCGCGCCTGCCACCCATCGCAGCCGGGCCGCCGACGAGGAAGAAGGGCTGCCCGAGCCCGCCTTACCGCAGAGTGTGCCTGCGAACCTTGCGCCCTGGCATCGACTGCCTGGCGGGGCCGCAGCAGGCGACTTTATTCATGGCCTGCTCGAGTGGCTGGACCGCGAAGGATTTTCGCTCGCTGACAACCCCGCGCTTCAACTGCAACTCGCGACACGCTGCGAGCGATCGGGCTGGGGTAACTGGTATGAGCTGGTTCAACGCTGGTTACTTGCACTCCTGCAGACCCGACTGCCCATCCTGGGGGCGTCGTTACCAGAGCTCCAGGTCCGGCTTCCGGAGATGGAGTTCTGGATGCCCGCCACCGACCTGCGCGCGACCGAGGTCGATGCGTTCTGTCGGCAAGCACTGCTCGGCGGCCTCGCGCGGCCGGAACTGCCCCCGCGACAACTGAACGGAATGCTGATGGGCTTTGCCGATCTGGTGTTCGAACATCAGGGCCGCTACTGGGTGCTTGACTACAAAACCAATCGCGTTGGGCCAGACGGATACGCCTACGATCGCGATGCGCTCGAGTCGGAGATGGCCAGGCACCGCTACGACGTCCAGGCTGCGCTGTATCTGCTCGCACTGCACCGGCTTCTGCGTACACGACTGAGCAGTGCCTACCAGCCCGAGCGGCACCTGGGCGGTGCGCTGTTCTGGTTCATCCGCGGACTGGATGGACCGGTATCTGGCGAATATGCAATTCCTGCAGACGGTCAGGTGCTGAGGCTCATCGGCCAACTTGATGCGCTTTTTGAGAGCGCCGCCGAGTCATGGTGATGCACTTACTCGCAGACCTGGCTCGTGCAGGTCACCTGCGACAGCTCGATAGCGCTTTCGCGCGCTTTGTCTCGAGCCTTGACCCCGATAGTGGGCCGACGCTGGCCGTGGCGGCGGCCATGCTGAGCCGCGTCGAGGCGATGGGCCACAGTTGTCTGCCGCTCAGCGCGCTCTGTCGCCCTGACGCGGAACTCTTCGGCTGGACGCCCGAGGCGATCGAACAGGCCAAAGCACTTTGGGTCACACTGCCCTCTGAGGTAACAGCCTGGTTTGATGCGATCCAATCCAGCGCTGTGGTGCAGACCATCGGTCTCACGCCGGATGGCGGCGAGCCGCTGGTGCTGGATCCAACAGGCGACACACCAAGACTCTATCTGCGTCGCTACTGGCACGATGAGCAGGCGGTTGCCGCTGCAGTCCGCCGACGCGGCGCCTGCCGCGATGGGGTGGACGAGCCGCTTTTGCGAAGGTGGATCGACCGTCTGTTCGAACCGGCCACACGATCCGAACCGCATGAACCCATCGCACCTCAACAATCGGACCCTGACTGGCAGCGAGTCGCGTGTGCGATAGCAGCCCGCGGACGAATCACCATCATCACGGGCGGCCCCGGTACCGGCAAGACCACTACCGCGGCGCGCCTGCTCGCGCTTCTGGCAGCTGTCAGTCCGCAACCCGCTCAGTTACGGATAGCGCTGGCGGCCCCCACCGGTAAGGCGGCCGCGCGCCTGCGCCAGTCCATCGATCAGTCACTGCAGTCGCTGGCAGGCGCTTTATCCGAGCGGGTCGATCTCGCGAACCTCAGCGCGCAACTTGGGCCCGCTCGAACACTGCATGCGCTCCTTGGGGCGATTCCGGACAGCAGGAAGTTTCGCCATCATGCGGGTAATCCGCTAGCCGTCGACCTGGTGATCGTGGACGAGGCCTCCATGGTGCATCTTGAAATGATGGCTGCACTTCTGGACGCACTGCCCGACGCCGCGCGCCTCGTGCTGCTGGGCGATAAGGATCAGCTCGCATCGGTTGAAGCCGGTGCGGTGCTGGGCGATCTGTGTAGCGCGGCGCACCACGCAGGCCCTGAGCCTGACACCGTGCGCTACATTGAGGTAACTACCGGAGAGCATCTACCGGCAGGGCCTGCTGCAAGGTCCCCGCTTGCTTCGCAAATCGTCATGCTGCGCCGGAGCAGACGCTTCACGGGCGCGATCGGCGCGCTCGCCCGCGCGGTCAATGATGAGGCAGACCCCAGGCAGGCTGCGATGCTTCTGCAGGCCGATCCGCAAGGTGCCCTATTCGCTGCCGAGCGCGTGCCCGTCGCGGCAATCGTTGCAATGGCTGTCAGTGGCAGGGTCGGCGCACCCGCGTGCTACCGCGACTACCTCGAACGGCTCACTTCGCGGACTGCGCCGCCTGATACCGAACCCTATACGCAGTGGGCGCTCGATGTTCTTGCCGCCTTTGATCGTTTTCGCGTCCTGTGCGCAATACGCGACGGCCAATGGGGTGTCAGCGGACTGAACCAGGCGATTGCAGAAGGCCTTGTGCAGGCTGGACTGCTCAAGCCGCAGACCACGTGGTATGTCGGGAGACCGGTGATGGTGACGCGTAACGAGCCGTCTCTGGGCGTCTACAACGGTGATGTCGGGATCGTACTGCCTGCCGCAGGCGCACCGGACCGACTTCGCGTCGTGTTCGCGGCCACGGGCGGCATTCGCTCGATATCGCCCAGCCGGCTTGCGCATGTCGAGACCGCGTTTGCCACCACTGTTCACAAGAGCCAGGGGTCAGAGTTTGAGCATGTCGCGCTGGTACTCGGGGCACGGAGCGGACCGGTGCTGACTCGCGAGCTTCTCTATACCGGCATCACCCGAGCCAGGCAGGCCTTCACGCTGATGTCCGAAGAGGGCGGCCTACTGGATACGGCGATTGCTCGCGTCACCCGCAGACAAACCGGTCTGCGCGATCTCTAATCGCCGCCGACGTGCTTCAAGCGCACCCGCCAGGCATTTCACCGTCAGGCGTGTGCGGGCCGCCAGACCCGCTCCCAGATCAGCTCGCGCCGCTGCACGATACCGCCATAGTCGCGCAGCGGTGGCCTCAGTACCAACCGATCGCCCTGAAGCTCTGCCTCGCGGCGCTGAATGCCCCCCAGCCAGTCGGCTCGGGCGGACAACTCGACCTGCGTCTCGAGCAGCTCGCCGTCGAATCGGCAAGGTCCCCCGTACGACACATATTCGCGCGGGCGTCCGGGAGAAATATCCGTATCGCCATTGCAAAGCGCAGCGAGCATTCGGCCATTCTGAATCTGGACCGTGCCAAACGTTCGTACGCCGTAGGGCGGTGGAAGCGGTGAACCACGCTCATCCCAAGCGAGCGCTTCGACCAAGCGCCAGATTCCATCCAGCGCACTGGGGCTCGGGGATTCGTCCTGTCCGATCATTGAACAACTCCAATCTGAATAAGGGTGGCGCGAGCCTGACTGCGCCGGATTGCCATCACGGTATCAGAGGTGTCGCAGCGGTGGGTCCGATCCATTAAGCTCACGGACCGCAACGCCACCAGGGAGCTGTGATGGATCTGCCAGTCAATCATTTCAAGAAGGCGCTGAAAGAGCATCGGGCACAGATCGGACTGTGGTCGCACCTCTGCAGCCCGATCAGCATCGAAATTCTCGCGCACTGCGGCTACGACTGGCTGCTGATCGATATGGAACACTCGCCCAACGATCTGCAGCAGGTGCTCGCGCAACTGCAGGCAATGACAGGCGGCACCGCCGCGCCGATCGTCCGCCCGCCCTGGAATGACATGGTCACCTTCAAGCGGTTGCTCGATATTGGCGTGCAGACTCTGCTGGTGCCGTATGTACAGACCGAAGAGGAGGCACGTAACGCCGTGGCCTACACGCGGTATCCGCCGCTGGGCGTGCGCGGCTACGCGGGCGCGCCGCGCGCCAGTCATTACGGCCGTGTGCAGGGCTATGCGCATCGTAACCACCAGGAACTCTGTGTACTGGTACAGGTCGAAACGCTCAAGGGCCTGGAAAACCTTGAGGCGATCGCCGGTGTTGATGGCATAGACGGCGTTTTCATCGGGCCGGGCGACCTGTCGGCCGCAATGGGACATCTGGCCAATCCAAAGCATCCCGACGTACTGGCAACCATCGATCGCGCCATTGAGCGGATTCGGGCCTGCGGCAAAGCTGCCGGCATTTTGACTGGCGATGAGGCGCTCGCCCGCCACTACGTCAATCAGGGGTGCCTGTTTGTAGCCGTCGGGGCCGATCAGAATCTGCTGCGCGACAGCGCAACAGCGCTGGCCACCCGAATCCGCAACGCACAACACGCTTAACAGCCGAACTCGCCTCGGCTAGAGTCGCATCTCACCCCAACCGGAGATCCCTGATGCTTCGAATCGTGCTCGGTGCTCTGTTATCGGCTCTCTGCGTATCCAGTGCAATGGCGCAGAGTTACCCGTCGCGTCCGGTTCGGATTGTGGTGCCGGCCTCCGCCGGAGGAACGGTCGATCTGCTGACCCGAGCGGTTGCGCTCAAGCTCGCCGATCATCTGGGGCAACCCACCGTGATCGAGAACCGGGCCGGTGCCACCACCAGCATCGCCGAGGAATACGTGGTGCGCCAGCCCGCTGACGGCTACACGCTGATGATGTCAGGCATTACGCTCGCTACCCAGCCCTTCATGCGGGCCAACCTTCCCTACGACCCGCAACGTGACCTGGCAATGATTTCGCTGGTGGCTGTATCGGGCAACGTGATCGTGGTGAATCCGAGTCTGCCAGCGAAAACAGTACCTGAGCTGATCGCACTTGCGAAATCAAGCCCGCGACCGCTCCTCTACGGCACCGCGGCATTTGGCGCCACCGGCCATCTCGCCGCCGAGATGTTCAACCTGATGGCCGGAACCAAGCTCTCGCAGGTACCCTACAAGGGGGCAGCGCCGGCGCTGAACGATCTGATTGCCGGTCAGATCGACATGACTTTCGACAACATCCCAGCAGCCATCAACCACATCCGGTCAGGCCGCATTCGCGCCATCGCGGTCACCTCGCCCAAGCGCGACCGTCAGCTGCCCGATGTGCCAACCATCGCCGAAGCTGGCCTGCCAGGCTACGAGATCGTCGCCTGGTTCGGGCTGGTGGCGCCTGCGGGCACACCGGCTGAGATCATCACCAGACTGCATTCGGACACCGTGAAGTCGCTGCAGGATCCTGGGGTACTTGATCGCCTGGAGAAGCTGGGGTTCGAGGCAGTTGGCAACTCACCCTCAGAGTTCGCAGCCTATGTTCGTTCGCAGGCCGATACGCTGGGCAAGGTGATTCGAAGCTCCGGCATCAAGCCGCAGTGAGGCCTCTGCGCCGGTGCATCGGATACGCAATGGTCTTGAACGCGCCTCGCGCAGCTAGCTGACAGTGCATTCGCTACTGAAGCTTGACCGCCTGCAGATGCGGTTTGGCGGCGTCGTCGCGCTCGATGATGTCAGCTTCGACATCCCGGCGGGCCAAATTTGTGGCCTGCTTGGGCCAAACGGCGCTGGCAAGACCACGCTGATCAACTGCATCAGTCGCCTTCAGACGCCGCAGGCGGGCGAGATACTGTTCGACGGGCAGTCCATTCTGCCAAAGCCCGCGCACGCGTTGGCTGCACTGGGCATCGCGCGGTCGTTTCAAAACCTCGCGCTCTTTAACTCCATGTCGGTTCGCGACCATGTTCTTGTCGGAACCGATGTGGGGAATCGAGCCGGGTGGATTGCGCACGCGCTCGGCTTACCCGCGGTGAGGCGCGCTGAGCGGGCCGCATACGACCGCGCAGATCAACTGCTGCAATCACTGGGACTCCACGAGTTTGCCCATCGCGCTGTCGGCGAACTATCGCTCGGTATGCGTCGTCGGGTGGAGCTTGGCCGCGCACTGGGTGCGGCGCCTCGCCTGCTGCTGCTTGATGAACCGGCAAGCGGGCTCACGACCTCGGAGGCCGATTCGCTTGCACAAACTATTTTGATGCTGCGTGAGCGGTATGCCACCACGGTTCTGATGATTGAGCACCGGATGCGTCTGGTAACTGCGGTATGCGATCACGTGGTCGTGCTGAACTTCGGCTGCAAGATTGCCGAGGGAACGCCCGCCGAGATTCGGCGCGACCCTCAGGTGGTCGATGCCTGGTTGGGCGCCCGATCATGACCCTGCTGCTGCAAGTTGAGCAACTGTCGGCCGGCTACGGCGATATTTCGATCCTTCGCAACATCAATCTGTCGATCCGTTCGGGCGAAGTCGTTGCGTTGCTAGGTGCCAACGGCGCTGGAAAAACCACCACGCTCCGCGCTGTAAGCGGCATGCTCAAGGTCAGCGGTCGGGTCCGGCTACAAGGTGCCGATGTTGCCGGGCTCCCGCCCGAGCGCATCGCAGGCCTTGGCGTGGCGCATGTTCCTGAAGGACGCGGAACTTTCTCGCATCTGTCTGTCGATGAAAATCTTCGGCTGGGTGCATGGCTGCGGCGCGACCGTGCGGGCATTGACGCCGACCGCGAACGCATGTTTGGGCATTTCCCACGGCTGAAAGAACGCCTTACCCAGCAGGCGGGAACGCTGTCCGGCGGCGAGCAACAAATGCTCGCGATCGCCAGGGCGCTGATGCTCAAGCCCCGTCTTCTGCTGCTCGACGAGCCGTCGTTTGGGCTGGCGCCGCGCCTCGTTGACCAATTGTTCGATACGTTACAAGTCATCCGGGAGCAGGAACAGGTCTCGATGCTGGTGGTCGAACAGAATGCGCACGCTGCGCTGGCCCTTGCCGACACCGCCTATCTGCTTGAGCAGGGCACTATCGTCGATTCGGGGCCCGCTGCTGATTTGCGAAGCGATCAGCGCGTGAGGCGCGCCTATCTGGGCGATTGACCGAACCGATATGGAAATCTTCCTTCATCAGTTGTTTGCAGGCGTTACCAGCGGCGCTATCTATGCAAGCTTTGCGGTGGCGCTGGTCATGGTCTGGCGCAGCACGCATCACCTGAACTTTGCACAGGGCGAGATGGCGATGTTTTCAACCTACGTCGCGCTTGCACTGATCGAGGCGGGGCTGGGCTACTGGGGCGCTTTCGGCCTCACGATCCTCCTCTCTTTCGCAGCCTCGATGGCCCTTGAACGGTTGATCGTGGCACCCATCTCAAAGGCGCATCCTCTTGCCGCAGTCATCGTCTTCGTTGCCTTGCTGTCGATCTTCCACAGCCTCGCCTCGTGGCTATTTACGCCCGTGCTTCGCGAGTTCCCCAGCCCATTCCCGCCGGGCGGCCTCGCCGGGTTTCCTTATGTCACCTGGCATGCAATGGGTGTTGTCGCGCTAATCGTGCTGGAGTTGATGGCGGTGTGGCTCTTCTTTCGGAGTACCCGTTTAGGGCTCGCGATGCGGGCAGTGGCACAGAACCCCGATTCAAGTCGACTGGTAGGAATTTCCGCAGGGCGGATGCTCGCGCTCGGCTGGGGGCTGGCTGCCGCTTTGGGCGCAGTCGCCGGAATGATGATCGCGCCCATCATTTATCTCGATCCCAACATGATGGCGGGCGTACTGCTCTACGGATTTGCAGCAGCCTTATTGGGCGGTATTGATAACCCCTGGGGCGCAGCCGCAGGCGGCCTGATTGTGGGGCTGCTCGACGCTCTGGTGGGCGCGTGGTTGATCGGCCCAGAATTAAAGCTCAGCTTCGCGCTCGCGATCATTGTTGCAGTCCTGCTGGTGCGGCCCGCGGGGCTCTTCAGCCGACCCACGCAGACCCGGGTTTGAGCGACATCCATGCGCGCTAGCGAGCCCGTCAAACTGCTGAAACCCGTGGGTGCCAGCGCAGTGCTCCTGGTAGCGCTTGTGCTGCCCTGGCTGATCTCCGACTATCGGGTGTTTCAATTCACGCAGGCCTGGATTCTGGCGATCGCGATGCTGGGCCTGAATCTGCTCACCGGCTGGTGCGGACAGGTCTCGCTCGGTCACGGCGCATTCTTCGCGTTGGGCGCCTACTGCAGCGCACTCCTGATGCATCACCTGGGCGTGCCCGACTGGCTCACCCTGCCCGCCTGCGCGGCCATCTGCTTTTCGGCAGGGTGGCTGTTTGGATTGCCCGCGGCACGTCTGGAGGGCCTCTATCTGGCCCTGGCCAGTTTTGCATTGGCGGTGGCATTGCCGCAGCTACTCAAGCACCCACTGCTTGCCCCCTTGACGGGCGGCACGCAGGGCATCGCGCTGGATGCCGCAACGCCGCCTGGGGGCTGGCCGCTTTCGGTCGAGCATTGGCTCTATACGCTGTCGCTTGGCTCGCTACTTATTGCCATGCTGATCACCCATCGGCTGGTCAGGGGCCAGCCTGGGCGCATGATGCGAGCGCTTCGCGACCACCCTGTGGCCGCATCAACGTTAGGGGTCGATGCTGCGGCGCTCAAGGCACGGGTATTCGGACTCAGCGCCATGTATGCGGGCGTCGCAGGCGGGCTGAGCGCAGCCGCGGTCCGCTATGTGGGCCCCGACAGCTTCGACGTGTTTCTGTCGATCTCGCTCCTGGTCGGTATTGTCATCGGCGGACTGGCCTCGATTCCTGGCAGCATCCTGGGAGCGCTCTTCGTGCAGTTCGTTCCGCACACCGCCGAGCAGGTCTCGCGCGAGGCGGCGTGGGCCATCTACGGCCTGTTCTTGCTGGTTGCGCTCTGGGCCATGCCGAATGGTATTGCGGGACTGGGTCGCGGGCGGGCGGGTAGGCGCTAGCGCCAACGCTGCCGCCCGGCCAGTGGTCAGCAGGTCTTCGTTACTGGCTGGTGATTCCACCCTTCCGGATGATCTCGCCCCATTTCGCGATATCGGCAGCCATCACTTTCGCCATATCTTCGGGCGAAGATTCGCGCGGCTCGGCGCCCAGGTCTGAGAATCTGCCTCGAACCACTGGATCGCGCAGTGCAAGGTTGACATCGGCATTCAGGCGATCGACGAACGCGCGTGAAATGCCGCGCGGCGCGATCAGTGCAAACCAGGCGGCTGACTCGTACTCCGGCAGGCCCGCCTCCGCGGCAGTAGGCACATTGGGCAGCGCGGGCAGCCGGTTTTTCGCAGCGACCGCAAGCGGTCGTACCTTGGCGCCCTGAATCGAGCCCAGCACATTGGGCAACAGCTGGAAGCTGACCGGCACCCGCCCCGAGACCAGGTCGGTGACCAGATTTCCGGTGACCCGGTAAGGTACGTGAGTCATGCGAGCACCGATCAGCTGTTCGAAGAACGCGCCAGCAAGATGCTGCGAGCTTCCCGGCCCGACCGACCCGTAGCCAACATCCGGCGTTTTCTTCAGATAGTCGATCAGCTTGGCGAGCGAGTCGATGGGCAGTTCAGCGCTGACCACGACAATATTCGGCAGCGACGCCACCACGCCGATCGGTTGAAGGTCTTTCTCGGGGTCGTATCCCAGGTCCGCATTAAGAATCTTGTTGACCGCCAACGGCCCTGAGGTGCTAAAGCCGATTGTCAGACCGTCTGGCTCGGCCCGCACCACCGATTGGGTGCCGACGTTGCCGCCAGCCGCCGGCCGATTGAGGTACACAAAATTACGGCCGCTGATCGCGGCCACCTTGTCGAGCACCAACCGCCCGATGACATCGCTTGCGCTGCCGGCCGAGAAAGGCACGATGACGCTGATGGGCTTGGAAGACGACTGCGCAGTTTGCGCCTGGGCCGCGCCCTGGCCCAGGAGTGGCAACGCCATCATCAGCCCAAGCGCGATCAGGGGCCTTCGTACACATCGTTTTTGGCTAGCTTTCATATCTGTCTCCTTGGTTATTCTGAAGCGGCGCCAGATCAGACCACCAGGCCGGTGGTAGATCCGAAGCGTTCGTTCATCACCTCTTCGAGCGACTGACTGGCAGGCGTATGCGCTCCGCCACCGCGCACTCGATAGGCCTCTGCCCGGCCTGGCGCAAGCGGCTCCTGCCCGGCTGCCAGCGCGCGAGCCTGGCCCAATACCAGCCGGCGAAAGTGCACGATCGCAATATCGGTTGCGGTCAAATGCTCGCGGGTTCGATCAACGATGACGCCCTGGCTCTCCTGCGCCATCTGGTCCTGCTCAGCGATTCCACGAACCCCGGTAAAGGACACCGTTCGCTGCTCCTCGCGCGACAGCAGGTAGTCGTTGCTGCGATTGCGAATCGGCACATAGCCCTCGCCCAGCTCGGCGAACTGGCCGTAGCCGCCTTTGCGGTAACGCTCGCGCTCGGTCGCATCGATCGGTCGATCGGGATGCCACGCATAGGTGTAGATCCAGCACCGGCTGTCATCGATCGGCGTCCAGGTATAGCCATAGAGCGTCTCACCAGGCATCGCCGACGGCGTAATCGAGTGCGTGGGCAGCATGAATTGCGTGAGCCGCCAGTAGTGGTCGCCTGGATCGGCGTGCCGTGCGCCACCGATCAGAAATCCCACTTCATGATCGATCAGCTTAAAGCGCGGCATGGGGTCGTTGCGAAGCCAGCGAAGCCGGGCGACGTCGGCGGCGACAGAGGGGTTGTCGTCTCGCAGCTGCGCCGGCGCAGGCATATGGAGAAACGAAAAATGTGCAGTGTCGAGCGCACCCTCCATCGAGTGCGTCCAGTTGCACTCGACCAGGCGTTTGGTGACAAAGCGGTGTGACGCGGGAACCATTCCGGCTTCGAGCTGCGGCACCAGCGCCGGGCGCGTAGCTTCGGGGCCGAAGTACGCCCACACCATGTCAGCAAACTCAACGGTAGGGCAGGCGCGAATCCGAAGTTTTCCATGCAGGGCCGAGCCTGGGGGCACATTCGGCATCTCGATGCAGGCACCCTCGGTATTGAACTTCCAGCCGTGATAGACGCAGCGCAGCCCCCCTTCCTCGTTGCGGCCGTAAAACAGGTTGGCGCCCCGGTGCGCGCAGGCTGGGTCAAGGAGACCTGGACGGCCCGACGAATCGCGAAACAGAAGCCAGTCCTCACCCATGACCCGCACGCGAACCGGTGTGCAATCGGGTTCGGGGATCTCTTCGGAGAGCGCAACCGGATGCCAGAAGCGTCGCAGATATTCACCCATCAGCGTGCCGGGACCACTTGCCACCAGTAAAGCGTTGTCTTCTGCGGACAGCATCGTTTGATTCCTGTGCTTGGCAATCAAGGGTAAGCACCCAACCACCCCTTACGCGCCTGATCGTGCGGCCCGCGCAGGGCGATTGGTTCGTTTGTCGCTGATTGTCGGCTGCGGCAGCGGCCTGTCAAGCCCGGCGGGAGCGATCGGCGTTTCATGCCAGGGCGCGCTGAGTCTCTTATGATTGGATGTTGGTTTAAATCGCTACCTGTTGTGCAACCCCCATTGAACCGGGCCAATCGGCCTGCGGGAGCTTGTTCATGAAAAAACTTGCCGCCCTGATTGCGCTGCTCGCAGCCTGCGCAACCGCCTCCGCCCAGGAAACCTGCAGTCACCGGGGCGATCTCGACCCACAGTATTGCGACGAAAATCGCGATCTGGTTGCCGATCCGCCCAAAGATCCGAAGCGCTACAAAAATCCGAATACCCTGGTGTTCACCTACACGCCGGTTGAAGACCCCGCGGTATACGAAAAGATCTTCAAACCGTTTACCGATCATCTTGCGCAGTGCACGGCAAAGAAAGTGGTCTTTTTCCAGGTCCAGTCGAACGCGGCCGAAATCGAGGCGATGCGCTCGGGTCGGCTCCACGTGGGCGGCTTTTCCACCGGGCCCACCGCCTTCGCGGTGAATATCGCCGGCGCGGTTCCGTTCGCGGTCAAAGGCTACGAGAAGGAGTTCCAGGGCTACAACCTGATCGTGATCGTTCGCAAGGACACCCCGCTTCAGAAGCTCGCTGATCTGAAGGGTCGTAAGGTCGCGCATACGTCGCCCTCATCAAACTCTGGTCACATGGCGCCCATGGCACTCTTCCCGCGCGAGGGGCTCAACCCGGGCAAGGACTACAACATTCTGTTTTCCGGCAAACACGATCAGTCCGTGCTGGGTGTACGGTCGGGCGACTATGACGCCGCAGCCGTCGCCTCCGACGTGTTTTACCGAATGGCCAACCGCGGCCAGATCAAGGAAGACGATTTCCGCGTGATCTACCGCAGCGCCAAGTTCCCCACCTCTTCGTTTGCCTATGCGCACGATCTCGAGCCCACGCTGCGCGATCGCATGCTCAAATGCTTCTATGACTATCGATTCACCGATGACATGAAGAAAGCATTCGATGGTGCCGACCGCTTCTTCCCGGTCAACTATCAGAAAGACTGGGCCGTCGTGCGCGAGGTGGCCGAAGCCGGTGGCGAAAAGTTCAATGGCGCCGCCTACGAGCGTGAAGCCAAACGCGAAGAAGAAGCCCGTCGCAAGGCCGCCGAGGCGAAAGCCAAGGCGCAGGGCAAGTAGTCGTCTTGAGTACCGCTTCAGCGCTCGCCATTCGCGGGCTCGTCAAAGCGTATCAGCCGGGTAAGCCCGTGCTTCGCGGGATCGATCTTGATATCGGTCCTGGCGGGCTTACCGCGATTATCGGCGCCTCGGGCACCGGTAAATCGACCCTGATCCGCTGCATCAATCGTCTGGTTGAGCCTACTGCGGGATCCATCGTGTTCGAGGGCCGTGACCTGGTGCAGCTTGACCGCCGGCGGCTACGCGAAGCTCGCCGCACCATCGGCATGGTGTTTCAGGAATACAACCTGGTGGAACGCCTGTCAGTGATGGAGAACCTGCTGTGCGGTCGCCTGGGCTATGTCTCGGCCTGGAATGCGTGGTGGCGACGCTACCCACAGGCCGACATCGACCGGGCCTTCGAACTGCTCGATATCGTCGGCTTGTCGGGCTTTGAGCATCGGCGCGCCGATGGCCTGTCCGGTGGCCAACGCCAGCGAGTCGGTATTGCCCGGGCGGTGATGCAGAACCCGCGGCTGCTGCTCGCCGATGAGCCCACCTCATCGCTCGACCCGCGCACCTCGGTCGACATCATGCAGCTGCTTGCAAACCTGGGGCAAAGCCTAGGCGTGCCAGTCATCGTCAACATGCACGATGTCGACCTGGCGCGGCGCTTTGCCAGCCGCATCATCGGCATGGCCGACGGTGGCATCGTGTACGACGGCGGCCCCAGCGACCTGACCGACGAACAGCTGCGGGCAATTTATGGCGGTGAAGGTTGGCTAAGCTAGCGTTTCAACGCCGTCCGTGGGTGCTTATAGGCTGGATCGCGCTTGCGATCTATGTCGGACTCGCGGGCGCGCGCCTCGATTTCAGCATCGAACGCTTTGTCATTGGCATCGATAACGCCCAGCGTTTTCTCGGGCGGATGTTCCCGCCTGAGATCCTGCAGGCCGACAGCATGGTGCGCGGCCTGGTTGAAAGCCTTGAGATTTCGGTGCTGGCCTCCTGCGCGGGTATTGTGCTGTCACTGCCGCTCGGCGTGCTGGCAGCCCGCAACCTGATGCCGACCTGGGTCAGCTGGCCAGCGCGCGCGCTGATCGCGCTCTGCCGTTCGTTTCATCCGGTCATCGTCGCGATTCTGTTTGTGAAAGCGGTGGGCTTCGGCGCACTCGCGGGCATTCTGACGCTCACCGTCGCCTCGGTCGGGTTTATCGGCAAATTGTTTGCCGAAGCCATTGAAGAAATTTCTTTGAAGCAGGTGGAAGCTGTCCGAGCAACCGGCGCGCCGTTTGCAAGCGTGCTCGCCTATGGTGTGTTGCCGCAGGTCATGTCACGGTTTGTCGGATTCGCTACCTACCAGGTCGACTCCAATCTGCGCAATTCCACCATGGTCGGCATCGTTGGCGCGGGTGGCATTGGCAGCACCTTGTTTGCCGCGTTTCAGCGCTTTGACTACAGCTTCGTCTGCGCCATCCTGCTCGCGATCATCGCCATGATCATGGTGGGTGAAACACTGGCTCGTCTGGTGCGTTCAATCCTGGGCATTGACGCCCGTCGCAGCGATGCCTGACGCGCGACCGTGGCACAGGCATTCGAGCGGCGAGCGCCTGGCTCGATATGCGCTCGCGCTCGCCGTACTTGTTGCGGTCGTCGTGTCGATCCGAAGCGTCGAGGTCATTCCAGAGTTTCTGCTCGATGCACCCGAGCAGGTTCAAGATCTGCTGGTGCGCATGTGGCCGATCAACTTCGGCTTCTATCCGCACGGGGTTCATGATGCGCTGGTCGATACGCTCCATATCGCCACGCTGGGCACGCTGATCGCCATTGGGCTGGCGCTGCCGGTCGGTGTGCTGTCGGCGCGCAATCTGGTTCGAAGCCGGCTGATCAATCTGGCGGCCAGGCTGATTCTGGTCGCCACGCGCTCGGTCAATTCGCTCATCTGGGCGCTTTTGTTCGTGGCGATTTTCGGGCCTGGCGCGCTGGCGGGAACGCTTGCAATCGCCTGCCGCTCCATCGGCTTTGTCGGCAAGCTGATCGGCGAAGCCCTGGAAGAGGCCGACCCAGGGCCGATCGAGGCGCTGCATGCGGCTGGCGCGCCCTGGTTATCGGTGTTGTCGCATGGCTACTGGCCGCAGCTTGCGCCCACCTTCTGGTCGGTGCTGCTGCTTCGCTGGGACATCAATATTCGGGAGTCCTCCGTCCTTGGTCTGGTTGGCGCGGGCGGCATCGGTATGGCGCTCGATACCGCACTTAATCTGTTCCAGTGGACCCGCGTTTCGCTCATTCTTCTGTCGATCTTTGTGATCGTGATCGCAGCCGAAATTATCGTTACGCAAATTCGTAAGCGCGTCCTCTGAGGCCGCCTGCTCGCCTGGAAGCCACGGTAAGCGCTGATGCCATCGCCCAACACCCCCAGCGCACTGATGCCAAGGCCGCTCGCAGACCTGCCGCGCAATCCACCGGTTCAGGGCGTCTTCTTCGATATTGACGACACCTTCACCACGGAGGGCCTCCTGCTACCCGAGGCGCTCGCAGCGCTCCACGCCTGGCATGCATCGGGTCGACTTGCAGTGGCGGTCACGGGCCGGCCCGCCGGCTGGTGCGACCACATCGCCAGAATGTGGCCGGTGGACGCGGTGGTAGGCGAAAACGGCGCGTTCTGGTTTCGCTACGACCGGCAGCAGTACCGGATGCGGCGCCGCTTCATGCAGGACGAAGCCACGCTTGCCCGCCATCGCGCACGGTTTTCAACGCTCAGCGATCAGATCCTTGCGCAGGTACCCGGTGTCGCGGTGAGCGCCGACCAGCCCTATCGTGCCTGCGATCTGGCAATTGATTTCGCCGAAGACGTGCTGACCGAGGGGCTGCCCACGGCAGATCGGGTGGCCGAGCTCCTGAGAGACGCAGGCATGCAGGTGAAGATCAGTTCGATCCATGTCAATGCCTGGTTTGGCGACCACGACAAGCTCAGTACCAGCCTTCAGATGGCCGCGGAAGAGTTTGGTATCGATGCGGATGCGCTTTCCCGCGACTATCTTTACCTGGGCGACTCACCTAATGACGCACCGATGTTCAGGTTTTTTTCACGCTCGGTTGGGGTGGCCAACGTGCTCGACTATGGCGGCAGGATCGATCCGATGCCGGCGTATGTCTGCGACCGCCGCTCGGGTGCAGGCTTTGCGCAGGCGCTCAGCCACGTCATTGGTTACGCGGCCCGCTGACAGTCTGATTCAGGCAGTCCTCGGGCTTACCCGGGTATTGCGCGAGGCGCTTCGGAACATGCGACACTGCGCGCCTTCGTTATGCCCCAACAGGAGTTCTCACATGGTCCGTCGCCTGCTCGGCGCCGCACTGGCCATCGCACTGGCAGTGCCCGCTTCGGTCTCGTTTGCTCAGGATAGGCTGAGCGCCCTTCATTCGTTCCCGGCTAACTGGGTTTATTCGCGAAGCTTTCTCAACTTCGTGAAAAAAGTAAACGAGCAGGGCAAAGGCATCGTCGAGATCACGGTTCGCGGCGGCCCGGAAGCCATGGGCATGTTCGAGCAGCCCAACGCGGTTCGCAACGGCGTGGTGGATATGGTGTACACGCCGTGTGCGTTCTATGCCGCAGCGGTGCCTGAGTGCGACGCTGTGTCAGCCTCATCCATCGATGGCCCGACCGCCCGCAAGAATGGCGCTTACGATGCTCTCAACGACGCGCACATGAAGCGGATGGGTGTGCATTACCTGGGTTGGTTCGACAGTGGTATCCGCTTCCACCTGTGGTCAACCAAAGAAATGAAGACCGACGCGCAGGGCAACCTCGACGTTAAAGGCTTCAAGGTTCGCGGCAACCCCATTTACAACGCGTTCCTCACCAATTTCCTTGGTGCGCAGGTGCTGAACATGCCCTCCACCGACATCTACACCGCGCTTGAGCGCGGTACGATCGAGATCACCGGCTGGACCGAAATCGGCATCATGGATGCCAACTGGGACAAGCATCTGAAGTTCCGGCTTGACCCGAAATTTTTCTCCACCGACCTGGGCGTGATCATCAACGCGAAGAAGTGGGCGTCATTGCAGCCCAAGACGCGCGAGTTCCTGACCAAGATGGCGCTCGAGCATGAGGTGGCAAGCATCGCCGACATGCAAGCCATTCGCGACCGGGAAATTGCCGAGCTTGAAAAGCGCGGCGTCAAGACCTTCGCACTCGGGGCCGAAGCAGGCAAGCGCTTCATCGAAGGCGCGAGCGCTGCCGCCCATGCGCGGATGAAAGAGCGTATGGACAAGGCCGGTGTACCCAACGACTACGACAAAGTCGTCAAGCTGTTCACGCCCTGAACCCAGGCCCTCGCGGCTCAATGCCTGAGGCGTACGCCAACCGCGTGCGCCTCAGGGCCTGCCGCCCCAACGATTGGTTGAGCGCAACCGCCGGCTGACTCGCCAGAGAATCACGGCCTTGAATCTGATTTCTCGACTCCACACGCTGCTGATCAACACGATGGCTGTCGCGGCGGCCGTGTTGATGGTTGCGGTCATGATTACCATTTGCCTGGACGTGCTGATCCGCAATCTCGACCGACAGCCCTCCGCGCACTTCTTTACCTTCAGCGAATACGCACTGCTACTGATCCCATGCCTGGGCGCACCCTGGCTGGTTCGCGAGAAGGGTCATGTTTACGTTGAACTGCTGCTGATGGCGCTGGGTCGGCCCGCACGCAAGTGGGCCATCCGCCTGATCGGCATAATCAGCATTGCCATCTGTTTCACCATGGCCTGGTATGGGTTCGAAGTCACGATGCTCGACTGGGTGCAGAAGAATAAAGACGTCCGCTCATTTGATGCGCCGCGCTGGGCAATCGTGATGTGGATTCCGATCTCGTTCCTGTTTATGGGTCTCGAGTTCGTTCGGTACCTATGGCGCGATGAATCGCCGCTTGCCGCACTGGCAAGCGAGAGCAGCGGGGCATCGAACTGATGGACTGGATCTGGCCCGCCTTCATTCTGTTTGGCGCGTCCGTCGCGCTGATGTTCATCGGTATTCCGGTGGCGATTGCATTTTTCGCCACCAACATCATGGCTGCCGTGTTTTACATGGGTGGCTCGGCCGCTATTGGACAGGTGGTCAACAACGGCTTCGGTGCGATGACAACTTTCGCGCTGGTGCCGATTCCGATGTTCCTGCTGATGGGCGAGCTTTTCTATCACACGGGGCTTGCCACCCGCTGTTTCAATGCTGCCGACAAGCTGCTTGGCAATGTTCGCGGTCGTCTTTCCTATGTCACGCTGATTGGTGGTACGGCGTTTGCGGGGCCGGCAGGCTCATCGATGGGCGCCTGTGCGCTGCTCGGTTCGCTCATGGTCCCCGACATGATGAAGCGGGGCTACAACAAGTATCTGTCCATCGGACCCATCATGGGCGTGGGCGGGCTGGCGGTCATTATTCCGCCTTCGGCGCTCACGGTGCTGCTTGCTACGCTCGGCCAGACCGACGTCACCGACCTGCTGCTTGCCGGCATCGTTCCCGGTCTGGTGCTCGCTTTGATGTACGGCGTACTGATCTGGGGCTGGACCGTGATCGACCCCAGTGCAGCGCCCTACTACGAAGTGCAGCCGGTTCCGTTCGCCGAGAAACTTAAACTGATCGTCTTTGACGTGCTGCCGATGGTGGGCCTGATCGCGCTATCAGTGGTGCTGATGCTGGTGGGCTGGGCCACACCCACTGAGGCGGCAGCGCTCGGCGCCCTGTCGGTAGCGGTGCTTGCCGCCTGCTACCGCGCGCTCACCTGGCAGGCCATCAAGCGGTCGGTGGAAGGTGCGCTGCGGGTCACCGTGATGTCATTTCTGATCATCTTCGGATCAGCCACCTTCGCACAGGCGCTCGCGTTCACCGGCGCCTCGAGCGGGTTGATGAACTGGGCCTTATCCTTCGACCTGGCGCCGCTGGCAATGCTGCTCGCGATGATCGGCATTCTGCTGTTTCTGGGCTGCTTCATGGACCAGCTGTCGATGATGCTGCTGACCGCGCCAATCTTTTTCCCGCTTGCAAAAACAATCGGCTTTGACCTGACCTGGTTCGGGCTGATCATGCTGCTCGCGCTGGAAATTGGCTACACCACACCGCCGTTTGGGCTGCTGCTCTTCGTGATGAAGGGCGTGGCACCACCGGAAACCACCATGCGCGATATTTATCTGTCAGCTGCGCCTTTCATTGCGTGCGTGCTGCTGCTAATCGCGCTCATCATCATGTTTCCGCCGCTTGCCACCTGGGTGCCGTCGCTATCCAAGTAGCGACGTCTCGGCCCCGTACGTTTCAAGCGGGTGCAAACCTGGGCAGCGTGAGCTGCGGCGAGACATCGTCAAACACCACACGCATGGCCATTCCGGCTCGCGCGCCTTCGGGAATGCCGTTGGCGAAGTTGCTGACCATGATCGGGCCCTCTTCGAGCTGAACCAGGCAGGCGTCGTACGGAACATCATCGCGGAAACTGACCCAGTAGGCGCGATGAAAGACAACCCACGACAGCAGGGTGGCGCGACCGCTCACGTCTTCCCAGGACTGCTTGTCCGAGAGACAGGCCGGGCACACCGGGCCCGGCGGAAAGTGGCGGTGGCCGCAGCTGTCGCAGCGTTGCACCACCAGTCGGTGTTCTCGAGCGCGCTCCCAGAAGGGGCGGGCCTCAATATCATCGGCAGGCAGCGGTTTGTCATAGTGTCCCAGCATCTTGGGTCTCCTTAACCGCGGGTATAGATGATCGAGCGCGTGCAGGGCGCAGTGGCCACGTACTGCACGATCTCGCAGTCGGGCACCTGCCGCTCGCCACACTCGCCTCGCAGCTGCCGAACCGCCTCGACATTCAAGGCCCAACCCTGCATGTACGAATTCGAGAGATGGCCGCCATCCGTGTTGGTGGGCAGCTTTCCACCCAATTGCAGCGTACCGCCCTCCACATACGCACCAGACTCGCCGCGCTCGCAAAAGCCTAGCCCCTCGAGACTGAACAGCACGGTGGGGCTGAAGTTGTCATAGCACATCAGCGCATCGATATCGGAGGGTCCGACACCCGCCATCGAATACGCCTGCTCGCCCGCGTCGCGGGTCTCGGAATACCAGAAGTCGGGATCGAAGTTGGGAATTGAGCTGCGTTTGAAGGCATCGCGCCCGCCAAAGCCCGAGATCAGTACAGGTCGCTTTTTCAGATCGCGCGCACGATCGGCAGTCGTCAGAATGAGGCAGACCGCACCGTCGTTAATCAGACAGTAATCAAACAGCCGCAGGGGCTCAACGATTGGCCTTGACGCCTCATGGTCGTCGATCGTCATGGGCGATTTCATCACCGCGTCGGGCTGCAGCATGGCGTGCTTGCGAAACGCCACCGATACCTCGGCGAGCTGGCGTGTGGTGGTGCCATAGCGTTCCATGTGCATGCGAAACATGAGCGCATGCGCCGCACCCGGAGAGGTGAAGCCCCAGGGGTCCCAAAACGCCGCGCTGTCCTCGCCCCCATAGTTCACCCGCCGTGACCGGCCGATATTGGCGTAGATCAGTGCCACGTACTTGGCAGCACCCGTCTGGAGCGCCAGCGCCGCCTCAACAATGGAGATGCCCGACATCCGGCCATGCGGCGGCATCTGCAAAGTCCAGCGCGGATCGAGGCCAAGAATTTCACCCATCCTGCCGTAGTACGGAATGCGGCAGCAGACCAGTCCGTCGATCTCATTCTTGTCCAGCCCACAATCATCAATTGCGGCGCGAAACGCCTGGGCGCCCAGGCCGTAGTCACTGATGTCGGGGAAGCTGCCGTACTGGGTGTTTCCAACACCCACCACAGCGATCTGATTACGTAGCGCGCGAAGGGCGTCAGCCAATGCTGTTCTCCTGAGGTTCAGAGCGTCGTCGCGAATCAGTAGCCATCGGCTGTATGGCGGCGTTCAAACGCCTGCAACTGCGCGAGATGCGTAAGCGTGTAGTCGATTTCGTCCAGGCCTTCGAGCAGACACTGACGCGCAAACGCAGCAATGTCAAAACGATGCGCCCCCGAGTCGGGCAACACCACCTGCTGGGCTTCGAGATCAACACGGATTCGGGCGCCTGGATGCGCCTGAAGGTGGGCCAGCGTTGCGCTCACCACGGGCTCGGGCAGCGTGATCGGCAGAAAGCCGTTTTTCAACGCATTGCTGGCAAAGATGTCGCCAAAACTCGGTGCGATCGCCACTCGGAATCCGTAGTCAAACAGCGCCCAGACCGCATGCTCGCGAGACGAGCCACAGCCAAAATTTCGAGCGGCGACGATGATTTTGGCGTTGCGCCATTCGGCTCGATTTAGCGGGAATTCAGCGTTTTCACTGCCATCCGCGCGCCAGCGCAGATCGCGAAACAGGTAGTTGCCAAAATTATCCGATCGCGGCTTCTGCAGATAGCGTGCAGGCACCAGCTGATCGGTGTCGACATTGATCTGCGGCAAAGGCATCGCCACCGCATCCAGTTGCTTGAAGGCTTCCATCGTCAGTGTCCTGCCACCAGTTGACGCACGTCGGTGATAGAACCGGTGACGGCCGCTGCAGCGGCCATCGCAGGGCTCATCAGGTGAGTGCGCGAACCCGGGCCCTGACGGCCCACAAAATTGCGGTTCGAGGTGGATGCACAGCGGTCGCCCGGCGCCACCAGATCGCCATTCATCCCTACGCACATTGAGCAGCCTGCATGGCGCCACTGAATGCCCGCCGCCTCGAATACGCGGTCAAGCCCCTCTGCCTCGGCCTGTGCCTTGACCAGACCCGAGCCGGGTACGGCCCAGGCCTCGACCCCTGCGGCGACCCGCCGGCCGCGAACCACGGCCGCCGCCGCGCGGAAGTCCTCGATTCGGCCATTGGTGCACGACCCGATGAACACGCGCTGAACCGGCAGACCCGCAATCGCCTGCCCGGGGGTGAGCCCCATGTAGTCGAGCGTCCGGATCAGCGCATCGCGTTTGGCCTGGTCCGACACGGACGCAGGGTCCGGCACACGGCCGCCCACCGACAGCGCCTGCTCGGGGCTGTTGCCCCAGGTGACCATCGGGTCAATCGCTGCAGCATCCAGCTCAACCTCGCGGTCGAACTGCGCATCGGGGTGGGTGGCGAGCGCGCGCCAACGGGCGAGCGCCACATCCCAGTTCGCACCGGTTGGCGCGAACGGTCGACTCGCGAGGTACTCGAACGTGGCATCGTCGGGCGAGACCATCCCGGCACGGCCACCCGCTTCAATCGACATATTGCACAGCGTGAGCCGGCCCTCAATCGACATCGCACGAATTGCCGAGCCCGCATACTCGATCACATGCCCTACCGCGCCAGCCGCGCCAATGCGGGCGATGATCGCGAGGATCACGTCTTTGGCGCTTACCCAGCGATTCAGCGTGCCCTCGACCCGGATTCGAAGCGTGCGGGGCTTGCGCTGCCAGAGCGCCTGGGTGGCGAGTACGTGGGCCACTTCGCTTGCTCCGATGCCGAAGGCAAGCGCACCGAGCGCGCCATGCGTGGACGTGTGACTGTCGCCGCACACCAGCAGCATGCCCGGCTGGGTAATGCCCTGTTCGGGGCCAACGACATGAACGATGCCCTGCCTGGGATCATCGATTCCGAAAAAGCGAATGCCCGCGGCTTTCGTGTCATCGCGAAGCGCGGTGGCCATCGCCCGTTTCTCCGGATCCTGCATGGTGGACAGGTCGCGATTGGCGGTGGGCACGTAGTGGTCAGGGCTCGCGAACGCGCGCTCCGGAACCCGCGGCGCACGACCGCTCTGGCGCAGCATCTCGAACGCCGGCGCCGAAGCGTCCTGTACCAGATGACGGTCGATGTAGAGGAGCGTCTGACCGTCGTCACGTTCCACCACCGCGTGGCGGGCCCAGATACGCTCGAAGAGCGTCTGTGGAGATTGGGAGGGTTGCATGGCGCCGCAATGTGACAGAGCGATCCGCTGGGCGCAAGCGGTTCGGTGACAAGACGTTTCACCGGGAAGGGGTTTGCGAGCACATCGAGCACGCTCTCGGTTTGCGCGGACTTGATCCGATGCCCCGAAGGCGTGGGCTACTGGGGCGATAATGAGGCTTGTCTTGTTCAGCCCATTCGGAGACCGCACATGTTCCGCAGCCGCACTCTGATCGCCGCCACCCTGCTCGCGCTGTCGACCTCGCCCACCTGGGCCGATGGTGCGCGCACTTACCAGAGCACCTGCGCGGTATGCCATACGGCCGGCGTGGCGGGTGCGCCCAAGCTCGGTGATCGGAAGGCCTGGGCACCGCTGATCGAGGAGGGCCAGGCAATCCTGACCGCGCATGGCTATGTGGGTGTGCGCGGCATGCCGGCCAAGGGTGGCAAGCCCGATCTGTCCATTGAAGATTTCGCGGCCGCGGTGGTTCACATGGTGAATGCATCGGGCGGCAAATGGAGCCAGCCCGATACCAAGGGGTTTGCGGCGATTCGGGCAGAGATTGTGAAGCGGGAGAAGGAGCTGGCCGGAGCTAAGCCAAGATGATCAACCGCCGCGTTCGGTGTTGAAGCGAGGAGGTCACCCGCCCGCTTCAACACCGATTACGGTTACAGGACCGGCAGGGCTGGAATCATCGGCAGGGCCGACTGCGACAGATTTGATGCGAGCCAGACCGTAGGATCAGTTTCACTCACCGGCATCGCGGTAAGGTTAAACAGGCCCACGGTACCACTCACCTCGTTGGCGACCGCCACCATCGGCAGACCCGTTGGGCTACCGGAGGCGGGGATGGCGATCAGGCCTTCGGGCCCTAGATCGCCGCCAGACACCACCTTGGTCGTCGCGTCCTGACCTGGCGCTTTTGTGAAATCACGGGTGTTCTCGTAGCTTAAAAAGCTGGGGCGGTAGGGGTCCGAAACATCGTAGACCGCGACGCCACCAATCCGCTCGAGACCGACAAACGCGAGCACCTTGCCGCCGATCTGCGCGGTTGTCACGCCTTCAGGTTCGGGGCCCTTGTCGTCGCTGCGGTTATCGACTGTATTGCTGGTGTGGTTGGCGTTGAAGTTGGTGGGCAGCACCTCTGCGATGAGGCGCTCCAGCTGATCCCCGCTGTCAAAGATCCGGTTTCCATACGCATCCAAAATGGAGAACGAGCGTCCGCCGAAGGCCACCAGCTTGTCGAGATCGCCATCGCCGTCAACATCGATACCGTTGGTGATCACCTTCAGATCACCGTCGAGCAGCGCGGCGCCTGACGCACTGTCGGCCACCGGCTTTCCAGTGGCACCCAGATCCTTGATCTGCACTTCATCAACAGTGCGTGAATCGCCTTCGTTGGCCGTGATGTAGTAGGTCTTTCCTTTGGCGCTGAAGGACGCGATCCCGTCGGGCATGTAGGCGCCGTAGAGCCTGGGGCTTGTTAGGCTCACCTCGGGAATCGTGCCGGAGGGTTGACCCGTTTTATCGTTATCCGAGTCGATCCGGTTGGCGCCGCTAAAGCCAAAGATCCCAAGACCAACGGTCTCTGTTCCCACGCCGTTGACACCGAAGTCATTGTCGTTGATGACTGCGAGGCTACCGTCGGGCAGCAGGGCCAGGCCTTCGGCCTTGTCGTTTGGCAGGTAGCCGAGCGACGGCAGGTTGGCCACCCGCTCCTTGTAGACCGGGTTGATACCGGCTGCCAGTAACTCATCGACTGTCAGCACTTCAAGTGCGGTCTTTCCGGTGGGGAGCGTTGGGGTCGCTGTCAGCAGATTGGTGGCGCCCCGCAGATCGATTTCGTAGAGGACTTTTTTAGCCTCTGGCGCGACCGACGAGTCGCGTTCGAACACGAAAATCGTCCCGGCTGACGGGTTAAAGGCTGCATCACCGATCTTGTCGAGCGCGCCGAGATTGAGCGCTGGCCGCTCCAGCAGATAGGCGTATTCGGCGATGACCGTACCCTTGGTCGCAGCGGTTGCAAGCGTTCCGCCCTGGGGCAGCGCAGTGCCGACAGCCAGGTCACGCATCGCCATCACTTCGATCCGTACCAGCGGCCCTCCGGTATCGCTGCTGTTGCCCGATACAGTATCAAGCGGACTCTGCACAAACGCGAAGATCAAACCCTTCGCCTCGTCAACCGCGAGCGCCTCAAAGCCCCGATTAGCCTGGCGCTTGATCAGGTGCGCGGGGAGTGTCTCAGTTCCAAAAGCGTCGTTCGGGTCCGGTGTGAGCGCGGCCGTACCGGAGGGTACAAAGCGGGACACCATCTTGCCGGCAGCGTCGAACTCGTAGATGGCCGGACGGTACTCGTCGACCATCCACATATTGCCGGTTGTGGTGCGATAGACGCCTTCCAGATCAGCACCCATCGGGTCGTAGGAAAGTACTTTGTAGCCCAGCGTCACACCTCCCGAAGTAAAAGTACCAGTACGCGTAGGGTCTGCGGCGGGTACGATCTGCACTGGCTCCTCATCGGTACCGGGAATGTTGGGCAGACCGGTGAGAGGGGTCCCGTCCGCGCGGGTAAGCATGGTTGTTCCAACAATCGCCGCCTGTTTGGTCGCAGGATCAAACTCCAGTGTGGAAATCCGTGCCTGATAGCTGGGCAGCAGGAAGGGCCGCTCGAGCGCGGCATCCCCGTCGACGTTGACCGGCTCGCCATTGGGACCACGGTCGCTCACCGTGAGGAATCGCCACTTGCCGTTGCTGGTCCCGATGTACTGAAGGCCAGAGAAACCACCAGACGGAATAGCCTTGCCAAATGCGTCGTTACCAATCGAGGGTAGGTCTGCGCCTGTCATGGTGTCGTAGGCGGTCATGACTAGATCACCCCGAGCGTGGTTCTTATAACCGAGCGGAACGATGTCGACGACCTTGGCAGTCGCTGCGCTCAGGTCAAGCACGGCGACCGCGTTGTTCTCCTGAAGGGTCACCATCGCCTGCTTCCCGTCGGGGGAGACAGCGATGTATTCGGGTTCCAGATCGTTCGACGCAGCCATGCCCGCCGCAATCCGAACGCCACGCTCGCGAAGATATCCCTCCTGCCCGTTGTAAGCTGTGAAGTCAATTTGCTGCACGGTTGCGCTGGAGAGCGCGTTTGCCTGATCGCTTCCGAGCGTAACCACGGTGATGCCGCCGTTGGCGACAAAAGGAGCGCCTCCGTTGTAGTACGGGTCGGTGGTGACACGCTCGTTGATGGCCTCTGCTTCATTCGCAACCAGGACCTTTTTCCCATCGGGGCTAAAGGTGACCATATCCGGTCCTACCCCAGCCTCGAACGCCCGGGCGCCCGCGGGCGCGGCAGCCGTCGACGACACCGCGACATCGGCCTTGAAGAGGACCACCTTGCCAACGGCAGTCGGGTTGGCATCAGCCAAGGCAACGGCCACCATCCCATTGGAAACCGCTACAGAGTTAACCTGAGGGGTGGTTCCCGAAGTGGTCGCATAGCTCTTGAAGTCGAGCTTGCCCACGAGCACGGGGTTGGCCGGATCGACCACGTTGATCACCTGAACCTCGGCGGCCACCGCATTCACCAGGAACATGCGCTTCGAGGTCGGGTCATAGCCCACAATTTCTGCACCGCCAGCGTTGTAGACATTAGTACTGAAGGTTCCAACCTTGCTCATAGCGAGTTGCGAAGGCTGGAGTACCGACTCGGCGCGGGCATTCAGGTTCTGGATTCGCTCGTCGAGGGCGGCGGGTGTGTCCGCCTGGTCGAAGGCTGCGGAAGCCGCCGCAAAAGTGGCTTTCATGTACGCCTGAAACGCGCCCTGCTCCGAGGTGATTGGCGTACTCGCCGCGGAATACTGCTGGGTCGTGGCGGCAGCACTGTAATCGAGCGTCTCGGGTACGGCCTGACTTAAAGTGTAGCCACCACCCGTCTTGTCGAGCAGATACCGGAAATTATCGCCGTTGGCCTTGATGGGATAGCCATCGCCCCCTTGCGCCAGGAAACTCAAGGTGACCACGGAAATCGCCGCTGGCGCACTTGAAAGCTTGGTGCCGTTGTCATAAAGACCGACGCGCGAGCCGTTGTCCGCAACCAAGGCTATATCCATCACCCGGGCCCCGGCAGCAAAATCTGGATCCCATGAAAAGCTCACACCCCCGACCTGCGGAAATCTTCCCTGCAGCGTGCCGGCTGCGACGCCATGCTCCAAGATTGCCTTGAGGCCTTCAGGCGTGGTGTCAAACATCATTAGCTGGTTGTTGAATCGAAGCGAATTCTCCACATCAAGCTGCGAGACACTTCCATCGGATGGCGGGAGCTTGTCGACAGTACCGTCGGCCTTGGGATCTGAAACAGTGCCGATCTGAGCCCGGATCCCACCGCCGTTCTTGAGCGATACGATACGGGTGCTCGAGGCTGAGGCACCAAGTGCAAGTTTGGCCGCATAGGCATTTGCATCGGCCGACAGATTCCCAAGGTTGGTTTCTTCGGAGCGCACCAGCGTACGTTCGCCCTCGAGATACACCGACGCATAGCCGGCGATGTTGGCGTCTTTCACCGAGATGACCGACTGCACGGCATCGGTCAGCATCTTTACCTTGCCACCGCGAGTCCCACTCGCAAATGCAGTGCTTGCGAGCGCCGATTCGGCCACACCCCAAGCGGCAGCGACATTGGAATCGGTCGCCGCATAGGCGCCATTGACCGCCGCATTGGCCGTGATACTGCTAGAGATCAGTCTTCCGCCCTCATCGAAGTCGACGACCAGTCGGCCAAGATAGGTGTATTCGTTGTCGGTACTTACCACCAACGTGGTGGCGCCATCCTTGTCCCTCGCAATAAAAGGATAGGTCTCGGCAAACACCGCCGAATGACCGCCCATCGCAACCGCCTTGTCGCTCGAATCGCCCATCCGGGTGTTTGAACCCGCCGCGAGCACGATATCGACGCCCGATAGTTTGGTTGCAAGCAGCTTCTCGTTACCGATGATTTGAAGGTGCGATAGCAGCACGATTTTGTTGACGCCTTGCGACGTGAGATCGTCGACCACCGGCTGAAGTTGCGCAGCAAGGAGCGTCATGTCGTCAGCTTCACCGTTCGGACCTGGTCCCGTAGGAAAGCCTTTCACTTCCGTTCCGGAGGGCGACGAAATCGCCTCCAGTATCTGTGTCGTCACGCCTACCAGACCGATCTTCGCGCCGTTCTCAACCAGAATCGCCGAAGGAACGATCTTGCCCTTTTGCGCCGACGCGAGTTCGAGCCCCGAGGTGGCTGTCGTGTCGACAAAGATAGACTTCAGATCTGTGTCACCGGAAAAATCAAGATTGGCGCTGATGTGCGGGAATTGTGCGCCAAGGGCACCGCTCGACCCTTTGATCGCATCGCTCAGCACACGCGAGCCCAGGTCAAACTCGTGATTACCGATTGCTGAGGCTTCCACGCCGATTGCGTTGTGAATCGCGATATCGACAGCGGCGATAGGTACGGTCGCCGTGGCGGCGAGCGTACCGCCGCCCGCGCTGTTGAGCGCAGCAATGACCGAGCCGTCGGTGCCCGCTGCAAGAAAAGGTCCGGGAATAAAGTTGTCCCCCCCCACCAGCGTAATGCTGTTGGAGTGTGTATCCTCGAATTTGTCAACCAGCGCTGCGAGTCGAGGGGCCGTAGTCGCCGCGAGCAGACCCGCTTCACCATCCGCAAAATGAAGCAGCTGTAGGGTGAAAGTCTTTTGCGTGAGCGCGGTCTTCTGGCTGGCGGCCACCGCGTCAACCGATGTCGCCGAAGAAAGTTTCGAAGACATCGCAGACAGATTTTCGAGAGCGCTCACGGCGGCCGATTTCAACGTGGCGCCGCTGACGCTGACACCCCCGATCTTTGCCTGGACAGCAACGGAATTGACCACTGCGTTCGCGGTGTCAACGATCTTGTCAGCAGCCAGCGCGCCCGCAGCCAGGGACTTTGCAATTTCAGAGAATATGCCTGCAGCAATCTCGTCATGCTTGTCGGTAGCAACACCTGCCGTCTGCTGAAACTTGACGGCAAGACTGTTAACCATGGTGGCCACGATGACGCCCGCCTTCTGAACATCGAGCGCACCGGCTGTATTCGAAGCGGAGCCCGCCACCGGATCGAGCTTGGTCAGATCAACCTTGCCCTTCAGCGTGGATAAACCCACAGCGTCCAGCACCTGATCCTGAGCCGTGGTCAGGCTTACGCCCTTGCTCTGCATCAGCTCCGCCACCAGTGTGGTGAGTGGCGTCACGACAGTCGAGCCGGCAGGCGCCTTGAGGATGCCGGTGAAGTCGACCCCCGTTGTGACGTCCCGTCCGCCGATAGCCACCACCGGACCATCAACGCCCTGCGGCAGCGTGAAATTGCCCTGCGTGTCTGACTGCGTGGTCGGCTCGCCCGCATCGGGCTGTCCGTTGCGATTGATATCAATAAACACTGTTGCGCCGGAAATGTAGCCGTCCACCACCTTGCCGGTCATGGTGGGGGTGCTTTTGTCGCGCGCCGCGATAATCAACCCGAGGCCACCAAGTCCCACGAGGGCGCCTGGTATGAACGAAGCAAGTGCGGCGGGCGCTGCGCCGGCAGGCGAGGAACCCTGCGCCGCTACGCTGTCGGCTACCGGTGCAGTCACGGCTGGAGAGGCCTGGGCAAGTTCATAAAGCGATACGGCAGACTCCGTAAGATTTGCATCAATAGGCTTCAGTTCGGCGGGTTGCGCCAGATCTACGCCAGGTTCTTCCTTACCGTCGTTTGGCAACAGGGACTTTGCCGATCCCACGATCGGCGCTCGATCTTTCCCCACCAGAACTTCTGCAGGTTCGACTGCAGCCACCGGATTCGTTGACCGCGAAGCATCAGCACCTGACTTTCGTACGCTGACGCGCGGCGTGGATTGTGCAGCTACAACAGAGGCTTGAGGGGAGGGGTTCAACTTTGTCATGGGCGGCCTTTGGCTTTTGGTACTGCACAAGCTATTGACCGCGTATGACAGTTTTGTGTCGAAGGGGTTTGGTGAGGTACCGCTTGCGATATCGGCCCCATCGAAAAAGAGACCCAACTGCTTGATTGCTGGCAGCGAACCTCAGCCGTTTTCGGAATCGTCGGGGCGGGCGGCATCGGCTTTGAGCTGATGGCAGCACTGAGGCTGATTGGTTATGAACGGGTCTTCGCGATCCTGCTCACAATCCTCGCGTGCGTAATCGTGGTTGATTCACTTGGGGCGTGGCTGCGCATGTCTTTGAAATAAATACCCGCTGGTCAACTGAGCGCGAAAGCAACAATGACCGTGCCCAGCATGATCGCGCCCAGCGAAGGCAATGCCGCTTTCGCAGTCCACCAGAGTGGCTTACCAAACATTGCCGATGCAAAGTAGAGGTTCATACCGGCAGGTGGGCAAATGAACCCAACCTCCATCGCTGCCATGAATACAACGCCGAAATGCACAGGATCGATGCCATAACTTTGCGCGAGCGGCAGCAGCAAAGGTACGAGCACGACGATTGCGGCATAGATCTCAAGCAAGGCAGCGGCAACAAACAGCGTTGCAAGTAGCGCAAGCAGGAAAAGCTGCGGGTTATCGACACGCTCACGGACCCAGTCAACCAGCGCGCCCGGCGCACCGACGTCAGTCAACCAGTTGGTCAGCGCTAACGCCATTCCGAGTATCAGCATCACACCGCCAATCAACCTCGCGCTGTCGCAAAGGCATTGGACTAGCCGTGCGAGCGTCAGCTCGCGATGGATAAGCGCCTGAGACGCGAGTACGAACGCCGCTGTCAGCGCGGCGCTTTCGGTCGGGGTCGCTATACCCACTGCTATAGAGCCAACGGCGATAACCGGAATCAGCAACTCCCAGAGGGCGGCCTTTGCAGCATGCAGGACCTCAGCTGCACGGGCGCCTCGAGAGCGCATGGGGGCGGTGGCGTGATGTGCTATCGCCGGCTCCGGCATCGCTCGAAAGAAGCCCCCAACCAACAGCAGGCACACCACCATGATCGCCGCTGGCAACAGCCCCGCGACGAACATATCCTGAATCGGAACCCTTGCGATGACCGCATAAAGAACCAGCGGCACCGAAGGCGCGATAAGAACCCCCAGCGCGCTGGCACCGGTAAGCAAACCGATGGCGCGGCGCTCCGGATACCCTGCGCGGGTGAGCATCGGAAACAGCAGACCGCCAAGCGCAAGAATCGTGACGCCACTCCCTCCGGTCAGGGCGGTGAAGGCGGAGCACAGGAGCGCTGCAGCGATCGCAACCGCTCGCGGGCCCTCGCCGAATAGCGCGCTGAGCAACGCACCCACTCGCGTCGCCGCACCGGTGCGTGCCACAACAAGCCCGGCAAGCGTAAATAAGGGCAAGGCAGGTAGCGAAGGATTGACCGTGATCTGGTAGTGAGACAAAGGCACTGACGCAATGGGCAAACCTTCGCTCGCCACCAGCGCCAAAGCCAGCGCGCCAAGGCAAACGAAAATCGGCGCGCCGGCGATCAACATTCCAACGATTACCGTGATCGCAGCAGTGACGGGAACCGGGCTTTCGCCATCAAACGATGAGGCGCCTAGCCATCCGGCACTAATCAGCGCCCCCGCAATGAGCCAGGATGTCGTCCGCCCGGGCATCAATCGCTGCCCGAGATACCACGCGATCAGTGCAAAGCCGACCGGTAGCGCAAGCTGGATCCACCAGACCGGGATTGCGTAGGCAAGCCGGGTGCCTGACCCCATCTCCGCAAGCACAAAACCCCAGCTTGCCCGAGCGAGTACCGCTGAAGCGACGACCGCACAGGCGAGTGCAAGCACGCGAACTCCGCCCAGCGTGTCGATACGCCCCTCGGGCCTAGAGATTGCCTGACGAGGCAGGTGCAGCAGGGTACTCAACTCGTTGCGGCGGGCTGCGGCGACGGCGCCAGCCATCGCCATCATCAGACCAAGGTGCTGCACCACCACCGATGCGTTATCGACGCCGTACCCCATCAACGGCCGTGCAGCGATTTCAACAAGCGGGATCACCACCATGAGCGCCAGGGCCAGCGCGGCCAGCGCGCCAAAGAAGCCTGGCCGCGAGTTCTGTTCGTTCAGAGCGCTCAAGGTTGGACGCGGTTCAGCCGCCTCGCGCTGATCGATACGCCTTCAGATGCGCGAACACCTCATCGAAGGAGTCCGCTGGGACAAGCGTGCCGCGGATTCTCGGATAAAGCCCCTGCGCCAGGTCGTCCCAGGCTTTGCGCTGGGATTCGTCGGGCTGGTTAACTGACAAGCCGCGCTTTCTCATTGCCTCGACTGCTTCGTCTACCTCGGCCCGTGCACGGGTTCGCATCGCGACACCCGCTGATTCCCCGGCGCTGCGGAGCGACGCACGCGCGCCGTCGGACATTGCATCCCATGCCTTTTGCGTCACAACCAGCGCGCCAACCATCGGGGCCCAGTTGATCTCCAGCATGTGCGGCGCAGCTGAGAAGATCTGCGCTGCGAGCGCGAAGTAGGGTGTTGACGGTACAACGCTGATCATGCCGGTCTGGATGGCGGCCAGCGCATCACCGGTCTCAAGTGGAACTGGCGTGTAACCGAGGCTCTTCATGATCGACTGCTGCTCGGGCTCAGAGCCCCAGGCAAAGAACCGCATCCGCCGAAAGTCATCCGGGTGTACCGCGCGTTCGCGCGAGAAAAACCTGACCCATCCCGCATCGCCCCATCCGAGCACCACAAACCCGCGCTCGATAAATCGCTTTTCTATGGAAGGTCTCAGACGCTCACGAACGTAGTCAATCTCGTCCCAATTCCGAAACAGTAATGGCAAATTTTGAAGGGCTGAAATAGTCGGTTCGATCTCTCGCAAGCCCACTACCGAGATCAACGCACCCTGAAGTTGGCCAATTCGCATTCGCCGAACCATCTCCGCCTCACCGCCCTGCGATCCGTCGGTGAATGCAGCGAATCGCGCGTTGCCGCCCTGTGCGGCACGCCAGACTTCTCCTAACTTCATCAGCTCCTGGTGATAGACCGAATTACGCGGAACGACTGAGCCTATTCGGAGCTGAACAATTGGCTGCGAATGCGCAACACCAGAGACAGCCAAGGTGCCGGCGGCCAGCGCGCAGGCGTTCAGGTTGAAGTCGCGGCGGGACGAGGACATAGGGTGAACTTTGAGAGTTTGGGTTGGCTCAGAAGCGGTCATCGACCGTGTCGAGAAGCCAGCGCGCACGGTCGAGCATGATTCGATTGTCCGCGCCAGGATATCGGCTGGCGATCGCAACACTCTCCCGCACCAGTCGAACAAATTCTTCACGGTCCCCAGCCGGTAAAGACAGCGCCTCAGCACGTGCAAGCGGTACGGCCGCCTTGCGGCCGCCGGATAAACGCGTCGCCTCGTCAAACCAGCGGCGAGCGTCCTCACTCCGACCGCCTGGACGCCCGGCTTCAAAGTTACCAGCGAGCGCAGCAATCGCTCCGTCGCCCCAGGTGAGGCAGCATGCGGTCAGCCGGGTGACGAGCCGCATCGCCGCCGGCAACTGGGCTAGCGACTCGGCGTCACTCTTTGAAAGCGATATCCGCGCACCCCATGCAGCGGCTGCCCAATATGCAAGGCCGGCATGCCGCGGCGCGATTTCCAGGGACTCAGCCGAAGATGGATCGGCCAGCTTCTCCCCGATCTTGGGGTAGTGATGCTCGAGAGCGCGCATTGCATGGCCCTCCGCGCGGGCATACAGCTTGACCGCTCGTTGTCGAAGTCGGACCGCTGCCGCGGAATCACGGGACTCAATCCGATCGGCCTCAAACGCAACAAACGCCCATGCGTACCGCACGAAGCCAGCTGCAACGGTCTCAGCGAGCGCCACGTGGTCTGGCGTCTGCGCAAGCACCGACTCGCTAAACTTCAAGAAAAAGGGCGCTGCGTCTCGCGCGAGCTCAAGGTCTTCTTCCTTATCGTCAGCTTCAGCCGCCAGCTGGTCTGCGACCGCACGCGCAAGAAGTCGGTTGGTCGAGCATCCCGAGAGATACGCGAACGACATGAGTGCCAGCACACTCAGCAGCACCACGCGCAGCGCGGGGCTGCGCACGACTGAAGAGAGCAGCGGCGAACTCACAGCATTTGAGGCGGGCAAGATCTCAACCAGCAACCAGTAATGCTGCGAAATTGCACGGTAAATATGACGACAGGATGACGGGCTGTTAAGGCAGCCTCGAGTACCCAAACCCCTTCGGCCACATCCTGTCATTCATATGTCATCAAGCGGTGAGGCAATGTGAGGCGGGGCTTACTGGAGAGATCATGAATTCGGACACAGTCGCCATGCCGTCGCGAACTCGGCGAGATATCCTGCGCGGTGCGGCTGCCGTGCTGGCGTTCTCTCCACTGTCTGAATCAGTTGCTAGCACCGACCCGGCAGAGGTCTTCGCGCTTGGCGTCGCCTCGGGCTATCCCCGACCAGAATCAGTTGTACTGTGGACTCGCGTCATCGCCTCCTCAGGCGCCCGATCGCTACCCGTGCACTGGGAGCTTGCAGCGGATGAGGGGTTTCAAAGAATTGTGGCGAGGGGCACTGAGCTTGCTATTGCCGACGATGCTTTTTCCGTCCACGCTGAGCCGTCCGGTTTAGATGCCGCGCGGACATACTGGTATCGATTCGAGGCGCTTGGTGTCCGTAGCCCGGTCGGCCGTACGCGCACCGCACCCGCGCCGGCAAGTAGTACGACGCTTCGGCTGGCAATAGCAAGCTGCCAGCGATTTGACACCGGGCACTACGCCGCCTGGGCCCGGGTCGCGAATCAACCCATCGATCTCGTAGTTTTCCTGGGCGATTACATTTACGAATACCCCACTCGAGCTGATGCGATTCGACCGGTTGGCCCGCGGGTTGTGACGCTGGAGGAGTATCGCGCACGCTACGCGGTGCACCGAAGCGATCGATCCCTCAGGTCTGCGCACGCATCGCATCCGTGGCTAGTGATCTGGGATGACCATGAGGTCGACAACGATTACGCAGCGCTCACCGGGCAGGCACTTCAACCCGATTTCGAGCGCATCCGCGCTGATGCGTATAAAGCCTGGTGGGAACACATGCCGGTTCCAAAGGCCTGGCGTCCCCAGGGCGGCACGCTGCGCATATACGACCGGCTCGACTGGGGGCGTCTCGCCCGAATTCATCTGCTTGACACCCGGCAGTATCGTGACCTCCAGGCATGTCCTCGCACCGGACGGGGCGGATCGAACTCGGTCACGCTGGCTGAATGCCCCGAGATTCTGAATCCGACGCGAACTATGCTGGGAGCCGAGCAGGAGCGTTGGTTTGCCAGCGGTCTTGACCCAGACCGCCCCTGGAACTTAATTGCCCAAAGCACACTGATGGCGAGGTCTGCCTTCGGCCCCCCCGGGCTCGAGCGGCACTGGACCGACGGTTGGGATGGCTATCCCGCTGCCCGACGTCGCCTTCTCGAGGCAATCTCAGGCCAGAAAATTACTGGCCCCTTGGTGCTAGGGGGTGATGTGCACACTCATGTCGCGGCCGACCTGAGGCTTGATTTTGAAAACCCGGATTCCCCGGTGGTCGCAAGCGAATTTTGCTGCACTTCAATCAGCAGCCTTGGGCCACCGCAATCACGAGTCGACGCGAGCCGTACGGCAAACCCTCACATCCGTTACGCCCGATCCGACCAAAGGGGTCATATCGAACTCACCATCGACAGGCGCTACGCGCAGGCGGATCTCGTCGTCGTGGATGAGCCAAACGATCCGCTGAGCGCCTGCAGGATTGATGCGCGATTCATTGTCAGCGCAAATCAGCCGGGAGTCAGGGCCGCCTGACTCTGACCCACGGCACCCATTCAGCTGACATTAGCGCTGTTACCAACCGTGGCAGTAAAGGTTGACTTCGTCACGTCGCTCACAGACACCCAGTCCGCCTGCAACTCAGCCCGCGTTACGGTCAGCATCAGATAGCCTCGCTGCGACGCGTCCATCCAGCGAAGATCGTCCACTACCCCTCTGAAGATCTGTGCAATCTGGGCTGGCGGTATGGTGAGATATGACTCCAGGCCGGGGGACGTAACCCCAGGGGTGGCAAGTTCGACGCCAACGGGTGTGTTCGCCGCAAGACCGCCCTGGCTCGCGAGGAACCCTGCAGCCGTGATCTGCGAATGCCATGCGTTGTGCGTATCCCCGGCAAGGCTCACCAACTTCCGGTCCCGACCCGCAAACGCCTGCGCAGCAGTGTTCAGAAGAAGCTCGCGCGCAACCGGGTAACCATCCCAGGCATCCAGGTTGAACTGGACCTGCCAGCGCCGCTAATGATCCGCATGTCGGGCGTGTGTATTGTCCTCAGAGGCTAGCGCGATCGTCGATTTCAACATGCTCGATGAATCGACGGCGCTGGTGATCGGACGGGGTCACGGCGAAGGCATAGCGGATCGCGCCTGGCCGAATAACAAGCCCGCGGCAAATTGCTTTTACGATTTAGCGCTCTTCAAGCATGCGGGGAACATTGAACTGCGCGACGCGAACGCCGACATTGTCGATCAGCGGCACATCATCGTAGGCAACGAGAACGGTCTCCCGCTTTCGTCGTCGCATGATCCGAACCGCGCCGACGACAACGAATTTTTTCTGCTCGAGGTTGAGGCGATGCTGCGGGCCCGCTGAGGACAGTCCAACGAGCAACTTCCCGTTTCGTCTGTCATCGTTTCGTCATGCCACCCTCCGACACTCAAGCGGTCAGTCTTTTGCTCAAGCTTGGAGGGCTTCATGCAACGCAGAACATTCGTCAAGACAGTCAGCGCCATCACGGCCTCAGGAGCTGCTGCGCCCACATGGGCGCAAGCCGCCCGAGCAATCTGCTACAACTGTCCGCCCGAGTGGGCAGACTGGGGTGGCATGCTGCGGCTGATCGGGCAGACCACCGGGATCGTGGTACCGCCCGACAACAAGAACTCTGGCCAGTCGCTTGCCGCGCTGATCGCCGAGCGAGCAAAGCCCGTCGCAGATGTGGTGTATCTGGGCGGCCAGGTCGGCCCGCAGGCGCGCGCTGCCGATGTCCTGGCTCCCTATAAGCCAGCGCGGTGGGATCAGATTCCAGCAGGCCTCAAGGACCCAGATGGTCATTGGTTCACCATTCACTCCGGAACGCTTGGGCTCTTCGTTAACCGTGCAGCACTGCGCGGCAAACCGGTACCAGGTGGCTGGGCCGATCTTCTGAAGCCCGAGTACCGCGGACTGATCGGATATCTGAATCCTGCAAGTGCCGCGGTGGGTCAGGTGGGTGTCATCGCTGTAAACCTGGCCTTGGGTGGCGATTACGAAAATCTGGGGCCAGGCATCGACTTCTTCCGGCGGCTGCAGGCGAACCAGCCGGTTGTCCCGACCCAAACGTCTTATGCGCGGGTGCTGTCAGGCGAAATTCCGATCCTGCTTGACTACGACTTTAATGCCTATCGCGGTAAGTACGCCGACAAGGCGCCGGTCGAGTTTGTCATTCCTCGTGAAGGCACTCAACAGCTGCCCTATGTCATGGGGCTGGTTGCGCGCGGACCAAACCCTGAGAACGGCCGCAAAGTGCTGGACTTTGTGCTGAGCAACGAGGGGCAACGCCATTGGGCGGCCGCGTATCTCAGGCCAGTGATTGCGTCGGCAATGAGCGCGGAGGTCAGCGCGCGCTTCCTGCCCGAAAGCGACTATGCGCGCGCGAAGCCGCTGGATGTCTTCAAGCTGGCGGCAGCATCGCGAGCGATCGCTGATCGCTACCAGAAGGATATCGGCTAAAACTGGCTGCCCGCGCAGGCGGACAACATGGGTATTGATACGGTCCGCAGGCTGCCTGTGTCGATTAAGACACCGCTGCTGTTCTTGCTGCCAGCAGCGGTGGTCTTCTGCGCATTTTTTCTGCTTCCACTCGCACGCTTATTCCTGATCGGCGGATCCGGGCCGCTCGGATGGTCTGCCTACGCGGCTGCTCTTACCGAGCCACGATACCTGGCGAGTCTGGTGTCAACCATTTCGCTGGCGGCCGCCACGACATTCGTCACTCTGATCGCGTCAACCATCAGCGGGGTATTCCTTACGCGGCATCGCTTCGCCGGCCGACACTTAGTGGTGTCGATGCTGACGCTACCCTTGGCTTTTCCCGGTGTCGTGATCGGCTTTATGGTGATCATGTTGGGCGGTCGTCAGGGACTCTTACCGTCAGTGAGCGATGCGCTTTTTGATCAACGCTGGGTGTTCGCTTATTCGATGACGGGGCTATTTGTCGGATACCTGTATTTCTCGATTCCTCGAACAATTCTGACGATCATGGCGAGCGCTGAGAAGCTGGATCCGCGAATTGAAGAGGCCGCGCGGTCGCTAGGCGCAGGCCCGATGAGGGTGGCGTTCGATGTGATCGTTCCAGCTTTGAAACCGGCGCTTGTTGCGGCCGGCGCAATTTGTTTTGCTACAGCGATGGGCGCATTCGGAACCGCCTTCACACTTGCCACGCGCATTAACGTACTGCCTATGGTGATTTACACCGAGTTCACGCTGCAGGCCAACATCGCGATGGCGGCAGCACTGTCGTTCGTTTTAGGGGCGATCACATGGGCTGCGCTAGCGCTTGCTCGAACTGTCTCCGGCACCAGCGTCGCGGCGGCTGGATAGAAACATGACACTCCCTGCGTTAGCCCATACGCTGCGGCCAGTAGCTCGCAGAGGCCTCGCTTATTGGCTACAGATGTTCGTCACCGTGACGTTGTGCATCTTCCTGATCCTTCCGGTGCTGATGTCAATTGTTGCCGGGTTTACAGCGAACTATTTCGAGGGCTGGTCTGGCGGTCTGACAACGGCGTGGCTGATCAAGGTTTTAACTGAATACCATGCGTCGATCGTGCTGTCGATTCAAATCGCCCTCGCGTGTCTGGTGT
>CAZORB010000013.1:0-22296 GCA_964581825.1 uncultured Bordetella sp.
GATCTTCGTCGCCAAGGATGTCGGTGAGCACTGCGAACCGCCCGCCTTCCTTGATAAGGCCCATGGCGACACCAGCCACGTGGGCCTTGATGGGTACGCCCGCGTCCATCAGCGCCAGGCAGCCACCGCAAACCGACGCCATGGACGATGAACCGTTCGATTCGGTGATTTCCGACACCACCCGAAGCGAGTAGGCGAACTCAGCGGCTGAGGGCAGCAGGGGGCGAATCGCGCGCTTGGCCAGGTTTCCGTGGCCGATCTCACGGCGCTTTGGCGAGCCCATACGGCCGGTTTCGCCCGTAGCAAACGGCGGCATGTTGTAGTTGAACATGAAGCGTTCGCGGTACTCGCCGGTGATCGCGTCGATGATCTGTTCATCGCGTGAGGTTCCCAGCGTTGCTGCCACCAGCGCCTGGGTTTCGCCGCGGGTGAAAAGCGCCGAGCCATGAACCCGGGGCAGAACGCTGGTGCGGATCGCAATGGGGCGAACGGTGCGTGTATCACGGCCGTCAATACGCGGCTGACCCGACAGAATTTGACCGCGAACGATCTTCGACTCGAGATCAAACAGAATGTTGGAGACAGTGTTTCCATCCGGCGCAGCCGCACCGGCGGCTGCAGCCTGCTCGGCAAGCGCGGAGGCCACCTTGCTGCTCACCTCACGAAGCTGCGTGGTGCGCTGCTGCTTATTGCGAACCTGATAGGCCGCGCGTAGATCGGCTTCGGCCAACTCGGTGATACGGGCCACCAGCGTCTGGTCGCGCTCGGGCGCTTTCCAATCCCACTCGGGCTTGCCGGCCATTTCAACCAGCTCGTTGATGGCATCGATAACAGTTTGCATCTGCTCATGGCCGTACACGACCGCACCGAGCATGACGTCTTCGGGCAGTTCATGCGCTTCGGACTCGACCATGAGCACGGCGGCGTCGGTACCTGCAACGACCAGATCGAGCTTGGAGCGCGCCATATCGGCGGCACTGGGGTTCAGACGGTATTGCCCGTCGATCCAGCCCACCCGGGCCGCACCAATCGGACCATTGAACGGGATACCCGAGATCGCGAGCGCCGCCGAAGCGCCGATCATGGCCGGGATGTCGCTATCGACCTCTGGGTTCTGGGACAGCACCTGCAGGGCGACCTGAACCTCGTTGTAAAAGCCGTCGGGAAAGAGCGGACGTAACGGACGGTCGGTGAGGCGCGCAACCAGTGTTTCACGCTCAGTGGGACGGCCTTCCCGCTTGAAGAAACCACCGGGGATTCGACCCGCGGCATAGAACTTCTCGATGTAATCGACGGTAAGCGGGAAAAAATCCTGGCCGGGTTTGGCGCTGCGAGCTGCCACCACAGTGGCCAGCACGACGGTGTCGTCTACGTTAACTACCACCGCGCCAGTAGCCTGACGAGCGATCTCGCCGGTTTCGATGGTGACGGTGTTGCCTCCCCACTGGAAGGTCTTCTTCGCGATTTCAAACACTCTGTTTTCCTTGTCTATCGCGACGCCGGGCGCGCCGCAGAAACGAAAAACCCGCAAGGATCACTTGCGGGTTTTGGCGGGCGTCAGCCCCGCAGGCCGAGTCGGCCGATCAGGGCCTTGTACGACTCCGGGCTCTTGCCCTTCAGGTAATCAAGCAGCTTACGGCGGCGGCTGACCATGCGGAGCAGGCCCCGACGCGAATGGTGGTCTTTCGTGTGCGCCTTGAAGTGCTCGGTAAGCTCATTGATGCGGGCGGTTAGAAGCGCTACCTGAACTTCGGGCGAACCGGTATCCGCCTTGGCGCGTTGAAAGTCGGAAACGATCTTTGCTTTGTCGATGTTGGCAACTGCCATGATCAAACCCCAATTAAAGCGCTTGAACCTCAAGCGCATGCGCGACGAGCGCGCGACTTGCGGACACCGCTGGGTGCGGGCCGTGCGTTTTGACAACCCATGATTTTATACGAAGCGCCCTGCCGGCGCCAACGCGGGTTATCGGTAACCGGGCAAATCTCGGTCCAGCACCCGCATCATCGCCTCGAAAAACAAGCGGTCGCGGTCCGCGCTCGAATGCGTCTCGAGCTCGGCTGGCGCCAGCACCTTGGCCACGATTGCCGGATCAATTTCCTGGATTTCACGGCCGCTTGTCATGGCTAGCATCTGAGTTCGACAGGCACGCTCGAGCTTGTAAAGCCGCCGATAAGCCTGCGCGACCGTCTTACCAGTGGTGATCACCCCGTGATTTTTCATGAACACGATCGGCTTATTGCCCGCAATCCGAGCGAGCCGCTCACCCTCGGAGGGCAGATCGGCTGTGCCATCGTAGTGATCGTCGTAGGCGATGTCTTTCGCGAGAAACACCGCTGTCTGCGTAGCGTTCAGCAGCCGATTGTCTTTCAGCATATTGAGCGCCACGGTCCAGGGCTGGTGGGTATGCAGCACCACCTCGGCACCGGTTAGCCGATGAAACGCGGCGTGGATACACCAGGCTGACAGTTCAACAGCGCCTTCGCCCGCCACGGTGCGTCCCTGATCGTCAAACACGATCAGATCATCGGCGCGCGCCTCGGACCAGTGGTAGCCAAAGGGCAGGATCAGATACCGACCGTCCTGGCCTGGAACCCGGGCGGTAAAGTGATTGTCGATCCCTTCGTCAAGCTCATGAAGCACTGCCATGCGCATCGCGGCGGCTAGCTGCACCTTCAGTTCGCGCAGCGCGGTGCTGTCGCGCTTGGGTTCAGCCGGCTTCAGTTGGGTGACGCTCATGGTTCATCTCCCTGACGCATACGCACGGACAGTGCGCGCAGCCGCCAGGCGTTCACGCCTGGCAAACACGCGCTGGACTCAAACGCCAAGTTGCGGATTCACCCGCTGCACATCGCTATGCAGCTTGTTAAGGGCGTTCAGATAGGCCTTGGCTGACGCCACAATGATGTCGGGATCGGCCCCTACGCCATTGACGATACGCCCACCCCGAGACAGCCTGACGGTGACTTCCCCCTGCGACTCGGTGCCCGTGGTGATGGCGTTGACCGAATAGAGCATCAGTTCAGCGCCCGACTCCACCTGCGACTCAATTGCCTTCAGGGTTGCATCAACCGGCCCGTTGCCATCGGCGCGGCTTCGTGCCTCGCGTCCTGCGATCGACAGGGTGATCTCGGCATGGGGACGCTCGCCGGTTTCAGATCCCTGTGCGAGCGACACCAGCTTGAAGTGTTCGCTCTCTGGGGTCACCGATTCATCGGAGAACAACGCCTGGATATCCTCATCAAAGATATCGGCCTTACGGTCGGCGAGATCCTTGAACCGGGAAAAAGCCGCATTCAACTCGGTTTCAGAGTCAACCGGAATACCCAGTTCCAAGACACGTTGCTTAAACGCATTTCGACCGGACAGCTTACCCAGCACGATGCGGTTAGTGCTCCAACCCACGTCTTCGGCTCGCATGATTTCGTAGGTGTCGCGATGCTTGAGCACACCGTCCTGATGAATGCCCGAAGCGTGCGCGAACGCATTCGCCCCAACCACCGCCTTATTCGGCTGCACCGGGAAACCGGTGATACCCGAGACCAGTTTCGACACAGGAACGATTTGGGATGCGTCAATACCCACATCGAGCCCGAAATAGTCGCGCCGCGTTTTGACCGCCATGACGATCTCTTCGAGCGAGGTATTGCCCGCCCGTTCCCCCAGTCCGTTGATGGTGCACTCCACCTGACGCGCACCACCAATCGTGACGCCGGCCAGCGAATTGGCCACCGCCATGCCCAGGTCGTTATGGCAATGCACCGACCAGACAGCCTTGTCCGAGTTCGGGATGCGCTCACGCAGCGTGCGAACCAGTTGGCCGAACAGTTCTGGCACCGCGTACCCCACCGTGTCGGCAATGTTGATGGTGGTGGCGCCCTCGCGGATTACGTCTTCCAACACCCGGCACAGGAAATCCAGATCCGAACGGCTGCCGTCTTCGGGCGAGAACTCGACGTTATCCGTGAACTTACGCGCGAACCGAACCGCAAGACGAGCCTGCTCATGCACCTGCTCGGGCGTCATCCGGAGCTTTTTCTCCATATGCAGCGCCGACGTCGCGATGAAGGTATGAATACGCGCCGACTTGGCCCCGCTCAAGGCCTCGGCTGCCCGCGCAATATCGCGGTCGTTGGCGCGTGACAGCGAACAGACGGTGGAGTCGCGAATCGTGTTCGCAATGGCTCTGACCGCCTCGAAGTCGCCGTTGGATGAGGCCGCGAAACCTGCCTCGATCACATCAACCCGCAGCTTCTCAAGCTGACGGGCAATCCGCAGCTTTTCCTCCTTGGTCATGGACGCGCCAGGACTCTGCTCGCCATCGCGCAGGGTGGTGTCGAAGATGATCAGCTTTTCGGCCATTTCGGATGCTCCTGGGTCTGCCCCCGCTGGTCCGGGGGGCTTGCACTTCAAATTGTGGGGGGGAGGTTTTTTAGCGCGCGAGGCGCAGTAGCAGACGCAGCAGCCCGCCAATTAGGCGTAGCGATGCGATGCGAATGTCGCGGAAGGCGATGTCGCTGAATGACACAACAAGGGCGTGTGCGCGTGACATGAGTTCGACTATACGGGCAACACGGGGCGGCATGCAAGCTGCGCCAGCGCTAACGTTGCGCGAACCCCGCAAGTCAGCGCTCCGGGTTCCCGGTTAAGCTTAAGGGTCGTCGGCAGCGTCATGAATGACCGAACTCGGTCGGGCACGTCGTGGGCTCACCGACACCCTCACGCCTCGGGAACCCAGCCATGAAGCTCCTTGTTCTGCATGGATTGAATCTCAATATGTTCGGCAAGCGCGACCCCGCGCAATATGGAACCACCACGCTTGCCGAGATCGACAACGCAATCGCCCGGCTTGCTGCTGAGCTGGGCGCGTCGGTCCAGTGCTTTCAGACCAACTTCGAAGGCGCGATGGTCGAACGCATTCACCAGGCGTTAAGCGACGGCACCGACGCTGTCGTCATCAACGCAGGCGCCTGGACCCACTACAGCTATGGCATTCGGGATGCGCTCGCGATTCTCAGCTGCCCGATCGTGGAAGTGCATATGTCGAACGTGCATGCGCGGGAGCCGTTCCGCCATACCTCGGTCTTTTCATCCATCGTGCGCGGGCAGATCTGCGGCTTCGGAATCGACAGCTATCTGCTGGGCGTCCGCGCAGCGGTCTCCGCCGTTCAGCGAAACCAATCGGCCTAAGTTTCCCACCGCCGCGCTTTCGCAGCGACCGGCTCGTTAAGGCTTTAGCGGTGCCTCGCAGGCGCCCCGCTCGCTGCGACGCAGGCAGCTGCATACCAGACTGAAGCGCTTCACATCCTCTTTGCGAAGCGGTCGCGCGCCGCTTCGTCTCGATTGATTCGAGGGCACCCAAACCGCCGGCTCAAGACTGAGCACAAGCTTGCCCCGATCGCGATGATCGATCTGTACGCTTGCACAGTGCACGGGCGCCGACAAGCCGTTGCGGATCTCAAACACCATCCGCTCGGGCATTCCCTCAACCCACCCCGCGCGGACGTCCAGCCGACTGAACTCCGAGGCCTGCAGCGGGAAGCTCTTCAGGTCAGGATCGAGCCCGATCGGCCCATAGCCCTGAGCGGGCCTCGCAAGCAAGACGCAGGCGGCAACCAGCGGCGTAAGTACCCGCCAGGTGGCCGCCCGACTGGTCAGGCCGCCGGGTGCAGCGCCTCCCATACGCGTGCCGGCGTAAACGGCGTATCCATGGCGTCGATACCGTGGCGGCGAAGCACATTCATCATGGCGTTGGTGAGCGCAGGGATGGAACCCGTACAGCCGGCTTCCCCGACCCCCTTCGCACCCACCCGATTCAGGTCGGTGCGCGCCTGGATCTGCTCGGCCTCGACTGCCGGGATGCAACCAGCCTTAGGCAACGCATAGTCCATGAGCGAGCCTGTGCTCAGCTGGCCGCGATCGTCGTAAATCGCGTGCTCACAGAAAACCTGGCCCCATCCCTGCACGACACCGCCCTGCAGCTGACCGATGACCAGTTGTGGCGAGATGACCCGACCCAGATCATCCACCGCAACATACCGAACCACATCGGTGATGCCGGTTGCCGGATCAATTTCAATTTCGGCTACGTGCGTGCCGTTGGGGAAAGTTGAGCCCGACTGGGCCTTGCCTTCCGCGGCTAGACGCGCGCGCTGCGAAGAATCGAGTGTGGGAATCCAGCTGGCCAGTTCAGGCGCGCCATCGGGTGCTCCGCCCAACTCGAGCCAAAGCGACTGAGCCTGTTCGCGAATGCGCGCGCACAGCTCAACGATGGCGCTGCCCGCACCATACAACGTACGCGAACCGCCCGTACCGTTACCCATCAGCGCGCGGCCGTGATGCCCGGCCGCATAACGGACGCGGGCAGCCGGCAGTCCCAGCTCTTGCTCGACGATGGTCGCGAAGGAGGTTTCATGGCCCTGCCCTGACGCACCCGTGACACCGTAAATTGTCAGCTGGCCGTGCTCGTCGAAATCGCCCTGAACCGTGTCGGCGGGAACCGCCCCAGCGCCTGACGCTTCGAGATAGCACGCGAGCCCAATACCGCGCAGCTTGCCGCGCTGGGCCGCAGCCTGGCGGCGTTCCTCAAAGCCCGCCCAATCGGACAGTTCCAACGCACGGTCAAGCGTGCGATGGAATTCGCACAGGTCGTACAGCGTGCCATTGGCTGTTTTGTAGGGAAACGCCTCGGGCGGAATGAAGTTGCGACGACGTAGTTCAACGGGATCAAACCCGTGCTCATGCGCTGCATGGTCAAGCAGCGTTTCAATCGCGAAAGCAATGTCAGGCCGCCCGGCGCCGCGATACGCAGCCATCGGAACAGCATTGGTATAGACCAGCTTCGAATTCATGTAGAGCGCAGGAATTCGATAGGAACCCCCCATCGTGACCGACAGATTGCGCGCGCCAATGAGCGAACTGGGCCCGACACTGAAAGCGCCCAGATCAATCGTGTCGTCAAAACGCAATGCCAGAATGTGCCCGTCGCGGTCCAGCGCAATCGACCCCTCGAGCGTCAGTGCACGACCATGGTAGTCACTGACAAAAATTTCTGAGCGCGTGCCAGTCCACCCTACCGGACACCCCAGATGGCGGGCCGCGAGCATCACCAGCACATGCTCGCTGTAGGGATTCGAGCGCAGGCCAAAGGACCCCCCCACGTCGTAGGTGAGCACCTCAATCTGCTCGGCAGGAATACCGCTTGCGACCGATACCGACTTCAGCATGCCAGTGACACCCTGCGAAGGCGTGAACAGCCTGGTTCGCCCGGTGGCCGAGTCGTGCGTCGCGATGACCGCGCGCGGCTCCATCGGAAAACCGACCAGCCGCTGGCTTTGCACCCGATGACGACTGGTGAGCGGAGCGCGCGCAAAGGCTTCTGCCACGGCCGCTTCGTCGCCCGACTCGAAGTGAAGCGATACGTTGCCAGGCACATTGGCGTGAAGCTGCGGCGCGCCCGAAGCAAGCGCCTGCTCAGGCGTGACGGCCGCCTCGAGTTCTTCGTATTCGATATCGGCAAGATCGGCTGCGTCCTGGGCCTGAGCGGCCGACTCAGCGATCACCATCGCCACCGGTTGTCCCACGAACAGAACCTGATCGCGCGCCAGGACCGGCATGGTGGCCACCTGTTGGGTGGTGCCGCCCCGGCCTGGGAACGTGAAGCTGTTGGGCAGACTGCCGCCGCCCTGCTGCGTGACCTCATCGGCCGTCATGACCCACCGCACGCCACGCGCAGCGCGAACTGCTGACAGGTCGATGCGAACGATCCTGGCTCGGGCATGGGGTGAACGGATCACATGCCCGTGCAGCATCTGGTCGGGGCGTAAGTCGTCGGTGAAGGCGCCGGTACCGGTGATCAGCCGATGGTCTTCGCGCCGGGCATACCGGATGCCCGGCAGCCCAATTTCCGCGGCGGGCACAGCGCTCATGCGGGGCTCCCGGCCATCGCCTGCGCAGCCTGTCGAACCGCCGAAATGATGTTTGCGTAGCCGGTGCAACGGCAAAGATTGCCGGCAAGTCCTTCGATGATCTGCTCATCGGTAGGATTCGGATAGCGCGACAGCAGAGACGTCACTGACATGATCATGCCTGGCGTGCAAAAGCCGCACTGCAGCGCATGGCACTCAGTGAATGCGACCTGCACCGGATGCAGTGCGTTACCACCCAGACCCTCGATGGTGGTGATCTTGCTGCCGTCGGCCTGGCCTGCGAGCATGGTGCATGATTTGACGCCCTGCCCGTCGACCAGCACGGTGCAGCATCCACACTGGCTCGTATCGCAGCCAACATGCGTGCCGGTCAGTCCGAGGTGCTCGCGAAGCACCTCAACCAGTAACGTACGCCCTTCGACCTCGACGCTTTTCGCCTGGCCGTTTACTTCAATGGAAATCTTCATTCCGGTTCCAGAAAACAGGGGTTACTCAGGCGAGTTCACGCAGCGCCTGCTCGCACATCACCTTGGCCAGATGGGCCCGGTAGCGCGCGGGCGCATGAATGTCTTCAAGCAGATCGGGATGTTCGAGCGTGGGTACTGGCGCACCACTTGACCAGGCCTGTTCGGCCGCAGTCCAGCGAAACACGCCGCCGCCTGCGCCTGTCACCGTAATCCGCCGGCCGGCTTCGCCGAGGTCGGCAGCAAACACGCCCGCCATCGCATAGCCAGAGGCTGGATGCTTGAATTTTGCATACGCACTGCGCTGTGGCAGCTTGAAGCGAATTCCGGTGATCAGTTCACCCGGCTCCAGGGCGGTCATGAAAAATCCCTGGAAAAACTCGGCCGCCGCCAGCTCACGCCTGCTCGTGACGACCGTGGCGTCGAGCGCCAGCACGGCTGCTGGGTAGTCGGCAGCCGGATCATTATTGGCAACCGAGCCGCCGATCGTGCCACGGGCACGCACCTGCGGATCTCCGATCAGACTTGCCAGGCGAGCAAGCCCTGGAGCAACCCGCGCCACCTCGGCTGAGTCAGCGACCTGCTGGTGACGCGTGGCCGCACCAATCCAGAGGTGGTCGGCGCGCACCGCGATGCCCTGCAGATCAGGGATACGGCCGATATCGACCAGCTGTGACACCTGGTTGAGCCGGTGCTTGAGCGAGGGAATCAGCGTCATGCCGCCCGCGAGCGGGCGCGCGTCGCCATCGTCAGAGAGCGTGCGTACCGCCTCGGTCAGGCTGGCCGCACGCTGGTATTCAAATGCATGCATCGGAATCGTGCCGGGAAGTGTCTGGGAGGTGAAAGTGTATTCCCTCGAGCGCGATCGCGCTCCGAAAGGCCCCGCCGGGTGGCACGGCCAGATTGTTGAACAGGTGAGCGTGCCCCGTTTGGCTCGCCGGCTGCGCTAATCAGGCATGACCACTCCGACGAGGCTCATCCAGTGAGCCTCGTCCCGCGCGATCATTGGGCGGTTTCGCTTTGGCCTGCCCACCATGTCATCACCCATCATTGGTCGCACACAACTGCGGCGTTTGCGTCAGATCTATCGCTCAGCGGGCTGGCCCTGTCAGGACTCGCTCGAGCTCGAACTGCTTGGCGCGGGTCTTATCGAACGCATTCCGTCCGTTCATCCCGAAATGCGGCCAGATACCCTGCGAGTCACCGATGCAGGGGTACAGGCGCTTTCGATCGCTCGAAGTCAAAACCGCCAGGCGTTCAGCGCTCACGAGGCACTGGCCAGACGCACCGCCCAATGGCTGACAGCGCAGGGGCGGCTCGCCTGGACGGGGCTGTCGCTATACTCGTCGCCGTCGCCAGCCGACCCCTGGCGCCTTTGCCGACCCGATGTGTTCTCGCTCCGTATCTCAAGCCTCGAGTACGCCCTGGAACCTGCGGTCCACGAAATCAAGGTCAGTCGTGCTGATCTGCTGGGCGACCTGCACCAGCCTGACAAGCGCGGGGCCTACCTGGGGCTCGCGCAACGCGTCTGGTACGTGCTTGGACGAACGCAAAGCGGCTGCGCGATCGCCGACCCCTCCGAAATTCCAGCCGAATGCGGCGTACTCGTTGCTGAGGCCGACGCACTTCGCGTGGTGCGCCCCGCCCCCGCCCGCGAGGCAAAACCCATCACGCTTTCTACCTGGCTCGCGCTGGCACGACACCAACCGCATGAGGCCGACATCGACAGCGCACAGCTGCAGTTTTGACTCTCGGCAAACAGCCCGTTTGAAAAAGGGCCTACAAGCCTGACCGTTGTCGGCCCTTAAACGCGTGGCCTGCCAGCCGCCGTTTATCCTGTCAGCTCACTTCTTCTTACGGTATCCCCATGGATCTGCTTTTCTCGCCAGAAGCCTGGATCGCATTCGCGACCCTGACCGCACTCGAACTCGTGCTGGGCATCGACAACATCATTTTCATCTCGATCCTGGTCGACCGCCTGCCTGCGCACCAGCGCGAACTTGCGCGCAAAATCGGCTTATTTGCAGCGATGTTCATGCGAATCGCGTTGCTACTGGTTCTGTCTTGGATCATCGGTCTGGTCGAACCGATCTTCACCGTGATGGGGCAGGCGATATCCGGCCGCGATCTGATCCTGATTGCAGGCGGCCTGTTCCTAATCTGGAAAAGTACGAGCGAAATCCATCACGCGATCGAAGGCGGCGACACGTCCCGCAGCAGCGCAGCCGCCAGCTTTGCAGCAATCATTACCCAGATCATGATCATCGACCTGGTGTTCTCGCTCGACTCGATCATTACCGCAGTCGGAATGGTCGATCGGGTCGAAGTCATGATCGCCGCGGTGATCGCCTCTGTGGCGCTGATGATGGTGTTCGCGCGTCCGATCGGGCAGTTCGTATCGCGCCACCCCACTGTAAAAATGCTCGCGCTCAGTTTCCTTGTGGTGGTCGGCATGGTGTTGATCGCGGAAGGCTTCGATCACCATGTACCGAAGGGCTACATTTACTTTGCGATGGCGTTTTCGGTAGTGGTCGAGCTCCTGAATATCCGGATGCGAAACCGACAGCCAGTCAAAAGCTGAAATCAGGAGGGCAGCGACCCTTTGTGCAAGCACACCCGTAGCATGCATACTCGAGCCGATGCGTTTCTTAGATCAATATCAACATCGGAGACACTCCATGCATGCTCAGGACAACTGTGTTGTGGCCTCGCCTAGCCGATTTCGCTGCGCCTGTGGCGAACCGAATGCCGGTCGGCGCCGAGCGCTTGGAGGCATCGCCGCACTTGGCGGGCTTTCACTTGCTTCGGGCTGCACCACCCTCGGTGCCAGTGATAGCGCCGTAGCGCGAATCGATGTGCACCACCATATCGTGCCACCGGCATGGCTGGAGTCTCTGCGCCGCGCAAAACTGGATTCGCCTCCGGTCGTTAAATGGACGGTACAGCAGTCACTTGAGGATAGGGACGGAGATGGCGAAACCACGTCGATGACCTCGACCACACTCCCTGCCGTCAGTTTTTTACCCGCAGCGGAAGCCGCGCGTGTCGCCCGCGAGTCCAATGAATGGACGCGCAAGCTGGTCGACAGCTCCAACGGCAGATTTCGGATGTTCGCACTGCTGCCAATGCCGCATGTCGACGAAACACTCCGAGAAATCGCTTATGCACTCGATGTATTGAAGGCGGACGGGGTTGCCTTCATGACCAGCTACCAGGGCCGCTATCTGGGAGACAAAGCTTTCGCGCCAGTAATGGATGAGCTGCACCGACGCAAAGTCACCGCCTACACGCACCCTGACAATCCTGCGTGCTGCGAGAACATTGCCAGCGGCGCGCCACCGGTCATCATCGAGTACGGCACTGATACCACTCGGACCATTGCCAGTCTGGTCTTTTCAGGCACTGCGCAGCGATGCCCCGACATCAACTTCATCTTTTCCCACGCTGGCGGCACCGTCGCTGCGCTCACCGATCGCTTCCTGGTTCAAATCGTTTCAATGCCGAGTTATCAGCAGCGGGGCTTCACCAGCGAGCGCGTGCTGAGGGAACTACGCAGCTTCTATTACGACACCGCGCAAACCGCCAATCCGATGGCCATGGCTGCGCTCACCCGCCTGGTGCCTGTGTCGCAAATTGTGTTCGGTAGCGACTATCCGTACCGACGCGCTGATGAACACGTGGCGGGCCTCTCCAAAATTTTCAATGATGACGAGCGGCGCGCAATCGATTCGGGCAATGCGCACCGAATCATGCCGCAGCTGAAGCAGATTCCGAGCACGCGAACCTGATCTGAAGTCACCTATGACAAACGCTAGCCCACGCATGCCAACCTGGTTCATCCCTCACGGCGGCGGCCCCTGTTTTTTCATGAAATGGGATCCCCCCGATGAATGGAACCGGATGGAAGCGTTCCTGCGCGGCCTTGCTGCGGGGTTGCCGCAACGGCCGCGCGCCATCGTGATGGTGTCGGCACATTGGCTGTCAAACGACGTGGCAGTGGGATCCGGGCTCGCGCCCGAGATGATCTTTGACTATTACGGATTTCCTGCCCACACCTACGAGCTTCGCTACCCAGCTCCGGGGCAACCAGATCTGGCCGATCGAATCCAGGCGCTGCTGTCTGCAAAATCCATCCGTTCTCACGCAGACCCGTCGCGGGGCTTTGACCACGGGGTGTTTGTTCCGCTCCTACTCATGTTCCCAGAAGCAGAGATTCCCGTGGTAACGGTCTCGCTGCTGGATTCGCTCGATCCCGCAGCGCACCTTGAGATGGGGCAGGCACTTGCCCCGCTTCGCGATGAAGGTGTGCTGATTGTGGGTAGCGGCATGAGCTTTCACAACATGCGCGGTTACCGCGACCCACGCTTTGCGCCTATTTCAGATCGGTTTGACCGCTGGCTGATTGACGCGGTGCAGGCACCGCCCGATGCGCGAACCCGTGCGCTCACACACTGGGAGCAGGCACCCGACGCGCGGCTATGTCACCCACCGCGCGCCGAGGAGCATCTGCTGCCGCTGATGGTTGCTGCTGGCGCCGCGCTAGGCGATGCCGGACGGTGCGTCTTCAGCGACCGGGTCATGCAGACCACCGTCTCGGCGTTTCGTTTCGGCTGATCGCCCGCCAGCGCTTAGCGCCTGGTAAACAGCGGACGAAAACGCGCCGCAACTTCCGGGCTCTGCTTGGCAGCCGCCGCCCAGGCCACCTCGTAAGCCCGCTCGCGGAAGGCCCGGGCCGTTGCATCATCAAACCGAATCACCTGGATACCCGCCTTCGCCTGGCGGTCAGCCTCCTCGGTGGCGTACTGGTTCCAGTAGGTGTTGCCAGCTTCGAATTCGATGATGCTGCGGGTGAGCAGTGCGCGCTGCGCGGCGTTGAGCTTGTTCCAGCTCTGCAGGTTCATGATGATCGAGACCTCGGCATCGTAGAAACCAGGATCGACGCGGAACTTCGTCTTCTCATGCCAGGCAAGATCGAAGATTCCACCAATCGGCCAGCCATAGCCATCGACCACGCCGCGATCAAGCGCGGTGTAAACCTCGCCTGGGGCGGTTGTGATCACGGTCGCGCCCAGCGCCTGGAAGAAATCGCGGTAGACCGGCGTGATACGGATCTTGAGCCCAGTGAGATCGGGCTTGTCGATCCGCTTGGTCAGGTACACATGAAAAGGCTGGCTCTCAACGAAACGGCCCAGATACTGCAGACCACCTTTCTCATTCCAGACCGCATTGATGGCTTCAAACGCGCCGTTTTTCCGCTGCTCAGCAATAGGCATCTGCGTGAGCTTCAGAAAGTCCGACTCGACCATGACGTTGGTATAAAACGCCCCGGTGTTCAGGGCCAGATCGATCACACCCGAGCGCACCGACTTGCCCACCTCAAAGGTGGGAATGGCTTTCGGGCCGCCAATGAAATTGATCTGCAGCTGACCTTTGCCCTCGGCGTTTACCTTGGCAGCCCAGTCGAGAAGCCGCTTCACGTACATCGAATTCTCAGCAAATCCGGTGCCGAGCTTGAGTGTGACTTCCTGGGCAACCGCCACGCTCGCGAAAGCCGAGACGGCCAGAGTGACGGCAGCCGCACGCAGCGACGAAACGATACGCATCGTGATGTCTCCTGTTTTATGGAATAAGGCAATCCAGTTTGTAAGGGCTAGACGAAGCTGTCAATCAATGAACGAGCCGTATCTTTGCACTCCGGAGGCTTCGGGTTACAGTCAGCGTGATGCTCCCGCGGCTCACCCTCTACGAGAGAGTTCCTCATGACACGCACCCTGTTTCGCCTGGTTGAAGACCTGCTGCCGCCGTCTTTCGCGCCGGTGTACCTCCCTGCCGCGGTTCGAGCGATTTATGTGGTCGATGGCGCCGCCACCATCGAATTCGAGGAAGGCGCTGCGCACCACGATCAGAACAGTGCCTGGCTGGGTAGCGAGGCGCTTGGCGTGTGCGCTGGCCCACAGGGGGCCAGGCTTTGGCGTTGGGAACTGGTGAGCCCGACGGCATCCTCCGACGGTTTGCTGCAATCAAGCCCCGGGGCCATCTCAACACTGAAACTGGCCGCACCGCTTGATCTCGATTCGGACCAACGCTGGCTGATTCGCTGCGACAGGGTGAATTTTCCGCCTGGGGGTGTCGCCCTTACGCATGTTCATCAGGGCCCCGGTATCCGCTGCTGCCTGACCGGCGAGATCGCAATCGAGGCCGGCGACAGTCGCGCCGTTCATGGGCCTGGGCAGGCCTGGCTTGAAATCGGACACGAACCCGTTCTGGCCCCCACCACCGAACGGGAGCCGACCTCATTTGTCCGGTGCTTTCTGTTACCGCGGGCCTGTAAAGGTCGCAGTTCGATTCGCTATGTGCTGCCCGAAGACGCAGCGAAGCCCAAGTCTCAGTCGTACCGGGTGTTTGGCGAGCGCTACATCGAATTACCACAGGTTTCCTGATCATGCCTATCGATTCAACCCAAACCGCTCACGTGTTCGTTGCCGTGGGCGACTTCTTCGCCGATAAGCACGCAACAGGCCGCGTCGGCATCTTTCGGCATCAAACCGGCGAGACCGGATGGCGCCATGTCATGGCTGACCTTCCAGCCTACTGTGTTGCAGTGAGTACCTGTGACGCAGCACGCGTGCTCGTTGGTACACACTCAGGCGTTGTCCTGTCTGACGATGGGGGGCTTAGTTTTCGCGCTGCTCACCACGCAACGCCGCCACGCGCAATCTGGTCGCTCACGCAAGACCCCCATCAGCCCGCGCGCTGGTACGCAGGTGCGTCGCCTGCGGCGATCTATCGCAGCGACGATCACGGTGAAAGCTGGAACCTGCTCGCCGAGCCGACCATCCCGGATCGCGCCCCGATGCCGTTTCCCCCCCGAGTGCTGCGGATCACGGTCCATCCGCAACGCGCCCAGGAACTGGTCGCAGCGCTTGAAATCGCGGGTGTGCTGCGATCCACCGACGGTGGCCACCAGTGGCAGGACTGCAGCGACCCGCTGATCGCGCTGGCTGATCGTCATCCAGAACTGCAGTCGCGAATCGTCTGCGACCTGGGCGCTGAGGGCATGCTGGACGGCCATGCGGTCTGCGCAAGCAAAGCCCACCCAAATACCGTACTCCTCGCCTGCCGCATGGGCATCTTTCGCTCCGATGACGGCGGCGGCCAGTGGCGCAACCTGCAGCTGAACCGCTTTTCGGAATTCAGCTACGGCCGCGACATTCGCGTCTCACCCCACGACCCGTCCATGCTGTACGCCTGTCTGAGCGTTGCTTCCAATTCGAAGAATGGCGCACTGATGCGCTCGCTCGACTTTGGAGAATCCTGGCAGCGGTTCGACAAGGTTCAGCCCCATGGAACGCTCATGGCCGTCAGCCCCCACCCCACTGACCGCAGACAGGTTTATGTAGCTGCCCGCTACGGCGAAGTTTTTGGAACCCTGAATGAGGGCGAGACCTGGTTCGAGCTACCGCTGTCTGACATTCAGCATGTCTACGGCATGGCCTGCGGCTGAGCCGCTCGCAGCCGTTTCAGGAGTTTGCAGATGAAATCGGTAGAAGGACTCTGGTCGTCCCTTGCGTGCTTCGTGTGCTGGCTGATCCTCGGCCAGATCTCTTACATCCCCGAAACCACTTTAGCCAGCATCGCGCTGATTTGGCTGCCAACCGGCGCGGCGCTCGCGGTCGTGAGCGTGGTCGCGCCTTGGAGAATCCCGTGGCTGGTCGGTGCGAGCGTTGCAGCGGCCTTCGTTTATTCGCTGGGAAGCGGGATGCCCGTTACCACCGCACTGGTAGAGGGGCTGGGCGAGGGTCTCGCGGTTACCGCGGGCGCAGCACTGCTTCGCGCATCCCGGCAATGGGTCGACGCCAGGCTGCGCTGGGTGGGGCAAATCAGCGCATGCGGTCTGGCGGCCACCATCTCTTCAAGCGGCTTCATCGTCGCCTGGCAGTTGGGCGACCAGGACTTGCCCTGGGGAACCAGCTGGGTCCTGGTTGCCGTTGGCGTCTGGGTAGGCGCATTGCTGGTCACGCCGCTGGTCACATCGTTCTCGGCGTTTCGTCCCAAGCGCTCAGGCGGTATGACGATGCTGAACTTCGGCGGCGGCGCTCTCGCTTACGCCGGCTTTCTGCTTGTGGCGAGCTTGGTCTTTCAGGGCGATGTTACCGAGCGCTTCGGCGAGTCGCTCGGGCCTCCGCTCACTTATCTCCCATTGTCACTGTTAGTGCTGACCGCACTGGTCTGGGGTGAACGAGGCGGCCTTTTGGCGATTGCCTCCGGTGCGGCGCTCATGATCGGATGGACTGCGATGGGGCGCGGCCCTTTTGCATCCACCGAAAGTTTCCCTGGCGAGGCACTTCTTGAGGTTCAGGCCTACGTGGCTGTAATTGCGCTGCTGTCTGGTCTGCTGTTCTCGCTTCAGGAGCGCACAGCCCGAGCACTCGAAGAAGCAAAACGCTGGCGGCTTCGTTACCTGCAGGTACTCGATAGCGGGGGCTTCACAACCCTGACAATCGATCCGCGTAATGGTCGATGCGAATGGAGCGAAAACGCAGCCAGTTTCTTTGGGCGTGCTCCCGAGCTGAGCGTGAGCGAGCTGATCGAAAGGGCCGGAGATGCCGAGCAGCCCCTCATGCGCGCTCAATGGCAGGCACTCCAGCAGGGGTCGCTATCGCAAGCCGACTGGGACTGGCCCGATGGCAGTCACGCATCGCTCACAGCAATCACGGGCCCCGATGGAAAAGTTGAGATCGTGACCGCACTGTTGCGCAAAGCGAGGCAGCGCTACCATGGCTGATCCGGCGGTACTGCTGGTTCACGGTCTGGGGGGCACGCAGTACGACCTCGGATCGATGCACAAACGGCTCAAAAACGCGGGTTTCGTTACACACTCCCTGACGCTCCCTGGCCACGGTACCAGCCCGGAGGATCTCGCGGGTGTCCGCGCGGAAGACTGGGTCGACGCGGTCATGGCCAAGTACGCCGAAATCGAACCTCAGCACGACGAACTGCATCTGATGGGAATGTGCATGGGGGCGCTGCTTGCGGCCGAGACCGCTAAGCGCACGGGGCATAGGCGAAAAGGCAGGCTGGTGCTCCTGGCACCCCCCATCTATATCGACGGATGGGCAACGCCCTGGTATCGCGGCTTCCGAAAATTGCTTTATGGCGTGCCCGGATTGCCTGGACGGATGCGAATCGAGGAAGAGGACCCCTTCGGTATCAAGAACGAGCAGTTGCGAGCGATCGTCAAGGCAAAGTTCGAACGCGGCGAAAACTTTCACTATGTGTGGGTGCCGCTTGCCTGCGTCCGCGAGGTCGACCGGCTACGCGGCTGGGTCATGAAGGGCCTGGAGAAGGTCGCCTGCGACACACTTGTGGTGCACGCCCGCGAAGACGAACTCACTTCGCTGCGCTCGGCTGATTTTCTCGCCGAGCGAATCAATGCCGCACATGCGGGTCGTGCGCGCGTCGTCGTGCTTGAGAATAGCTATCACATGGTGGCTGTCGATAACGACCGCGAGATCGTCGCACGCAGCGTACTGGAATTCTTCGGTGTCAGCCCTGCGCAATTCGCAGGGGCGGTCGACGACCCGAAAATGTCGATCGCCGATCAGCAGGCATTGGTTGGCCACGCAATCGAGGCCCTGCAATCAGGTGGACCCGCCGCGTTGTGGTCGCTGGGTATACCCGATTTCTGCTGGTATCAGCCTGGCACCAACCGGAGCAGCGGCGTTTTTCGCGGCACCAAAGGAGCAACCCGGCTGTCCACCTGGGCAAGTTCCGTCCGACTGACTGCCGCGGGGTCACCGGTGTACAACACGGGGGTCGTAGTGGTGCCCGCCGCATTGATCGACTCCGTTCGTCAGGCCGATGCTGCCAGCGCGCTCGCATCCAGCGGCGTGCTTGCCCTAAGCGTCCGATCGGGAAAGTTGATCGAGGCCAGATGGTTCCCGGACGACGTATCAGTTGAAGATGCGTACTTCGGCGGCGAGCCCCAACAGGAGGGGCCTTCCCCCGCTGAGCGGGCGTTCGAACAGGCCGCGCGTGATGTCAAAACGCTGGCCAAAGCCCCCGACAACGACGCACTGCTTCAGCTCTACGCGCTGTACAAACAGGCGAGCGTGGGCGATGCCTCCGGCGATCGGCCCAGTCTGATGGATCCGATCGGACGAGCGAAATACGACGCCTGGGCAGCACACCGTCGCATGACAGCCGCCGACGCGATGACCGCCTATGTAGCACTGGTCGAAAAGCTGAAGGCGCGCGAGGCCTAGGGGCGGCAGGTCGAGTCCGCTCAGCGTGACGTTCCATTCATCACTCGGTTGCCCGGCCAGGCGGCGCGTATGATTCAGCTCTGAGCCACTCACCTGCCTGCCCCCATGACAAGACCGCCCCCCCGGTCTCCCTCGCCGGCCACCCGCCCCGCACAGCCTCGCACACGGTCTTTTGCCAAGCCACCTACCGGTGCGGCACCGCCGTCGGGCAGTGACCAACCCAGACTCTCCAAGCGAATGAGCGAGCTCGGTTTATGTTCGCGACGCGAGGCAGACGAGTGGATTGAGAATGGCTGGGTCAAAGTCGATGGGCAGGTCGTCAACACGCTTGGCGCGCGCGTCTCTCCTAACGCCCGCATCGAGATTGATCCCGCGGCCGCACGGCACCAGAGCGAGCAGGTGACCATCCTGCTTCACAAGCCGATTGGTTATGTGTCAGGCCAGGCCGAAGACGGCCATCAGCCTGCGATCGTATTAATACGCCCCGAGAACCGCTGGGCTGGCGATACCTCTCCGGTGCAGTTCAAGCCCAGTCATCTGCGAAGCCTCGCGCCTGCCGGCCGGCTCGACATCGACTCAACGGGATTGCTTGTGTTCACACAAGATGGACGGGTGGCCAAACGGCTGATCGGACAGGATACGGAGGTTGAAAAAGAGTATCTGGTTCGCGTGGAAGGGTCCTTGTCCGAGCAGGGCATGAAGCTTCTGCACCACGGTCTCGAACTCGATGGCGTCAAGTTAAAGCCAGCCCGGGTGTCCTGGCAGAACGAGGACCAGCTTCGCTTCGTGCTGCGCGAGGGGCGTAAGCGGCAGATCCGGCGAATGTGCGAGCTGGTGGGTCTGGCTGTCACAGGCCTCAAAAGGGTCCGAAGCGGTAGCGTTCCGCTTGGGCCAATGCCGCCAGGCCAATGGCGCTATCTTCGAAAGGATGAGCGGTTTTGACCGTATCCACCCAACCCGCTGGAAGCGCTGAAGCCGTGCTAAACGCGCCTTCAATTGTCTGGACTGAAAATGGCGAATCGCGGTTCGCGCGCTGGCAGTCCGAACGCGGCAGCCCTCCGCCAAAAACCGTGCTCCCAACCGATGATCGCATCACCGCCGACGATGCCTACGGACTTGCCTGTCAGGGCATGGCCATGCTGTGGCGCAGCGACTTTCAGAACGCACGTCAGTTGCTGATCGCGCTCGGCACGCGTGCCGACCGAAAATCCGCACAGCACTTGGCGGCAATTCGGCAGTCACAGCCCGGACCTGACACGTTCAACCGGATCCGTCAGATCCGCGCGCAACGCGCTCGAACGCTGGGCATGCTCCTCGTTGAGCTCGATACCGACTATCGGAGTGCGCTGCGACGCGCACCCGATGTCACCGAACCCTGTCTGCATGCATACGGCCCTTCACAGGGTCCCATGGTGGTGTCGTTACGTGAGTTAACGGGGGTGATCGGCGCCTACCAATGGGCCTCGCGCGGCATAGAACTGTCCGCGCTAGGCGCGCGTATCCACCCGCACTATGGCGTGTTCGCGCCAACCCGATCCGAGTACGTTGATCTGGTGGCTCGCGCACCCTTGCCCACCAGCGCGGCTCAGTTCGACACCGCAATCGATATTGGCACGGGCACAGGCGTGCTGGCGGCAGTGCTCGCCCGTCGAGGAGTAAAGCGCGTCATCGGGATCGACTCCGATCCGCGCGCAATCGCATGCGCGACCGAAAACATCGAGCGCCTGGGCCTCTCGAATCGGGTTCAGATTCAGCAAGGCGCGTTTTTTCCAGATGGGCGTGCGTCGCTGATTGTCTGCAATCCTCCGTGGGTACCCGCCCGGCCAGGCTCACCGCTCGAGCGCGGTATCTACGATGAAGGGTGCGCGATGCTACGAGGCTTCCTCGTCGGACTCGCTGATCACCTGACGCCCGAGGGCGAAGGCTGGCTGATTCTGTCTGACCTGGCAGAGCATCTGGGTCTTCGCACCCGCGAAACGCTGCTCCAGTGGATTGATGCAGCGGGGCTCGAGGTTGCGGGACGTCTCGACACCCGCCCGAGCCACCCGCGGTCCTCTGACGCTAACGATCCGCTGCAGGCCGCGCGACGCGCGGAGGTAACCTCGCTATGGCGGTTGAAGCGTAAGCACGCTGACCCTGTGCCGGCGTAACCGAGCGCATCCCTGCCGACCCGGGTTACCGCAGACGTGGTGATCAGAGTGACGGTATGGGGCATATCGAATTGCTCGGTTGGATCAAAGATTTCGCCTCAACGCCAATCAGGGAAATTTTGCCGACCGGGCCACACACTCTAGACTTGCCCCTGGATTAACCACTGCGTGGCCCGCAAGCGCTCACGCTTTTGTATGGAAATATTGCTGCTGTTTGCACTGGTTTTACTCAATGGTGTCTTCGCGATGACCGAAATCGCGCTGATCACATCGAAGCGGGCAAAGCTTCAAAAGGCCGCGGAAGCCGGCGACTCCTCTGCCCAACTTGCCCTCACTCTGGGCGAAGATCCCAACCGGTTTTTGTCCACTATCCAGGTCGGTATTACCTCGATTGGCGTGCTGAGCGGTATCGTGGGTGAGGCCGCACTGGCGCGGCCGCTGGCTGATTCTCTCGAGGCAATCGGGATGGAGCAGCCCTACTCCGACTACCTGGGTACCGGCATTGTTGTGGTGCTGGTCACGTATTTTTCAATCGTACTGGGCGAATTGGTGCCTAAGCGACTGGGTCAGTCCAATCCTGAACTCGTCGCGCGGTTGATGGCTAAACCGATTGCCGGCCTGTCGATCCTCACCCGTCCGTTCGTTCGCCTGCTATCGGTCTCGACTGCGTTTGTATTGAAGCTGTTGGGCGTCGCCGAGCGAACGCAGCCCGAGGTTACTGCTGAGGAAATTCAGGCGGTGCTGGCTGAGGGCACCGAGGCGGGCCTCATTGAAAGCCAGGAACACGCGATGCTTAAGAACGTGTTCCGGCTTGATGACCGGCAAATTGCCTCGCTGATGGTGCCTCGAGCTGACATCGTGTATCTCGATCAGGAGACTCCGCTTGCCGAGTCGCTCCACCTGATCGAAAGCTCAGATCACGCACGCTACCCGCTGGTTAAAGGGGGCCTCGATAACGTCGTGGGCGTGGTCAATGCGCGCAAGCTGCTCTCCAAGATTGCAGGAGGCGCCGCACCGGACCTGACCTTGGGCCTGGAGGAAACGCTCTATGTTCCCGAGACGCTTACCGGCATGGAATTGCTCAACAACTTTCGTACCTCTGGTCGGCAGCTGGCCTTTGTGGTGGATGAGTATGGCGAGGCGCTCGGGTTGGTCACACTCAAAGATCTGATTGAGGCCATTACGGGCGAGTTCAAACCACGCGACCCCACGCAGTCGTGGGCCGTACAGCGCGATGATGGCACCTGGCTTCTAGACGGTCATATTCCTATCCCGGAGTTGAAAGATCGGCTGCGATTTGCATCAGTGCCCGATGAGGAAAAGGGCCGCTACCACACGCTAAGCGGCATGTTCATGCTGCTAAGTGGCAAGCTGCCGAGGGAAGGCGACAAAGTATTCTGGGAAGGCTGGGAGCTTGAAATCCTGGACATGGACCGCAATACCATTGATAAGGTGCTTGCGAAGCGCGTTGACATCGAAGACTGACGCA
>CAZORB010000013.1:22396-45547 GCA_964581825.1 uncultured Bordetella sp.
TGACGTGCGTTCCGCTTAATCGAACCATAGTCGACCCCGCAGAAACCTGGCGGCTACACTGAAAACCGTCCATAGCGCTTTGCCAGGGTCAGTTCGACTACTTGCATAGGGTCGGCCCCGGCCACAGTTCGCTCTGCGATCTTGCCTTCCTCACTGTGTTCGACACAAAGGAGATCCCGATGCCACTCGCCTCGTCACGACGCATGCTTTTGCGCTTTTTTAGCGCGGCCCTGATTGCTGGAACCGTAGCAATCGTTACACCACCCTCGGTGTCGGCGCAGTCGCTCGGCACAGTCACCATCGCCACCCATCTCGACGTCGATACACTTGACCCCACCCAGAACATCAACACCCACCAGCGCTGGGTTTATCGGCATATTTTCGACCCGCTGATCACGCTGAGTCCGGACGGCAAGGTGCTACCCGCTGCAGCGCACCGGTGGGAGCAGATCGACCCGCTCACCTGGCGCTTTCACCTTCGTAAAGACGTGAAGTTTCACAACGGTGAGCCGCTCACTGCCGAGGCGGTTCGGCTGACCGTCGAACTGATGCAAAAGCCAACCTCTCAGGCCCGAAGCTACTACTCGCGCTTCAAGGAGGTGAAGGTGATCGACGATCACACGGTCGATCTGATCACTGAGAAGCCCTTCGCCAATGCGCTGATTCTGGTGGCCGACTACCTGCTGCCCATTCCGCCTAAGTATTTCGCTGAGGTTGGCGCAGACGGTCTCGCTCGGCGCCCAATTGGAACGGGAGCCTACCGTTTTGTGAGCTGGCGTCGCGGCGACCGCGTCACGCTGGAAGCGAACCGCGAGTGGTGGAATGGCCGTCCGAAGGCAGATCGGGTCGTGTTCTGGCCAATTCCCGAACCCGGCACCCGCGTTGCAGCCCTGATCAACGGCGAAGCGCAGCTTGTCGCCAACGTTCCTCAAATACAGGTCGAGCGGATCAAAGCCGCTAAAAACGTCCGAATCGAAGCGGCTGAAGCTGGAGCCTTACCAATCTGGGGCGGCATGGTTGTCGACCGTCCGCAGTTACAGGACAAGCGGGTTCGGCAAGCCATCAACTACGCCGTGAACAAGCAGGCAATTGTCGATCGGCTGCTACAAGGCTATGGACGGGCGATGGGCCAGCCGTGCTCGGCTGACACTTCGTGTTTCGATCCCACGCTCAAACCCTATCCCCACGATCCTGAAAAGGCGCGCGCGCTTCTGAAAGAGGCGGGTGTCCAAAATCTGAGCCTGAAACTGCACTTCCCCACCGGCGTGGTTCCGGGCGGCGCAGAGCTTGCGCAGGCCATCGCGGCTGACCTGGCCAAGGTCGGAATCAAGACCGAACTGATTCAGGATGAGTGGAAGGTGTTCGCCGGCAAGCTGTTTGATTTCAAGAAGAATCAGGCCGACCTGGGCGACATCTTCCTGATGTACTACAAGGCAGGGCCCACCATCGAACTGGTGCTCTCCACTGTGCTGGTCAGCGGCCGCAACTGGAACTGGACGCACTACTCGAATCCCAAGGTTGATGCGGCCTGGGATAAGGCCGAACAGACGGTCGATGTAGCGCAGCGCACCGCAATGTTCAAAGAGATGTCTTCCATCGTGCGCGACGAGGCGCCGTGGCTCTTCCTGTACGAGCCGCTTCCGCTCTACGGCGTCAGCAACAGACTCAATTGGAAGGTCCGCTCCGATGAATTCATCTACGTCGAGGACATGAGTCTGCGCTAAACACGAGGCGGGAAACCGCCTCGTTCAATCCGCGTCTTTGGCATGTTCCGCATTCTGATCGCGAGGTTGCTAAGTTCAGCGCTCGTAGTCGCTGGCGTCGTCGTTGTGGTGTTCGTGCTCGCCCGGGTCGTCGGCGATCCGGTCGAGCTCATGATCCAGCCAGGCCTCAGCGATGACGAGATCGCGGAGCTGCGCCGCTCGCTGGGTACCGACAAGCCTCTCTGGCAGCAGTTTGTAACGTTTGTGGGTAACGTTGCGCGCGGCGACTTCGGCATCTCCCCCTGGCAGGGTGAGCCCGCTTTACAGCTTGTTCTGGAGCGAGTTCCCGCCACGCTCGCGCTGGCCGGCGCAGCGATGGCACTCGCTGCGCTGATTGCCATTGTGGTCGGCGCGGTGTCGGCGCTGCGTCGCGGCAGCTGGATCGATCGGGGCGCAATGTCAGTGGTGCTCCTTGGTCAGTCGGTGCCAAATTTTTGGCTGGGGCTGATGTTGATTCTGTTGTTCGCAACAACCCTCAGCTGGCTGCCGTCCGCTGGCTACGGTACCGCCGCACATTTCGTACTACCCACCGTTACGCTGGCCTTCTTCTTCATCGCGCGGCTCACGCGGCTGGTGAGATCGGAGCTCCTTGAGGTGATGTCGCAAGACTACATCCGCACCGCCCGCAGCAAAGGTCTCCCAGAATCGGTTGTGTTCAGACGTCATGCGTTGCGCAATATCGCGGTACCGATCGTCACGGTTCTTGCCGTCGATTTCGGCGCGCTGGTCGGCGGGGCAGTGGTTACTGAAACAGTCTTTGCATGGCCTGGCGTCGGCCGCCTCATGATTCAGGCGATCGGTCAGCGAGATTTCCCCATCATCCAGGCTGGCGCTTTTGTGCTCGCGATCGGCGTCGTGCTGGCGAATCTGCTCGCAGACCTGGCGTATGCACTGCTTGATCCACGGGTGCGATTTGGCTGAACTCCGTATTCCTCGGGCACTCGCCGAGTCGGGTTGGCCACCGCGTGTCGCACTCGGCCTGGTCGCGCTGATAGTCAGTGCCGGTCTTGCGGCGCCCTGGATCAGTCCTTATGACCCACTTACGGGCGACATCCTGGCCAACCTCAAGCCACCTACATTGTCGGCAGCTTCTGGCTTTCCACACCTGCTGGGCACGGACATGCTGGGGCGCGATGTACTAAGCGGCATTCTCCATGGCGCACGCGTATCGCTGCTCGTGGGGATCGTATCGGTGCTAGGCGCAGGGCTGATCGGCACTGCGGTAGGTATTTTGGCCGGCTATTTCCGCGGCTGGCTTGACGAGATCGTGATGCGGATCGTCGACGTGCAACTGGCATTCCCGTTCATTCTGCTCGCAATCGTCATCATGTACGTTCTGGGCCGAGGCATGGGCAACGTCATCATCGTGTTGGTGATTGCCAGTTGGCCGCTGTATGCCAGGGTTGCCCGTGCACAGGCGCTGCGGCTTCGAGAAAGCGAGTTTGTCCTGGCAGCCCGATCGCTCGGCGCCGGTTGGGCACGCATTCTTCTGCGACATATCCTGCCCAACGCCATGACACCACTGCTGGTGGTGGCCACCTTCGCTATCCCGCAGATGATCATCTTCGAGGCCGCGCTCAGCTTTCTCGGTGTTGGCATGCCGGTTGACGTCATCTCGTGGGGGTCGATGCTCGCTTCAGGCCGCAACGCACTTGAACAGGCCTGGTGGATCGCCACGCTCCCCGGTATCGCCATCATGGTCACCGTACTCGCCATCAACATCATTGGCGACTGGCTGCGCGATCTGCTTGACCCCAATCTCAGAATCAGCTGACCTTTCAACCGGAGTGAGCCGATGACCCACGGCAGCCCAGCCTCCCCCGACATCCGAAACCCGGACCCTGTGACGGTTGAAATCGTCAAGGGTGCGCTGCGGGCCACTCAGGCTGAAATGGAGTCGGTGCTGGAGCGCACCGCGATGTCTCCCATCATTCGGGAGAAACAGGATTACTTCTGCGGTCTGTTCGACAGGCATGCAAGACTGCTGATCGGCACGAAAATTCCGGTGTTGGGCAACATCATTGCACCGGTGCTGTCGGCGTATCCGCCAGAAACTATGCAACCAGGCGATCTGTACTGGTACAACGACTGCTACGGGTCAGACGGTGGCGTCTCGCACTCGCCCGACCAGGTTTTTGTCGCACCTGTGTTCATTGACGGAAAAATCGTCGCCTACACCCACTCCTGGGCACATTTCCTCGATATTGGCGGCATGCGCCCGGGCTCCACCACACCAGATGCCACCGACATCTACCAGGAGGGAATCATGGTCCCGCCGGTGCGGCTGTACCAGGCGGGGCGTCTCAATGAGGAGCTGTTCCGAACGTTCGTGCGTAACACCCGTTTTCCCGACATGGCGCGCGGCGACATGCGGGCAATGATGGCGGCCGTTCGATTGGGTGAAAAGCGTCTGCTCGAGCTCTATCAGCGGTATCCGCAATTGGTACTCGAAGACTGCTTTGACGCATTGATCTCGCAAACCGCCCGAGCAGTTAGACAGGGTATGGCCGAGCGATTCAAAGACGGCCGCTGGCAGTTTGCCGATCGCCTCGATAGCGATGGGCAGGCAAGCGGGCCTGTCACGATCCGCCTGTCGTTATCTGCCGCGAACGGCAAGCTAAACCTCGACGCCCGAGACAGTGACGATCAGACCCGTGGCGCTGTCAACTTTCTCATGCATCCCTCGGTGCCCAAGATGATCTTCGGCATTTACTTTCTGGCTGCCGATCAGGGGCTGCTGCTCAATGAAGGCGTGCTCGACATTCTCGACGAGGTCGCGCTGCGCGAAGGCAGCGTGCTTCGCCCGCGGTTCCCCGCCGCGCTTGGACAGCGCACTAACACGCTTGCCCGTGTTCAGAGCAGTTGCCTCGGATTGCTCGACATCGCCGACCCCACGCGAGGCCATGCGGGTTCGTCGATTTACTCATTCAATCAGCTGCGGGGTATCGACTCAGCCACAGGTAAACCGTTCCTGAAAAGCATGGGTCTCGGGGTGGGCCATGGCGCCCGCGCCACCGCAGACGGAATCGATGCGGTGTATTTCATTGCGCAAAAGAACTATCCGGTCGAATTCACCGAGCAGAACTTCCCGCTCAGAGTGCGCGCATACGGTATCAATCTCGATTCCGCGGGGCCAGGCCGCTGGCGCGGCGGTGCGGGCGTTTATCGCGAGGTTGAAGTGCTCACCGAGCGGGCCATGCTGGGGGTGCGTATGGATAACGTTGCCAATCCGCCCTGGGGCGTCGCCGGCGGTCTGTGCGGACGCTCCGGCCGAATTTTGCTGAATCCCGGTACGGCGCAGGAACGACGCCTGCGTTCCATGGAAGACGGCATCATGGTTCAACGCGGAGACATCATTCGGTTTGAGTGCGTAGGCGGCGGCGGCTATGGCCATCCGTTCGACCGTGACCCTCAGCGTGTGCTGAACGACGTGCTCGACGGCTTCGTCAGTGCACAGAGCGCACACGATGACTACGGCGTTGTGCTCGCTGCCGATGGCGAGTCGGTCGATCTTGCCGCCACCGACGCGTATAGGGCTAGCCATCGCTGGCCAACCAAGCTCTTCCACCGCGGCAGCTATCTTGATGCTGAGAGCTGGTTCGCGCAGTACGCTGCCTGACCACACCCTTGCTCATTCAACACCGTTACGCCTTTACGCCTCATTGCCACCTCACGGAGTCGTCATGCCCCGAGTCAAAGTGTCCGATATCGAGATGCACTATGACGAGGTCGGAAGCGGGCCACCGCTTCTGATCTCCACCGGGTGGGCGCGCGCCGAGCGTGCGTTCGTTCAACACCGTGAGCTTCTTGCCAGCCGCTATCGATGCATTCGCCACGATCATCGCGGTATCGGCGCCAGCGACGCACCCGATGCGCCCTACAGCATCGAGATGCTCGCCGACGATCTCGCAGGTCTGCTTGATGCGCTTGATATCGAGCGCTGCCGGGTGCTGGGCGGCGGGGGAATGGGGGCACTGGTAGGCATGGAGCTCGCCATTCGCCATCCCGACCGCGTCTCCGCACTGATGCTGGGTTCGCCATGCCTGAAAGTAGATAACTTTCTACGTCAGATCATGGCGATGTGGAAAGACCTGCGACGGCTCGACCCGGTCCTATGGGCGCGAGAAGTCACCTTCTGGTGCTACACCCCGGACACCTTCAACCAACGCCCCGAGATCACCGAGGGCGCTGCGCGCGCGCGAGGAGGCGAACAAACGTTTCCAGAACCTTGGGCATTTGACCGACTGGTGGATGCTTACTGCGCCTACGACGCGACGGCTCGTGCAGGTTCCATCAAGTGTCCCACACTCATCGCCAACGCCAGCGAATTTGATCTGATCACAGGGCCTCGCTTCGCAGTCGAAGTCCAACGTGCAATCCCGGGATCAAAGTTGCATGTATTCGAAAACACCTCGCACAACTTCTGGGTTGAGCGATTCGACGACTGGTGGAATCTGACCCGCGACTTCTTCGAGGCCCATGGTGATGAGTGACGCTTCGCTGCTCCATTCCCGATTCCTGATTGAGAAAACCGAAGTCGCCAGCCGACGGGGGGTGGTGGTGGCTCAACACCCGCTTGCCGCCGAGGCCGGCGCGAGAATCCTGGCCGCAGGCGGCAACGCGATTGATGCCGCCGTTGCCGCAGCCGCAGCGATCACGGTGGTGGAACCATCGATGAGCAGCCTGGCAGGCGGCGGCGCAATGATGATTCATCTGGCCGCCAGTCGCCGCAATGTTGCAATCGAGTATCTGCCTCGTGTTCCTGCGGCGGCCCGGCCCGACATGTACCGGGTTCGTACCGACGGTGCCGCGGGAGGCATGATTGGCTGGCCTTTGGTTGAAGACAACGCCAATATTGTCGGCGCCCGATCTGTAGGTGTGCCCGGTACGATGGCCGGCCTGACGCTCGCTCTGGAACGGCACGGCACCATGCCGCTTTCAAAGCTTTTCGAACCTGCCATCGCGCTCGCCGAGGAAGGCTTTACCGCCGATTGGTATCTGTCAACGATGGTGGCCGGCGCAGCGCGCCTGATGCGCCAGTTTCCTGAAACCCACAGCATTTTTCTGCCAGACGGCTTTGTTCCGGCGCCACCGCTTCGGGCCTATCTCGGTTCCGATCGGTTTCGCCAGCCTGCGCTCGCCAAAACCCTCAAACGGCTTGGCGAGGGCGGCGTCGAGGAGTTCGCGCGCGGCGAGGTCGGCCGCGCGCTCATCAGAACGATGGAAAAGCAAGGCGGCATCATCACTGCAGAGGATCTCGCGGGCTATCGAGCCAATTATCACGAGACGCTCGCTGAAACCCGCTATCGGGGCGTCACGCTCCATACGCTGCCCGGTGCGAACGGCGCAACCACAGCCTTCGCGGTAATGAATATCCTCGAGCAATTCGCGCTTGGCACTCATGGATTCATGGGGGCCGACCACCTCCATCTGATGGCCTGCGCGCAGCGGGCGGCGTTTCTGGATCGCTTCGCTCACATGGCGGATCCGTCTCGCGTCGGGGTACCGCTCGCCGGACTGCTATCGAAAGATTTTGCGCTCGAGCGCGCGCGCGAAATTGCGATGGACCGCGCGGGCCCGTTGAAAGCCGGCGACCCCTGGCCTTTCGAGCGCGCTACGCGTCCGGAAGACGAACGAGCAAGAGGCCCGTTGCGCGATGCGGGCTGCACGACGCATCTGTGCGTTGCCGACGCCGATGGCAACCTGGTCAGCCTGACCAACACGCTGGGGGATCTCTGGGGCTCCTATGTCGTCGCTGAGGATACCGGCATGCTGTTGAATGACGGCATGATCTGGTTCAACCCAGTGCCTGGCCATATCAACTCGATAGAACCAGGCAAGATGCCGCTTTCCAATGTCACAACCGTTCTGGGGAGTCGCGACGGCCGCGCGGCTTTCGCGATCGGCGCACCCGGTGGTCGCAAGGTCATCACATCTGTGCTGCAGGCAATCGTCAATCATGTCGAGTTCGGAAAGTCGTTGCAGCAGGCAATTGCCGCGCCCCGACTGCACTGCGAAGGCGCCCGCCTCCAGATTGATTCGCGAGTATCTGCCGAGGTTCTGAGCGCGCTGGCGCAGCGCGGGCACTCGCTTGAAGTACTCGAGGAGTCGTTCATCACTGCGAACTTTGCCCGCCCAGTCGGCATCTCTGTCGACCCGCATACTGGTGTATTACGAAGCGGCGTCGATGCGCTGCGGATGGCCGCTGCGGTCGGGCTTGCGCCATGACATCAGCGGGCGTTGTCTGCGCGCCGCAGCCACTGGCCGTGGAAGCTGGCGCCGATACATTGAAGCGCGGTGGCAACGCGATTGATGCCGCTCTCGCCTGCGCGTTTGTTCAGGGTGTCGTTGACCCGCAGATGTGCGGGCTGGGCGGCGGCGGCGTCATGATGCTCCACCAGGCCAACACCGGGCGAACAGTCGAGTTGTCGTTTTATGCGCCCGCACCGCTGTCAGCCAGTCCCACCATGTTCGAGCCGCTGATCATTGAACGGGTACGCTGGGGTGGCTGGCGATTGCGAGATCGCGCCAATGAGGTGGGATACCTGTCCGTGTGTACGCCCACCTTCGTCAAAGCCGCGCATCTCGCCTCTGCGCGCTTTGGGCGGCTCAAATGGTCTGACCTGCTTGGCCCAGCAATTGATATTGCCGCCGCAGGGGCACCGGTGTATCACCATGTCTATGACCGCTGGATGCGGCCAACCGAAGGCTACGCCGACAGCCTCGAACGACACAGTGCCACCCCTGCGGCCAGCAAGCTTTACACCCGGGAAGGCCGGATGCTCGCAACGGGGGAGCGCATGCCCACCAGCGAATTGGCCGCAACGCTCAAGCGACTGGCGTCGCATGGCGCTGCCGACTTCTACCAGGGCGAGATTGCCCATTCAATCGTTTCAGACATGCAGCAACATGGGGGGCTGATCACCCTGGAAGACCTGGATCGATGCCAGGTGTTTGAGCGTGAGCCACTTTGGGGAAGTTATCGCCATCTAAAGGTTGCCAGCCCCTCGCCTCCCGGTGGAGGGCTCGCACTATTACTGGCATTGAAACTCATGGAGTCACGGGTTGACCGCACGGTGGAGCACAACAGCGCACTGCATGCGCACCGGTTGGCGGAGTGCCTGAAGATCGCGCTTGGCACCTGGAAGCTCCGAAGCGGAGATCCGAGGTTTGTACGCGACGACGCGCGCGTGCTGCTGTCAGAATCCTTCATCTCAACGCTCAGTCATCAAATTCACGATGAGCGCGCATTCAGACTTTCGAATCTCGCCGCCAACCTGGTACCAGACAGCCGCGACACCACGCAGGTCAGTGTGATCGACGCCGAAGGTAACGCAGTATCCATGACGCATACACTGGGGCTGGGATCGGGCGTCGTCACATCCGGGCTGGGCTTTATGTACAACAACGCCATGATGTTGTTCGATCCGAACCCAGGGCAACCCAATTCAATATCGCCAGGCCGTATTCGGCAGCACGCTACGGCCGCGTCGATCGCCTTCGATCGCGATTCGCCTGCGCTAGCACTGGGCGCACCCGGTGGCCACGGCATTATCTCGGGGGTGGCTCAAACCATCAGCAACCTGATCGATTTTGGAATGACGCCGGTGGAGGCCGTGTCGGCGCCACGCCTTCACTGTGAAGGCGAGCAGGTAGAGCTCGAGGCGCGATTTCCGCGGTCGGTGGCTCGTGCACTCGAAGCACTCGGCCATCCGGTGCGGCACTCACTCTATAGCTTTGACTACACCTCAGGTCGGCCGCATGTAGTGAGCCGCGCATCCACAGGTGAGCTCAACGGGGGCGCCGATCCTCGTGGCGGGGGTATGGCGCTTCATGCCTGAGGGCTGAAGCCTCGCGCTAAAGCGCTAACCATCGATCGGGAAATGGCAGGCGACCCGATGTCCTGTTTCAATGGTTCGAAGCGGCGGTACTTCATGTGCGCAGCGCTCTGCCGCTCGGGAACACCGACTACGAAACACGCAGCCGGTCGTTTTCACCGAGGGCGAAGGCACTTCTCCGGCAAGCGTCACGCGTGAGCGTGAGGCCTCAATGGCGGGATCGGGTACGGGCGACGCGTCGATCAGCGCACGGGTGTAAGGGTGCGCAGCCCGCTCGTAAAGGGTGTCGCGATCAGCGCACTCCACCACCTTTCCGAAGTACATCACCACCACACGATCAGCGATCAGCCTAACGACCGCCAAATTGTGAGCGATGAACAGATAGGCAAGACCCCGCGCTTCGCGCAGTTCCGCGAGCAGTCTGAGAATCTGCGCCTGAATCGACACGTCCAGTGCGGAGACGGGTTCGTCTGCAACAACGAAATCAGGCGCGAGAGCCAGGGCTCGTGCAATGCTTACGCGCTGACGCTGGCCACCCGAGAACTGCTTCGGATAGCGCTCGGCGACCGAACGGGGCAGCCGAACGGAATCGAGCAGCTCGGCGATTTTTAATTCAAGCTCTGCCGACGATTGGGTCAACCCGTGAATCAGAAACGGCTCGGCCAAGATTTCTCGAATCGTCATCCGCGGATTGAGTGATCCGAACGGATCCTGAAACACCATCTGCATGCGTCTTCGCAAAGGCCGCAAGGCTTTCTCGGGAAGTCCCACCAGTTCCTGACCATCGAAGCGTACGCTGCCTGCCGTCGGCGGGTCGAGCATCAGCAGCGCTCGGCCAAGCGTACTTTTGCCGGAGCCACTTTCACCCACGACCGCGACGGTTTCGCCCGGATACACTTCGATATCAACCCCGTCGAGTGCGCGTACCGATACCGGCCGCTCAAACGCCTGCGAGCGGAGCGAAAAAGATTTGACCAGGCCTTTCGCCTCAACCAGAGGACGCGTTGCTGTATTCATGCTCGCCAACACGCGGCAATGTGCTCCACACCGAGCGAGACCCAGGGCTGCGGTTCAGCGCAACGCGGCATCGCCATCGGACAGCGAGCCCTGAACGCACAACCCTCATCTCGCTGATCTAAGGCCGGCGGAAGTCCTTCAATGGCGGAGACCGCGTTCTCGCGGGGCCGGTCAAGTCTGGGCACCGATGCGAGCAAGGCCTGCGTGTAAGGGTGCGCAGGTTTGGCAAACAAAGAATGAACGGGCGCCTGCTCGACGAGGCGGCCTGCGTACATGACGTTGACCCGCTTTGCGTGCCGAGCCACCAGGCCCAGGTCATGGGTAATCAAAAGTACCGCGGTGCCGCTGCCCGCGGCGAGCTCTTCGATCAGTTCCAGGATCTGCGCCTGCGTCGTGACATCGAGCGCTGTGGTGGGCTCGTCGGCCAGCAGCAGCCTGGGCGAGCATGAGAGCGCGCTCGCCACCATAACGCGCTGGCGCATGCCGCCGCTCAATTCATGCGGATAGACAGCGAGTCGGCGTTCAGGATCCGATATACCGACCGCCTGCAGCATGACGCGCACGCGATCGCGCGCCTCTGACCGAGTCAGGCGTTGATGGAGTTCGATCGATTCGCTTAACTGTCGTCCAATGGTCAGCGTGGGGTTAAGCGAGGTCATGGGTTCCTGGAAGACCATGGACATCGTCTTGCCACGTAACCGCCGCAGCGCATCGAGCGACAGCTTTCTCAGGTCGGCACCTTCAAACATGAGGCGGCCGCCAGTGACCATCGCCACCCGCGGATCCAGCAATCCCATAATAGATAGCGCAGTGACGCTTTTGCCGCTGCCGCTCTCTCCCACCAGTGCAACGATCTCGCCCTCGCCAACATCGAAGCTGACCCTGTCAACCGCAGCGAGCGGACCGGCACGAGTTTTAAATACGGTAGTGAGTTCTCGTACCTGAAGGAGCGCCGTCGTCTGGCCTGCAGAGTCTGGTTTCATGTCGGAAGTGACAGCTCGGGCGACAGATGACATATCGCCCGATGCTAGCATCGACCCCATTGAAAATCGATAGTCAAAAGAGGTCGTCGGCGATGGAGAATTCCAGTTCCGGGATGCCGCTGTCGGTAGCCATCGACACAGGAGGCACCTTCACCGACGTGACCCTGGTCAACCGGGATAACGGGACGATGGTTAAGACCAAAGTCTCCTCGACGCCCGCCGACCCCTCGCTCGGTTTCATTCAAGGGATCCTTCGGGCACTTGAATTGGCAGGCGAATCCCCCGAGCGAATCAGCCACGTGTTTCACGGTACCACCGTTGCCACCAACGCAATTCTCGAAGGCCGTGGCGCGCGCAGCGCTCTCATCACCACGGCTGGGTTTCGTCACGTACTCGAAATTGGTCGCCATGACGTTCCTCGAGCGGCGAACATGTATCACTGGGTCAAGCCGCCACGACCTGTTCCCGCTCAGCGAATTTTCGAGATCCGTGAGCGTATGGATTCCGCAGGCTCTGTGCTGGAGCCGCTTAACGAGAGCGACGTTGTCGAGGCGGCCAGCCGCATCAAAAAGTCTGGTGCCGAAGCGGTTGCGGTGTGCCTGCTGCACGCGTATGCCAACGCATCTCATGAGCGTCGAATCGCGCAGATTCTCGAAGCGGAACTCCCCGGCGTCTTTATTTCGCTCTCGTCCGAGGTGCTGCCTCTGTTCCGGGAATACGAACGGTCGATGGCCACCGTTCTCAACGCCTATGTCATGCCGTCAATCTCATCGTATGTCGCACGGCTTGAGTCACGCCTGGCCGAACAAGGTATCCGAGCGCCGCTGCTGCTCATGAAGTCGAGCGGCGGGGTCACCGGAGCCGACACGGTGCGCCGGCAGCCAATTCAGACTGCGCTGTCCGGTCCGGCCGGTGGCGTGGTAGGCGCGGGCCTGGTGGCGCAACTCTCGGGTCATCGAGACATCATCACGCTTGACATCGGCGGTACCTCTGCCGACATCTGTCTGATGTCCAATGCCAGCGCCTCAATGACTACTGAAGGGCGAATCGGGGAGTGGCCGCTCCAGTTACCTATTCTCGATATCTCAACGATCGGCGCTGGCGGCGGGTCTATCGCAAGGATCGGCCCGGGTGGTCTGACAGTGGGGCCGCGAAGCGCGGGCGCTGTTCCGGGGCCAGTGTGCTACGGCCGAGGCGGCAAAGAACCCACTGTCACCGACGCGCACGTCGTGCTGGGTCATTTGCCACCGCGCCTTCTGGGCGGCGAACTCGAACTGGACGTAGCCGCCGCACGGGCTGCCATCGAGGAGCACATCGCACGGCCACTCGGTTTAGGTCTCGAACAGGCCGCCCGCGGCATTGTCGATATCGCGAACGGAAACATGATGGGTGCGATCCGGGTCGTCTCGGTCGAGCGCGGTCGCGATCCAGGCGAATTTTCATTGGTCCCTTTTGGCGGCGCGGGCCCTCTGCACGGCTCATTCGTCGCTCGACTGCTGGGTATGCGTGCAGTGGTGGTGCCGCCATCCCCAGGCGTGCTGTCTAGCCTCGGGCTGCTGGTGTCCGACCTGAAGAGCGACTTCAGTGCCACCTGCCTTGAACGTCCGCCTGCTTACGATCTCTCACGGGTTAAAGGTACGTTCGAGCGACTGGTAAGCGAGGCAAACGCCTGGCTGGACCGTGAGCAGGTGCCGCAGTCGGGCCGATCGCTTCGCTGGATGGCAGCGTTACGTTATGAACATCAGGGATTCGAGCTCACGGTAGACTGGCCCACCGCCGACGCTTCTAGCGAAGCGCTCAAAAGCGCGCTTGTGGCGTTTCACCGCGAACACGAGCGGCTCTATACATTTTCGCAAGCCGACGCGCCCGTTGAGCTGGTGCAGCTTCGTGTTCAAGCGATCGGGTCGATGGCCAAGCCCGCCATCACCCGGCTGAGCATCTCCGGGCGCACTCAAGACGCTCAGGTCGGCAGCCAAAACGTTTGGACTGAATCAGGCTGGCGCATCTGTCCGATTTATGAGCGCAGTCTTCTGCCAGCTGGCGCATCATTCGACGGCCCCGCTATTGTTCAGCAGTTCGATGCCACCACTTGGATCCTCGCGGGTCAACGTGCCGCTGTGGATGAGTATGGGCATCTGATCGTGCGCGAGATCTGAGCGCAGCCACTGTCCGCCGCGTGCGTCACCTTAGAACAGGCGCGCAATGAGCGGTAACAAAAGCGAGGCCACAATCACCTGAATGCCTAACGCCAGGCCTGCATAAGCTCCGGCGTCGGGGTGCACCTGCATGGCGCGCGCCGCTCCAATACCATGCGACGCGGTGCCCAACGCGAATCCACGAATGGCCGGCGAATCGATTCGAAGGAGATCGAACAGATACTTCGCGCTGAGCGCTCCAATCATGCCCGTGATCACGGCAAACACGGCGGCAAGTGCTGGAATACCGCCGATTCGCTCAGCAACCCCCATCGCAACCGGCGCCGTCACCGACTTCGGCGCGAGCGATCGCAGCACCTCGTCGGGCAGCCCCAGTAGGTAACCCAATATGACCGCGGACAGGGCAGCAGCCGAGCCGCCTGCAACCGCTGCGACAATGAGCGCGGGAGCCCGATGTTTTAACTCCGCCCGCCGCTCCCAAAGCGGCCACGCGAGCGCCACCACTGCTGGCCCCAACAGAAAATGGATGAACTGCGCGCCTGAAAAATAGGTCTGATAGGGGGTGTTAGTAACGTGCAGAACCGCCGCGAGCACGATGACAGACCAGAGCACAGGATTGGCGACCGGTGTCTGATGAAGCCTTGCGTAAAGCGTATGCGCCATCACATAAACCGACAGGCTAGCCGTGAGACCGAACAATGGCGTCGCGGAAAGGTAAATCCACAGTTCGACAAAGTCACTCACTGTGCTCAGTCTCCGAGGATTTCTGCCAAAGCATCCGCAGCACAAGCGCGGTAACGGCCAGCCCGATCCATGTCGACAGGACCAGCACTGCAAGCAAGGTCCACCCCGAGCGCATGATCAGATCGGTATGGAGCAATACGCCGACGCCGATGGGAACGAATAACAGCGAAAGATGCGGCAGCAGCGCGTTAGCGGCACTGGAAACCGGCTCGCGCAGCGGCCGCCAAATCAACACGAAAGCCAGCATCAGCATGCCGATGACGGGCCCTGGCCATAGCCCTGATACGAGTTGTGCGATGACCTCGCCCGCGCACTGAAAGGCCAGTATCCAGGTAAAGCCCTTTAGTAGCGTCATTGGGGCGTGCACGCGAGCGGTACTCTCTCAGTCCACCTTAATGTTGTGATCCTTCACCAGGCGATCAAATTTAGCCCGCTCACTGACCACAAATCGTGTGAGTTCCTCAGGGGTTCCGGTTGCGACCTCGGCGCCCTGCTCGGCAAAACGCCTTTTAACATCGGGCAGATTCAGAAATAGCGTCGACTCCATGCGCAGCCGCTCGACAATTTCCTTTGACAATCCTTTAGGCCCATAAAGCGCCTGCCACTGCCCGCCCACAAAACCGGGGAACCCTGACTCGGCAACAGTGGGTACGTCAGGCAGGAAGCTGAGGCGGGTACTGCTCATCACTGCAATCAGTTTGAGCTTTCCCCCCTTGACGAACGGATATGTGGACAACATGGCAATGGACAGAGCCTGCGCCTGACCCGCTGCGACATCAGACAACGCTGGGATACCCCCTTTGTACGGCACGAAGGTGATCGGCACGTTTGCCCGCGCACTGAGCTCGATACCCGCGAGATGCGAGGCACTACCGTTGCCCAACATCGCGTAGTTGAACTTCCCAGGATTCGCTTTCGCGTAGGCGAGTAGTTCCTGAACGTTGGACACGGGCAGCGAAGGACTCACGGCCAGACCATACGGCGACCCGATCAGCATGGTGATAGGCGTGAAGTCCTTCACCGGATCAAACGGCAAATTTGGATTGACCGCAGCGCCGCTCGTAAAAGCACCAAGATCCGCCACCAGCAGCGTGTAGCCGTCGGCGACCGCCTTGGCGACCAGATCAGCGCCAATGTTGCCACCGGCTCCCGCACGGTTCTCAACTACAAAGGGCTGAGCCATCACTTCGTTGAGGCGCGCACTCAGCTGGCGCGCGACGATATCCGTTGCGCCACCGGCTGCATACGGAACAATCATCCTGACGGGCCGCGACGGATAGGGCTGTGCAGATGCGTCATAAGCGCTCGCGCCGAATACTGCCGCGATCAGCAAAGCCAGCATATGCTTGAACCAGACGGTGGGCATCATCATCCCTGCTCCTGTGTACCGATCTTTTCTCACCGAGATTTCGTTATGAAACGAACTCAACGCCCCGTAAAGCGGGGCTTCCGATTTTCGCGATGCGCTGCAATGCCCTCCGCTACATCGCTGCTCCACTCGAGATGCCGGCGCAAGGTGTCGGCAAGTTCACGCGCGGGCGCGAATCCCGGAGCAAGGCGCGCGTTCACAATTTTTTTGGTACCGCGCGTGGCAAGCGGCCCGCTTGCTGCGATTCTTGCTGCGATCTCCCCTACGGACTGCTGCAACAGGGCCCCTGAATACCGGCCCTGCACAATTCCATAGTCAAGCATTTCGGCACTGTTGATCTCACGGGTGGTGCAGATCAGTTCGAGCGCCCGGGCGCGCCCCACGATCTGCGGCAGACGTACCGGCCCGCCAGCCCCCGGAAATCCGCCCCATGCCGCCTCGGGCATACATAGCGTTGCATGCTCCGCCGCATAGCGGATGTCGCAGGCCAGACAAAGCTCTACCGCGCCCGCGAGGACTTTGCCGTTTAGAGAGGCGATCACGATCTGCGGCAAGGCCTCGATGGCGTCAAACGTGCGGTTTGCAGCCATCACCAGCCGAACGACATCATCCTTTGAGAGTTGCGCACGAATCGTGGGATTCATGATGCCCATCGAGAAGAACGCGTCGCCCGCACCCGTGATAACCAGCACCTGGGTGTGCTCATCATCACGTAGCGCCTCGGCGATCCAGCCCAGACGCGCGAGAACTTCCGGCATCAACCGGTTCATGTCGTGTTCGCGCTCGATAGTGAGGGTCATGACGCCGCCATCACGCTCGACCAGCAGGCCTTCAGGAAAGCGTTCGACGCCCTCAGGCGCGAGTCGTACCGGTGCATCCATCATGGAATTCCTTGATCAGTTTCGACGCAAGCTGTTGAACCATTCGAGCACATTGGTCTTTCCCGCGAGGTGCCTGGGCTCACCGTAGAGGGAGGCCAAGAACGTGACCCGATGGCTTCCTTCGGCAACCGTGACCTCAGTGGTTTGGCCACCACCCGCAGCCAGCGGTCGTCTGGCGAGGGTGGGGTGTATCGCTTCATCCACTAATCCGATATGAAACCGTATCGGCGAGTCGTAGTGCCAATTTGTGGCGCTGTTGGCTGCTACCTGTCGCAGGAAAGCGCTGTTGGTCTGGTGGGTGAAGCTATCGAAGAATCGCGGCACCAGGAGCGTGGTCCCGGTCGGAAAGGGCCTGGAGGGATCGACGCGCAGGTCATAGGTCCGCCAAAAGTTAGCTGCAAATTCACGAAACTGGGGCGCCACGGCGGTTTGCAATAAACCCTTCAGCCCGTAGTTCAGCTCATAGCTTCCCAAGAACACAATCATGCAGAGCGAGATCCAGTCGGGCGCCTTTGGATAGCTTGCAACGCCCTCGGGGGTGGGATAGGCCTGGTGGCCACTCCAGAAGCGCAGGGTCTCGGACATATCGTTGAAGGGGCTGGCAACGCTCGTTGCCGTGAGCGGAACTTTGCGCCGACGCAGCTCCTGATGCAGCCACTGTGAATTGACAGCGCCCTGCGACCAGCCGTTAATAAAAAGCGGCCCAACTTGAAGCCCCCTGCCAACCATTGTCATCAGACCCGCTTCCAGAATTCGAAGGCAGGTTTGAACCGTGACGTCCTTGACGACATAGGCCTCGCCGCGCCCCTTTCTGAAGGGGCCTTTACCGACATAGTCAGCTGCAATGACCGCATAGCCCTGGCCAGCGAAGCGCTGGACATTGAACAGGGTCTCGGCTGAATCCGTCGGATAGGTCATCACATAGGACGGATCAGCCAGCTTAAGCATGTTGGAGGGTACGCCGTCGAAGGTGAGCACCGTGCCGTGCTGCCAGGACGCAATCGGAAGCGGCCCCGTGACGCCCACCGGTAAGGCAAGCAGACCACTTACGGTCACCGATTCGCCCGTCTCCGGAATCACGAACGGCACGACCAGCCTGTGCAACTCGACATCGTGACGGGCGCCGTGGCGCGAGACGTCAAACGGAGGGAGTGCAGCAGGTACGTCGAACTGGGGAAAATTGCGCGCAACCAACTGGTCCAGTCGACCCGCGCTAACACGAGTGCTCTGATCGACAAAATTGCCTAGCTCGAGGGCCGGGCGCAGCCCACCTGAAATTGCCGAAAGCATTGAAGCAGGGCTTGCCGAGGCGACACCAGGTAAAGCAAGACTGGTCGCGAGGCCACCCGCTGCACCCAGCCACACCCGTCTGACTGGCGAGTGCACAGGCCCCACCAGCGAGAATCCATGCGCGGAAATAGCAGGCATATTCGCTTTCGCAGACCTGGGGACATCAGCCATCTTGAAGACTCCTGGGTATACCTGACCCACGGGATACGTGAGATGGCCGTGATCATGCGATAGACGCGCGAAACACTCAACACGCCAGTGCGCGGCATCAGACCGGTTTATCGCTAACCACGGTCATGCAGCGCATCGCGCTGGGTCGTTCGCTGATCCCAGAGCGCGATCTGGGCATGATTGATTATTGGAACTGGAGCGAAGCGCGCGCGGTCTATCGTCGATACTGATGGGCTTAACTCGGTCATGTGAGGCCCGAGATTGACCCACGATAGACAACGTTCGCTTGAGCAGGCATCGGTGCCTGTTCTCATCATGTGCCTGGCTCAGATCACCGGTGATTCCAGATGGCTGGAAGAGCCCTATCTCCCCAAGCGCGATATCTCGATCTTCGCTGACCCATCGGGCGGGCTGGATCCCGTTGTGCAAACCGTCGTTCGCGAAGCCATGGCCCAAGTGCTTGATGAGCTTGCTGCTGGCCAGCGTTTGCTCCCTCCGCTTCCCGGTCCCGCCGCGCTCGTCAAAATGATGAGCGTTTGCCTCGGTGAAAAGGTCCCGGCCGAATACGCCGAAATGGCCATGGAGGAAATGGGCTTTCGGGAAAGAGGTCTTGACTGGCCCGACGCGGCGCAATCCGTGCCTGCGGGTTTTCGGGTGCTTGTAATTGGCGCCGGATTTTCAGGTATTGCCACAGGCCGCGAACTGAAGCGTCTGGGGCTCGGCTTCGACATCGTCGAGAAACTGCAGGACCTGGGCGGCGTCTGGCTTGAAAACGACTATCCCGAAGCAGGGGTTGATACGCCCAACCACTTTTACTCGTTTTCTTTTGCGCCCAACCTTGACTGGAGCAGTAACTACTCAAAACGCGCTGAAGTCTGGGCGTACCAGCGGCAGGTTTTCGAGCAGAGCGGCCTTGCCTCACACACCGAATTTGGCGTCGAAGTGGTGGCGATGCGCTGGAGCGAATCCGATGCCGTCTGGCACGTTACGTGTCGCGATCAGTCGGGATCCGAGCGCGAGCGCCGCTACCACGCGGTTATCACCGCTTCGGGCAATCTCAATGTGCCGAAACTCGCGAACATCCAGGGTATTGAATCGTTCCCCGGCCCATCCTGGCACTCGGCACGCTGGCGTCACGAGGTAGACCTGAAGGGTAAGCGCGTGGCGGTCATTGGAACGGGCGCGAGCGCCATGCAGTTCCTGCGCACCATCGCGAAGGATGCCGCGCACGTCACGATTTTTCAGCGCTCGGCGCAGTGGGCCCGCCCTCCGCAGGACTATCACGGCACCACCAGCGTTGAGTCGCGCTGGCTGCTCAAGCATGTGCCCTACTACTACGCCTGGTACCGCTTCGGTCTGATGTGGCGCTTTGGCGATGGACTGTTGCCAACGGTACGCCGCGACCCTGCCTGGCCGCATGCAGACCGGGCCATGAATTCGCGCAATGACAAGCAGCGAATCCAACTGACCGAGTACCTGCTGGGCGAGTTGGAAGGGCGGCCCGATCTCATCGCGAAGTGTCTCCCTGACTATCCCCCTTACGGCAAGCGCATCCTGATTGACAACGGCTGGTATCAGACCCTCAAGCGCGACAATGTAAGCCTGGTCACCGAAGCGGTGGAGCGCATCGCGGGCTCTCACATCATCACGGCTTCTGGCGAATCGCACGAAGCTGACGTGCTTATTTTTGCCACGGGGTTTGAGCCTGCAAAGATGCTGGCCTCCGTCAACATTCAAGGACGCTCAGGCATACCCCTTTCCGAGGCGTGGGCCAATGATGACCCCCGCGCATTTCTCGGCGTGACGGTGCCCGATTACCCTAACCTGTTCGTCATCTCCGGACCCAACACGGGTCTTGCGCACGGCGGCAGCGTTCTTTTCGTCACCGAGTGCCAGGTGCGCTACATCACCGCCATGCTTCAGACCCTGGCAAAGCGCGGCGCACGTTCCATCGAAGTCAGGAGCGATGTGCACGACCACTACAACCAGCGGGTGGATACCGAACATGCCGAGCTCGTCTGGGCACACCCAGGCATGACCAACTGGTACCGCAATGCGAGCGGACGGGTGTTCTCACCCATGCCCTGGCGGCTGGTGGACTACTGGCATATGACGCGCGAAGTCAACGAAGCAGATTTTTGTTTCTCGTCCGAAGCCTGACAACCAAGGACTTTATCCATGCCTACAGCGAGTACCGATACGCCCTGGCTTGATCATGACTGGAGCACATTAACCTACGGAAGCGCGCTGCGACGGTGCGCCAGGCTTTACCCCGAGCGCAAGGCGCTCGTCGGAATGGGTCGCAGCATGAGCTTCGCCGAGCTCGATCGGGCTGCCGACGAGCTTGCTCATGGGCTGTCGGAAATAGGGGTCGGTCGTCACGATCAGGTCGCGATCTGGATGACCAATTGCCCCGATTGGGTCACGTGCTGGATGGCATGCGCCCGACTCGGTGCGGTATTGGTCACGGTTAACACGCGCTTCAAACTCGAGGAGACCGAGTACATCCTCAGGCAGTCGGACGCGAAGGTTCTGATTGCCATGGATCAGTTTTGGAATATTGATTTCCTGGGCATGATCCGCGAGATGGCACCCGAAAGTCGCGATGCGGCCGTAGGAACATTGCAGAGTCAGCGACTACCCAGCCTCAGATCGATTGTTCTCTGGGAGTCGGTCGAGGCAAGCGGTACAACCAATCTCACGAAACTTCGCCAGGAAGGCGCCAGGGCAATCGCCCGCGGCGCGCAATTACCGCCTGCCCGGCCAGACGATGCGGTGATCATCGTCTACACCTCGGGAACCACGGGGCATCCCAAGGGAGCGATGCACAGCCACCAGATTCTTCGTAATTCCGCGAACATCTCACGGGTCATGCACATTGAGCCAGGTGATGTCATTTTGGGGCACATGCCGCTGTATCACGTTGCTGGCGCCATCACCGCATGCTCAGCAACGGTGCTGCTCGGCTGCACCCTGGTCACCATGGCGCAATGGCAGCCCGACGAAGCGCTCGAGATCATCGAGCGCGAACGCGTGAGTATTTTTGGCGGAATCCCGACCCATTTCATCGACTGCCTTGATTCAATCCGACGTCGGCCTCGCGATGTCAGCTGCCTCAAATCGGCCTGGATCGGCGGCGCCCCCGTGACACCAGATGTCGCGCTCGCGGTGCGCGACGAGCTCGGACTAAAGGGCTTGCTAGCCGTCTACGGCATGACAGAAACCACCGCTGCCACCACCTTCAGCAGCTTCGATGATCCGCTCGAGATTTTGTGCGAGAACAAGGGCAAACCCATCGGCGACTTTGAGGTCGGTGTATTCGATCCAGCGTCGGGCCGAGCACTCGACCCCGGAGAAATCGGCGAGGTCAGAGTGCGCGGCCATCTCGTCATGCTGGGCTACTACAAGAACCCCCAGGCAACTGCGGAAGTCATCCAGCCCGACGGCTGGTTCCGCACAGGCGATTTGGGCAGCATCGACGAGAACGGCTACCTGAAAATCACGGGCCGCCTGAAAGAGATGTTTATCGTCGGAGGCTCCAACGCCTACCCCGCCGAAATCGAGAAGTTGCTGCAGGCAATTGAGGAGATCAAACAGGCAGTGGTGGTGGGCGTACCCGACCGCCGTCTCGGTGAAGTCGGCTACGCCTTCATCCAGCTGCACGAAGGCAAGACCATCGTGGAGGCAGAGCTGATCAGGCGCTGCCGCGCCTCGATGGCCGACTACAAGGTGCCGCGGTTCCTGCGTTTTGTGGATGACTTCCCGCGAACCACCACCGGCAAGATTCAGCGCTTCGTACTACAGCGCGAGGCCAGAGAGGCCCTCGAAAACAAACAATAAGCTAGCCGGTGCAACGCTGGGCCGCTCACGACCTGGCGTTTCGCTTCCCGCTATCGGCGACCCAGTCCCGCCTGCCGTTTGTGTTGAAGTGCTTGAAGCGGCTATGCGCCGTCACAAGAAAACACCATCGGAGACAACTCATGTATCGCCTGACTCTCTCTCAGGGCACACGCTGGCTGCGGGGCATCGTATTCGGTGCCTCCACCTTCATCGCTGCGGGCGCGAGCGCACAAACGCTGCAGTTTGCCACTGCCTTTCCGGAGTCCGATTTCTCATCGGTGCTGGTCAAGCGTTGGACCGAGGGTGTTACCGCTGAAACTGGCGGCCGCATCAAGTTCCGTATCCATTGGGCAGGCAGTCTCGTCGGCAACAAAATGGTCGACGGCATGCGCGACGGTGTGGTCGACGCAGCCCTGTCCTTCACGCCCTATGTGTCAGGCGAAATCGTCGACCTCGCACCGCTGGATGTGCCCTTCAGTTTCCCGACCGAGCCTAAGGCTCTGGGCGATTTCAACCGCGATGCTCAACCCATTCTGGATGCGATTTATGAGAAGCGCGGATCGCGGGTAGTTGCCGTGCCGCCGGTGCTGCTACCTGACCCTGTCACCTGCCGCGATCGCTTCGTGAGCGGCCCGGAGCAGTGGAAGGGCGTAAAAATCCGTACTGCTGGCCGCTGGCAGGCTGAAACGATTAGGCGCTGGGGTGGCAGCCCAACCGTCATTCCTCCGGGCGAGCTCTACACCGCACTGGATCGTGGCACCGTTGACTGCACGCTCATGATTTATAACGGCGTGTTGTCGCTCAAACTCTATGAGCCTGCGAAGTTCGTCACCCGCAACGATCACTCTATTGCTGCCGGGAGCATCAACGTGTCCAATGCGGTCTGGAACAAGCTCTCGGAAGCTGATCGGAAAGTCATGCTTAAGGTGGGGGCCGATGTCGCGCAGTGGGGGGTCTCTGAATATTCCCGAATCTTCGGTGAAACGCTGAAGCGCCTTTCCGACGCGGGCGCCCGCTTCTGCGTGCCAGACGCCAAGGAGTTTTCACGCCTGGTCGCTGCGGCCAATGATGTCTTCGAAAAAGAGATCACGCCCAAGGC
>CAZORB010000014.1:0-44694 GCA_964581825.1 uncultured Bordetella sp.
TGGCCCAAATCGCTGCGGCTTGGCGCGGTCGTTCAGGAAGTGCTTGACCATCAGAACCCGGTTGAGCGGCTGTTCGACGCGCTGACGGATCAGCGACCGGTTGGCGCGCACGAGGTGCCTGCAGATGCCGATCATTCTGATCCGGATGTACTGACCAGAACGCCGTTCATCGTTGATTCGCGCTACGGTACGCGCGCGTCAACGGTGGTGGCAGTCGGACACGACGGTAGCGTGCTGTTTGTGGAGCGAACCTGGAACTGGGGGCGCGACAGTCGAGGCAGCGAAGGGCCGGTTTTTGCAGGTGAACGGCGACTCGAACTTTAAGGGGGAAGCGCTGGCGGCAGCGGTCTAAAGTTCGCGCCACATTTTCACGTGCTCGATCCCCGCTTCGAGATACATCGATCCCTCGCGAATGAATCCGTGACGCTGATAGAACGACTCGACATAGGCTTGGGCGCTCAGTTCTATTCGCCGGTGGCCACGCTCACGCGCCGCATCGATCAGCCTCTGCAGAATTAACCCGCCAACGCCCGAGCGCCTGAACTCGGGTAATACGGCCATGCGGCCAATGTGACCGTCAGGCAGCAGTCGTCCGGTGCCAGCCGCCTTGCTTCCTGACCAGGCCACACAGTGAAGGCAACCGCGATCGACCTCATCGAGTTCGAGCGCAGGATCAATCCCCTGTTCGTCTACGAACACACGAAATCGGATCGCCTGACACTGTTCCCGCAGGGCGTCCCAACTGCCCGTTTCCAGGCGAAGTTCGGCCTTCGTGATGGCGGCTGACGGCGACAGCGCTGGTCGTGATCCAAACGGGTCATCAGGCTCTGCACCTGAAGCGATTGCAGCCTGTCGTCTCGCAACTGCTGGAAGAATCGCCGGGTGTGTAAACAGATAAAACTGACGCGCTTCAATCGCCTGAAATGTCATCACCGCGATATCGGTTGCGGACAAACGCCCTGCTGACACCGCGCGCTCCATGACCGCCTGAGCGCGACGCGTTGCCTCCGACGGTGCCTGATCGTTGACTGCGGACGCGGGTCTATTGCGCTCAGAGCGGGCGATACCCGTGGGAACAAAGGCTGGGCAGAGCACCGTGACCCCGATCGATGAGCCGACCGACCGAAGATCATGGTGAAGCGTTTCGCTGATCGTGACCACCGCATGCTTGCTTGCGTTGTACAGTCCCATGGTGGTGGGCGAAATAAAGCCAGCCACCGATGCGGTATTGACGATGTGGCTGTCATCGCCTTGCGCCAGCATGCGCGGCACGAAGCTTCGCAGACCGTTCGCAACGCCGATGACATTCACGCCCAACACCCATTGCCAGTCGGCGGCGCTGTGCTCCCACACGAGTCCTACCGGTGCGACCCCAGCGTTATTGAAGAGCAGATGCACTGCGCCAAACTCGGCAAAAGCCCGATCCGCCAGATGCGTAACCTGCTCGGCATTCGATACATCCGTGACGCACGACAGCACTTTTGTACCGGTTGATCGCAGTTCGGCGGATGCGCTTTCAAGCGCGTCCGCCTCAACGTCGGCCAGCACCAGATGCATGCCGCGCAAAGCAGCCTGACGCGCGAACTCGAGCCCAAATCCGCTGGCTGCACCTGTGATCACCGCAACGCGATTAGCGAACTGCTTCATCGCTGCAGAATCAGATGCGAACCAGCTGCTTGCCGAGATTACGTCCCTTCAGCAGCCCGATAAAGGCCTCGGGCGCACGCTCAAGGCCTTCCGCAATCGTCTCGCGCCAGCGCAGCGTTCCCGAGGCCGCCAGCTCGGCAAGCTCAGCAAGCGCCGGCGCCCACCGGTCCATGTGATCAGAGACGATAAAGCCCTGAACAAGCAGCCGGTTCACCAGAATTGATCTCACGTTGGCAAGAGGAATCGGTTCACCGTTGTAACCTGAAATGAGGCCACACACGGCAACGCGACCGAATGCATTCATCTGCGCCAGGCACGCGTCAAGACAGGCGCCACCGACGTTCTCAAACAATCGATCGATCCGAGTGCCATTCAAGGCTCGCTCAAGATCGGCGGCGAGCTTGCCAGCCTTGTAGTCGACACAGGCATCAAAACCGAATTCGTTGATGACGATTCGACATTTTTCTTCGCCGCCGGCGATACCAATGACACGGGCCCCCTTGGCGCGGGCTAGCTGACCGACCACAGAGCCAACCGCGCCACTGGCTGCACTGACGACCAGCGTCTGGCCAGGCTGTGGCGACAGGATGTCGTTGACTCCGACCCAAGCTGTGACACCAGGCATCCCTACAGCGCCCAGCCATGCCTGCATCGGAACCCTTCGGGTATCGATTCGACGGAGTTCCCGTGCCGGCACGTTGGCAAATACCTGCCAGCCGAGTCTGCCGACAACTTCGTCGCCCGCCTTAAAGTCGGTATGCCGACTTTCAACGACTTCGCCCGCCGTGCCTCCCTGCATCACGGCCCCAAGCGCCTGGGGCGGCGCGTAAGATCGTGCGTCGTCCATCCTGCCGCGCATGTACGGGTCTAGTGACAGCCAGTGATTACGAACCCGAACCTGGCCATCGGCCAGCGGCTCAAGCGGACACTCCACCCACTCGAAGCAATCAGGCGTGACCTCTTGGGCCGGTCGGCGGGCCAGCCGCCATTGGCGATTCATCTCAACCATCGCTTGGGCTCCTTCGTCGTGCCATGAAGCGAAAGGTGCCCGATGCCCGGGCGATCAGAGCGCCGGATTCATCGCGAATCTCGGCTTCACAGAATGCCAGGGCGCGAGTCTGGTGAACACAGGCTCCCGTGCAGAGGAGTCGGCCTCGTGCGCCCTGCATAAAACTGGTTTTCATCTCGATGGTGGCCATGACGGTATCTTCGGGACCTGGGTCGCGCGCAACCATCCGCCCTGCAATGGCCATCGTGACATCGAGAAGCGTCATCACCGCACCGCCGTGTGCATAACCGGCTGAATTCATATGATGCGCAGCAAGATTCAGCTCGGTTACGACCTTATCCCGATGAGTCTCGAGCAGTCGAATGCCGCTGTGCTCGACGAACGGGATCGCAATATCAAAGCCCGACGGGCGATCGGAAACCAACATGCTGTTAGACCGCCGTCAGCCCGCCATCGATCGCCAGAATCTGACCGCTGATGTGGCGCCCGGCCTCAGAGCAAAACAACACGGCTGCACCCTTCATGTCCTCGGCGTCGCCAAGCCGGTGTAGTGGGGTGGCGTCGATGATCGACTGGCCGAACTGCGCCAGCGCAACCTGTGTCAGGCGCGAGGGGAAAAAACCGGGCGCCAGGGCATTCACGGTGATGCCAAACTCACCCCACTCGCCAGCAAGTGCGCGGGTGAAATTCACCAGGCCGCCCTTCGTGGTGTTGTAGGCAATACCTTCATTCGAATTGGGCGGATTGCCGCGCAGCCCTGCCGTGGAGGCGATGTTCAGAATACGCCCGTAGCGACGAGGAATCATCGAGCGTCGCCCGATCTCCTGGGAAAGCACGAATACGCCAGTGAGATTGAGATTGACCAGCTTCTGCCAGGCCTCAATCGGGTGGTCTTCTGCTGGTGCCACCCAAGCCGTTCCCGCGTTATTGACCAGGATGTCGCAGTGACCGAGCCTTTCAACTGCCTGCTCGGCAAACTGCCGAACCGAGTCGACCTGCGTCATGTCACACGCCAGCGCGGAGGCACGAATGCCGACCGATTGCAGATGCGCTACTGCTTCATCGAGCTCAGCCTGTTTACGCGCGGCGATCAGTACCTCGGCGCCCATTTCGCCGAGGGCTTCGGCGATCTGCAAACCCAATCCGCGCGAGCCGCCGGTGATGATCGCTTTGCGACCCGCTAGGTCAAACAAGTTCTTGACTGACATCGATGCAACCTCGGAAGCGCCCGCAGAGCCAGGCATCTCTCAATGAATGATCTCAAACAGCCCCGCCGCACCCATGCCGCCTCCGACGCACATCGTGACGACGGCCCAACGCGCCTTTCTGCGTCGCCCCTCAATGAGGGCATGTCCTGTAAGACGTTGCCCACTGACCCCGTAGGGGTGGCCGATGGCGATCGCACCGCCGTTGACGTTTAAGCGGTCTGCGGGAATGCCGAGCCGGTCGCGGCAGTAAAGCACCTGCACGGCGAAGGCCTCGTTAAGCTCCCACAGATCGATGTCTTCAACCTTGAGGCCCGCCTTGGCAAGCAACTTTGGTACTGCGAAGACTGGGCCGATACCCATTTCATCGGGCTCGCAGCCTGCCACTGCAAAGCCGCGAAAATACCCCAGTGGCTTGAGTCCGCGACGCTCCGCCAGGCTCGCTTCCATGACCACGCAGGCGCCCGCGCCGTCTGAGAACTGACTGGCGTTCCCCGCGGCGATGACACCACCGGGGATGGCGGGCTTGATTTGCGACACGCCTTCAAGGGTGGTGTCGGCGCGCCGCCCCTCATCGTCAACCAACATGACCTCGCGGGTGGCCAGCTGCCCGGTGTTGCGATCAGCCGTTGCCATCGTGACAGCAATCGGCACGATTTCATCGGCGAATTTTCCAGCCGCAGCCGCCTCACAGGCCCGATTTTGGCTCTGGACGCCGTATTCGTCCTGACGCTCGCGCGCGATGTTGTAGCGCTTGGCCACCTGCTCGGCCGTTTGCAGCATGTTCCAGTAGATCTCGGGCTTCTTGCGCTCGAGCCGGCTGTCAACAAGCATGTGCTTGTTCATTTCGTTCTGAACGCACGAAATTGACTCGACGCCGCCCGCCACAAACACATCGGCCTCACCCGCAAGGATGCGCTGTGCCGCCATCGCGATGGTTTGCAGACCCGATGAGCAGAAGCGGTTGACGGTAACGCCTGATACCGTCACCGGACAGCCGGCCGCCAGCGCAATCTGCCGAGCGATGTTGGCTCCGGTGGCGCCCTCTGGGTTAGCGCATCCCATCAGCACATCTTCAACTTCCGCGGCATCGATTCCTGCCCGTTCGATGGCTGCACGCACCACATGCCCGCCCATGGTTGCGCCGTGGGTCATGTTGAGCGCACCGCGCCAGCTTTTCGCCAAGGCGGTACGCGCGGTGGAAACGATCACTGCCTCACGCATGGAGTTCTCCTGATCAGATTCGTTCGAGGCTGACGGTCAGCCGTTAAAGCCCTTGCCAGCCTCGACCAGCCTGGCCAGTAGCGGCGCGGGTGTCCAGAACCCCGGGTCGCCATGAGGGTTGCGCGCAAACTCATTCATGCGTGCCACAACGTTGTAGAGCCCGTACAGGTCGGCATACAACATGGGCCCGCCGCGATGCACCGGAAAGCCGTAACCGGTGAGATAGACCATATCGATATCGGAAGCACGAAGCGCAATTCCCTCCTCGAGAATCTTGGCACCCTCATTGACCAGGGCAAATACCAGACGATGGACGATCTCATCCTCTGAGAGCTTTCTCGGCTTCAGGCCCATCGATGCGCGATGGTCGACGATCAGCTGCTCGACGACCGGATCGGGAATCGCATCGCGCCGGCCCGCCTCATAGCGGTAGAAGCCAGCCCCCGTCTTCTGCCCAAAACGCCCCTTCTCGCAGATCAGGTCGGCAATGCGCGGGTACTTCATGTCAGGCTGTTCCTGGTAACGGCGCTTACGGATGTACCAGCCCACGTCATTGCCGGCCAGGTCGCTCATGCGGAAGGGACCCATCGCAAATCCGAACTTCTCAATGGCACGGTCGACCTGCTGAGGCAGTGCGCCCTCTTCAAGCATGAAGCCCGCCTGCCTGATGTACTGCTCAACCATCCGATTACCGATAAACCCATCGCAGACCCCGGAAACAACCCCGGTCTTGCGAAGCTTCTTAGCCAGCTGCATGGTGGTAGCAAGCACATCTTTGGCGGTTTTTGCACCGCGAACCACCTCGAGGAGCTTCATCACGTTGGCGGGGCTGAAGAAGTGGGTCCCGATCACATCCTGCGGACGATTGGTAAAGGCAGCGATTCGGTCAACATCAAGCGTCGAGGTATTGGTGGCCAGGATGGCGCCAGGCTTCATAACCTGATCGAGTTTGCGAAATACCTGCTCCTTCACCGCCATGTCTTCGAATACAGCCTCGATGACAATATCGGCCGATGCGATGTCGTCGTAGCTGAGCGTCTGGCCGATGAGACCGATGCGGGTCGCAACTTCGTCGGCGGTGATACGGCCTTTCTTCGCCGTGCTCTCGTAGTTCGCCCGGATGGTCGCGATGCCTTTCTGGAGGGCGTCGGCTTTTGCCTCAAGCACCGTGACCGGGATGCCCGCATTGGCAAAGTTCATGGCGATGCCGCCTCCCATCGTGCCCGCCCCAATGACCGCGGCCGATCGAATCTCTCGGAGCGGCGTGTCCTCGGGCACATCAGGAATCTTGCTGGCGGCACGCTCACCAAAAAATGCATGGCGCAGCGCCTTGGATTCGGGCGTCTGTACCAGTTCCAGGAACAATGCGCGCTCGAATCGCATCGCTTCGTCAAACGGTTTATCGACCGCTGCAGCAACTGCTTCGATACATTTCATGGGCGCGGGAAAATTGCGTGCAACCGCCCCAACCGTATTGCGAGCGAACTGCAAAAGCGCTTGCGCATCCGGATGCTCGATTCGGATGTCGCGAACGCGAGGTAGCCCCTTCCCCTCGTCTACCACCTTGCGAGCGAAGGCCTTGGCGGCGGTCACCAGATCACCTTCGACGATCTGATCAAACAGTTTTGTCGCTGCGAGCTTCTCTGACAGAACGGTCTGACCGCTCACGATCATGTTCAGCCCCATCTCGAGACCGACCAGCCGCGGCAGCCTCTGCGTACCGCCTGCCCCTGGCAGCACGCCCAGCTTCACCTCGGGTAGGGCAATCTGAGCCCCGGGGCTTGCGACCCGGTAATGACACCCCATCGCGAGTTCCAGGCCACCGCCCATTGCCACCGAGTGCACCGCTGCAATGACCGGCTTGGGGGAACTTTCAATGAGCCGGATGACCGACAGCAGCGTCGGTTCAGCCACTGCCTTGGGGGTGTTGAACTCGCGGATGTCGGCGCCGCCGGAAAACGCTCGCCCGCCGCCGGTCAGCACAATGGCCTTGATCGATGGATCTGAAATGGCCTTTTGAATACCGTCGCAAATGCTCCGGCGAAGCTCGTATCCCAGCCCATTGACCGGCGGGTTCTTCATGGTGATGACGGCAAGATTGCCGCTCACGGTGTAATCGATCTGATTCATCGATGATCCATCGGAAAAGGTGATGAGGTCCGGCAGATATCAGCCATGCCTACGGACCGTAGCCCGCGCTGCGGTTAAACCCCAGGGAAAACGTAGTGCTGAAATTGTTCGCGAAGCCGCGTCTTCAGGATCTTGCCGGTGGCGCCCAGCGGAATCGCGTCGACAAACTGAATGTCATCGGGAATCCACCACTTGGCAACCTTACCCTCGTAGAACTTCAACAGGTCGTCCCTGGTCGCTTCCGCGCCGGGTTTCTTGACAACAATCAGAAGCGGCCGCTCGTCCCACTTAGGATGCTCCACACCAATCACCGCCGCATTCGCAACCGCCGGATGCGCAATCGCCAGGTTCTCCAGATCAATTGAGCTGATCCATTCGCCACCCGACTTGATCACATCTTTGCTGCGATCTGTGATCTGCATGTAGCCCTGCTCATCGATCGTGGCGACGTCGCCCGTGGGGAACCAGCCGGTGCCGTCCGCGTCATAGCGCAGCGGGTCACCCCCTTCGCCTTTAAAGTAAGCCTGAATAATCCAGGGGCCCCGCACCAGCAGATTGCCAAAGGTCTTCCCATCCCAAGGAAGATCCTGTCCGTCGTCGCCGACAATTTTCATGTCGACGCCGTAGATCACGTGCCCCTGCTTCTCCAAGATCTTTTGCTGGGCCGTCGGATCAAGGCTCAGGTGTCGGTTCTGGAGCCGAGCCAGCGTTCCCAAGGGCGACATCTCGGTCATGCCCCACGCGTGAATGACCTCGACGCCGTAGTCGTCGCGGAACGCGCGGATCATTGCCGGCGGACATGCTGACCCGCCGATCACGGTTCGCTGAAGCGTTGAAAAACGAGCGCCTTGCTGCCGGACGTGCGCGAGAAGGCCCAGCCAAACCGTTGGTACCCCTGCCGAGAAGGTCACGCCCTCACGCTCAAACAGGTCGTAGATGGAGGCGCCGTCAAGTTGAGCGCCCGGAAACACGAGCTTCGCACCAACCAGCGGGGCGACGTAGGGGATTCCCCAGGCATTGACGTGAAACATCGGGACCACTGGCAGGATCACATCCCGGGCGGAAGCTGCCATGGCATCTGGCAGCGCGGCACCGTAGGCATGCAACACCGTTGAACGGTGCGCGTACAGTGCGCCCTTGGGATTGCCGGTCGTGCCCGACGTGTAGCAGAGCGCCACAGCGGAGCGCTCGTCGAACTCAGGCCAGCGCCACTGGTCGTTTCCGCCGCGCAAAAACGCCTCGTAGTTCAACAGGTTCGGAATCGAGGGTGATGCCGGCTGCCGCTCCTCATCGACCATTGCAATCCAGCTGCGAACTTTCGGGCAGCGCGGAGCAATTGCTTCAATGATGGGCAAAAACGTGATGTCGAAGGCGAGGTGGATGTCTTCGGCATGATTCACGATCCACGCAATCTGATCCGGATGCAGGCGCGGGTTAATGGTGTGAATCACCGCTCCCATGCCCCCCACCGCGTAATAAATCTCGACGTGCCGGTAGCCGTTCCATGCCAACGTGGCAACCCGATCGCCGCGTCGAACGCCGGCTCGCTCGAAGGCGTCAGCCAGTGTGCGAGCGCGGCGCTCGCAATCTGCATAGGTGTATCGGTGGATATCGCCTTCCAGGCGCCGGGAGACGATCTCGGTATCACCATGGTGACGCGCCGCGTGCCGCAGGATCGACGAGATCAAGAGCGGCATGTCCATCATCAGGCCTTGCATGCATCCTCCTGAAGACCAATTCGGTCGGCGAATGCACCGCGCACCGCCGGCTGCGAAGCATACCAATACCGGGACCCTCACCGGGGCATCGGGCGCACGTCGTCGGTTCCGATTACCATCGGCGCTTTACGGTTCTTCCTTCGCAGACCACGACATCCTGCCCCCCATGAGCAAAGTGAACGAAAAGATTGTTCGCTCCGACGAGGAGTGGAAACGGCAACTCACCGAAATTCAGTACAAAGTGACGCGCTGTCATGGAACCGAGCGCGCCTTCAGTGGCGAGTACTGGGATCACCATGCGGCCGGCACCTATGTATGCGTATGTTGTGGCTCTGATTTGTTCCGGTCGAACGAGAAATTTGACTCGGGAACGGGCTGGCCCAGTTACTGGCAGCCCACTACGCCTGCCGCAGTCGCAACCAAGCGAGATTTCGGCTGGGGAATGATTCGTACCGAAGTGCTGTGCGCGCGCTGCGACGCGCATCTCGGGCACGTTTTTAAAGATGGACCGGAGCCCACCGGGCTCCGTTACTGCATTAACTCAGCCGCGCTAAAGTTTCGGGCCGATTAACGCCACGAAATACTTAAACGCGCTTGACTTTCTCGAGCATGCGGAAAACCGGGCGCGACTTGCCCACGAACAGGCGTTTCAGCATTTTGGGAAGACACCGACGCTCAAGCGTGTTCCGGCGGGTGCGAGTACGGTCAGCCATGATGATGGGCTCCAGTGAATAAGTCGAAAACCCGCGAGTATAGCGGTTCAGTCACTCAGTTGAGTTATCCCCGATGAAGCTTCTCTTCGATCTGTTCCCGGTGATTCTGTTCTTCGCGGCCTTCAAGCTTGGGGATATCTACATCGCCACGGGCATCGCGATTCTGGCCAGCATCGCACAAATAGGCTGGCTCAAGTTCGCCCGGAAGCCGGTTGAGCCAATGCAGTGGGCGGGGCTAGTCATCATTGTTGTGTTCGGCGGGCTCACGCTCATTCTGCGCGATGAGACTTTCATCAAGTGGAAGCCCACGGTGCTGTACCTGTCCCTTGCAGCGGCCTTGGCGGTGAGCCGGTGGGTCTTTCGCCGTAACCTCATTGAACGGCTGATGGGCGCTCAAATTCGTCTTGAGACAGCGATTTGGGATCGGCTTAATCTCGCCTGGGTGTTGTTCTTCGCCGGAATGGGCGTGCTGAACCTTTGGGTAGCCTATACATTCAGCACGGATGTCTGGGTGAACTTCAAGCTCTTTGGGACGATGGGATTGACGATCGCTTTTGTCATCGCGCAGGCGCTTTATATGAGTCGGTTCGCGCAGGATAATCAACCGTGAGGCCAGACCCGACTGAAATTAAGACGCGGCTTGAAGCGCAGTTCCCTGGCGCTTCGATAGAGGTCATTGACGACAGCCATCTGCACGCGGGCCACGCTGGCTCAAGCGGCGGTGCAGGCCATTACACGGTTCGTATCCGTTGGCCAGGCTTCGCTGGACACACACCGCTGGCGCGTCATAGGCTCGTGTATCATGCAGTGAACGATTGGATTCCGCATCGCATTCATGCGCTATCCATCCACGCCGCAGCTTAGCGGCCTTTCAGCTTTCGGCAAACGTCAGCTGTTTTCGCGTCGCCGCGTGGCATGCACCGGCGAAGTCCTCTCAGGAACTTCTCATGGTTAAAACCTTTTTCTGCAGCCCCCTGGCACGGATGGCTGTCGGCCGTCGCCCGTATGCCGCGCTCAAAATTTCACTCGCGCTGCTGGCTGGCGTGTGCGCGGCACCCGTCGCCGTTGCGCAAAAGCCCCCTGCTTCGCCTGCCGCCGCAGCGCCGATTGCAGTGGTTAACGGCAAGCCAATTCCGTCGCAGCGACTCGAAGAGGTTGTTAACCAGCTCGCTTCGCAGGGGCGACCGGATACGGCCGAGCTTCGCGCGGCGATTCGTGATCAGCTCATCATTCGCGAAATCTTTGCCCAGGAGGCAGATGCGAAAGGATTGGGGCGAAGCCCGGAAGTCACGCGCCAGCTTGAGCAGATGCGTGAAGACCTGCTGATTCGTGCCCTCATTCAGGACTATCTTGCCAATATCGACCCGGTCACCGACGAGGACGTTAACCGCGAGTACCAGCGAGTTCACGGCGCCGGGGGCAGTGATAAAGAGTACAGAGCACGCCACATACTTGTTGACAAGGAAGACGACGCCCGCCAGATCATCGCTCAGCTTCGTAAAGGCGAAAAGTTTGAAACACTCGCGCGGCGCTCGCGCGACGTCGGATCCGCCCAGCAGGGGGGCGATCTCGACTGGGCCACACCGGATACCTACGTAAAAGAGTTTTCAGAGGCGATGGTTGCACTGCAAAAAGGCCGTTTCACCGAGAAACCTGTGCGCACACAGTTTGGCTTTCACGTCATTCGGCTGGACGATGTCCGCACAGTCTCGCCGCCGCCCATGGCGCAGATCGCACCACAGATTCGTCAGGACCTCGAGCGCGCCAGGATCGAGCGTTTACAGCAGACGCTTCGCGCGAAAGCAAAGGTTCAGTGATCCGTCGGATCTGAATGCGGGTTCAAGTGGGAAGCCCGAGCGGGCTTCCTCTTTCTTCGCTCTGCGAAGAAGCCTCGCAACAGTGCAGACGATGGTTCTGCCAGTACGCCCGCGGTAACACTCGTATGAGGGGCGAGCTGTTTGTTGGCAAAAAGATCAACAACGCTGCCACATGCCCCCGTTTTCGGATCAGCCGCCCCGTAAACCACCCTACTAATCCGTGCGTGCTGAATTGCCCCTGCGCACATCGCACACGGCTCAAGCGTCACAAACAATTCGCAACCAGGTAGTCGATAGTTGGAAAGCGCTGCAGCTGCATCGCGCAGGGCCTGAATCTCTGCATGCGCGGTAGGGTCGTGCGATGCAATGGGACGGTTGTAGCCGCGTCCAACTACCCTGCCCTGATAAACCACGACTGCCCCAACCGGAACCTCACCCGCCGCAAGCGCGGCCCGCGCCTGCTCGAGTGCTTCCTGCATCAGTGATTCATCAGACCCCGGAGGCTGTGCGTCCAGGGACAGATCTGTATGAGGTCTCAGGCGGATTTCTGGATGACGGATTTCGCAGCGTCCGCGAGCTCTTTCACCACGGTGCTCTGCAGTTGCGTGATCATCGCCCACTCTTGAATCTGCTTTTGTAGAACCAGCAGGTCGGACGGCGTTTGGGTTTGCGATGCGGCCTGCTGCTGAATCGTGTTACGAAGCGTCTGCTCGGCAGACTGTACCGCCGTCAGCATCGTCTGGGAGACGTAATCTACGCTCAGGCCATTTCCGGGTAAGACATTCATGACGTTCGATTCCGTAAGTGGTCAGGGCCGACGTGGAAAGGATTGGGGGCCAGATCTGAATCGCTGGCGCCAACTTCGGAAATTACCTCGGAAGCCGCCTCGACCGCAAGTCTACAGGCCTCGATGTGCTGGAACCTTGCAACCGGCTGATGCGTGGCCGCCTCGGCGTTGAGTCGCTGTCGCATTTCTGCGAGTACCGCCTGACACTCGCTGACCGCTGCGCTGGCTTCAGGGCCTGCTAAGCGCTCTTCGAGCGGGCTGAAGGTTACCTTGGACGCGGTCAACGCGGAATCCGATGCTGAGTGCCCGCTGAGTCTTCGAACACCAATTCCGTGTCGCTGATAGCTGTGAGCCGATAGCCATTGATGATTCCGCCAGGCAGCACTCTGTGGCCGTCTGCGAAAAGGAGGTAAGACAGGGCGCCGCTCTGTACCGCAACGATTCTGGGCAACTTAAGCGGCGATGGGGTACTGGCTACCACCAAAACAGTCGAGGCTGTTGGAGGGGCGGGGTCGGTAAGTGAGAGCGTGACCCGCGCTGGCAACCGTTCGCCGTAGCGACGACTAAAGCTCAGCAGCGTCTGCTCCCAGGCTGCGGACCGCTCGCGCGGTATTGCGCCGTTCACACTGATCTTGGAGTCAGTCCAGGCAACGCTGACCGACGCAAATCCCTGGGCTTTTACGTCGCGATTGAGCTGTGCAGCCACGTCATCGGGACCGATCAGATTAAGTACCAGTTCTCCTGCCTGGGGCAGTTGCTGTTCGAGTACTGAGCGTGCCCGAAGCGCCTCTTCAGGCAGCACCGCGAGTCCCGTTAAAGCTACCCTGCCCCCAGGCATGGCCGATGCCTCGAAACCCTCGGGAAGCAGTTTCGCAGCACCTCGGACCCGCTCAGAAAACTCCGCCTGCGTGATCAGCGACAGTGCGAGCCATCTGCGCTCCGGGGAGAGCCATTGAATCAGCTGATCCTGCTCGTCAACATTTTCAAGGACTCCGATCACCTCGATCCGGCCGTCCGCACGCAGGCTGGCCCTGGCAACCTCGTGAAAGCCGCCCTCTCTCAGCCGCAGGGAAATACGGGCAAGGTCTTCAGCCGTCGCGCCTGCTCGCGTCTCGGGTTGCTGCACCGCCTGCACGGGCGCGGGCGGTACCGAAAAGGCTCGGATAAGCGGATCTGTGATCGCGCCGCCCGCAAACCAGGCGAGCGCTACCAGGACAGCGCCTGGCGCAAGCCACCATGCTCGAGAAGCTGTGACCCGTTCATGCCATCTTCGCGCAACCCCGGCTTGCACGGCACCGTCAGGCGCGAGTGGATCATGGGTAGGCTCGGGATCGTCGGGTTCGATGGCTACGACCTGGGGGGTAGGCTTCGCCGTGGCCTGCGCGTCGGGCTGCCTAGAAACGGGCGCGGGATCGAGCGTTGGCGGCTGCAATGGCTCGGGCTGTTGCTCCGCAACCGCGCCATCGTGGTCGAACACCGGACGCTTCCAGCCCACCGGCGCGTCATCCGCGCGTATCCAACCCGCACCCGAGGGCTGAACGGTCAGCAGCAAACCGCCAGCGCTTAGTGCGTAACCAGACTTCAATGCCTGCCGCGTTCCGTCAGGCTCGAACCATAGCCAACCCTCTGCCGCCGCTTCGAGCCGCGCCTCAGCGAACGGCGCATCGCGCACCACTACGTCGCAGGTGCGCGAGCTTCCGATCGTGATGCTCTGCCCCGGCGCGAGTGACACGGTGGCGCCCGCATGAACGCCCGCAAGCAACCGCAGTTCGACCTGCGCGGAGCCAGCGGTTTGCGGATCATCGGAACTCATAGGTCGACCCGTGCGAGCGGCTGAATATTCACCTCAGGCACGAGCTCCTGATAAGACAGCACCTGCAGGTCGTAGAGGTCTGCCTCGATCAGCTTTCGCATGTAGCGTCGGATGTCCATGGATGCAAGAAGCACCGGGCGCGCGCCACTGGTGGGCAGCTTTCCAACCGCTTTTTTGATGTTATCAACCAGCTTTCGGGAAGCAGCCGGATCGAGCGCAAGATAGCTTCCGGCCGAGGTCTGCCGGATCGCGCTACGCACGGTTTCTTCCACCTTCGGTGCCAGCAAATATGCGGGCAACATGTTCTGTCCCGAGGAGTACTTAAAGCTGATTTGCCGCTTTAACGACCCGCGAACATACTCGGTGAGCAGCACCGAATCCTTCTCTTTTTGACCCCACTCGACGAGTGATTCGAGGATGGTCCTAAGGTTGCGGATCGAAATATCTTCCGACACCAGCCGCTGCAGAATTTCGCCAATTTTCTGAGTTGGCATAACCCGCGTAGCCTCTTTGACCAGATCCGGAAAACGCTGTTCCATTGCACCCAGAAGGAAACGGGTCTCCTGCACGCCGATGAATTCGGAGGAGTACTTCCTGAGTACCGTTGCCAGGTGAAAAGTAAGGATCTGCGTCGGGTTCATGTACGACATCCCCGCGCGCGCCAACAGGTCAGCGACGGGGCTTGCCACCCAAATGGTTTCCACACCGGGAAGAAACGCCCGATCCTTGTCGAACTCCAGACCCAGCGCTGCGAGCTTGTCGGCTGATTCGCGGACCAACACGCAATCAGCCCGCAACATGCCATGTGCGACAGGCACTTCGGTTAGAACGATGTGGTAAGTGTTGGCCTCCAACCGATCGTTAAACCGAAGTTGAATTCCCGGAAACGGCACCCCTAGATCAAAGTAAAGTGCCCTTCTTATCTTGATGAGCTCTTCGTTAAGCTCGTCGGCTTTGAGCGACGCCCGAAGGTTATCGGCCACATCGAGAATCAGAGGAACCGTAGGAACGAACTCGTCGGTACCGTCGCCCCGCTGTTGTGGTTTACGCGATGCTGCATCGCTGGCTGCGAGCGCCGGAACCTCTGTGATCTCGCCAGTTTTTGCGTCGACCGTACGGCGGGGCCTCATGGCGATGCCCATGCCGATCAGCGGGACACCAAGCAGAACAAACACAATTGCGGGCATTCCCGGGATGAGCCCCATGCCGAGGGCGATACAACCGCCGATGATCAGGGCGCGCGGCTGCGCCAAGATCTGAGAACCGATGTCTTTGCCGACGTTCGATGGCCCCTCGTCGGACTGAACCCGCGTAACGATGATGCCCGCGCAAATGGAAATGAACAGCGCCGGAATCTGAGAAATGAGCCCATCTCCGATCGACAAGATCGAATAGGTCTGCATCGCTTTGGCAGCCGACATATCTCGCTGCAGCATCCCGATTGTGATGCCGCCCAACAAATTGACGGCAACGATGATGAGCCCGGCAATGGCGTCGCCCTTCACGAACTTCATGGCGCCGTCCATGGCGCCGTACAGCTGGCTTTCTTTCTCGACCGCTCGGCGGCGGCGCTTGGCCTCATCCATGTCGATAGTGCCGGCGCGCATGTCGCCGTCGATCGCCATCTGCTTGCCGGGCATCGCATCCAACGAGAAGCGTGCCGCCACCTCCGCGACCCGCTCAGCGCCTTTGGTGATGACCACAAACTGAACGATCGTAAGAATTAGGAAAACGACCAGTCCTACGACCAGATTGCCCCCGACCACAAAATTGCCGAAGGTATCGATGATGCTTCCGGCGTCACCCTGCAGAAGAATCAGTCGGGTGGTAGCAATTGAAATACCGAGCCGAAACAGCGTTGTAACCAGGAGCACTGACGGGAACGATGAAAACGCAAGCGGCGTAGGCAAATACATGGCCACCATCAGCAGCACCGCAGACAGGGTGATGTTGATTCCGATCAGGACATCCACCAGCAGCGTGGGCAGCGGCAGGATCATCATGAAGATGATCGCCACGATCATGACCGCGAGCACGATATCGTTGCGATTCGCAGCCTTCAGCGCGAGGGCCTGCAGTGCCGCCTGGAGCCGATTCATGCCGCCAACTCAATGGCGGCTTGCGTCTGTTCGGCACTGCGCGTTGCAAGCCAGGCACGCATTGATGACGAGGCTTCCGCAATTCGCCCCAGCGCTGACAGAGCCTCTGCGCGGGCTAAATGGAAAACATCATCAATTTGGCCGCCGAGCGCAATCCGATCCAGCGCGATCAAGGCACGCTCCGGCCGATTGGCGGCAAGCGCAGCAACAGCCACCAAACGCGCATGCGACAGCAATTCGGGCTCTAATGCCTCGAGACCCGCGAACACGTTGAGCGCGCGCTCTGCCTGACCCTGCTGTAAAAAGAATCCTCCCAGCAAAGCCAGAGCATCGCGTTCCGCATCGGTTAAGGCGCTCACCTGTCAGCCCTGCAGCAACAAGCTCTGGTTTTGTCTGACCAGATCGCGAAGCGAAAGCATTTGCCTGACCTCTGCGTTGAGGCGACGCAGAACCAGCTCGGCTTCCGCTGACTCGTTACGCTCGCCCGAGGACCGCGGCCGGGCGTCAAGTCGCTGCCTGACCTGTTCGAGCGCATCGGTGAAGCCGCCACCGGTCAGCACATCGGCCGAAACGGTACGAGGCTGACCCCACTGTCGGATTAGCTCGCCTGTACCGCCAGCTGACAGTAATCGGTCAACCTCGCCGACGAACGGCATTCCGGTGGGCGGAATCGAGCGGGATTCAGGCAGCGCGCCAGAAGGAAAGTCGGCTTCAACCGGAAGACCCGACAGCCCGAAATTCAGCGCATAGTTCGAATCAATACTAGTGGCCATGTTAATTCAGTGCGACACCGTCACCCGGGGCGACAGGCGCTGTCCGCCCATTTCAGTAACTGCTCAGAAGCACGGGAGATTGCATCCGGTGACATCAGAGACTCCGTAATACGTACGGCGCCGATGACGCAGAACTCCGAACCAGAGCCACGGGTGCCTACCTGCAAGGGAAAACCAGGAAGCTCGCGCGCTTCGGAGCCTTGAAGTAACCGAAGAGCCAGCACGTCATTAGGATGCGGTGCTGGCTGCACGACGTGTACCAGGACATCGCGGCCACACAACAACATGCCGAGCCGAGCGCCGGACTCAAGAACAACCTCGGTATGACCCGAGTCGAGGCTTAGGCCCGAAAGTCCTGAGGCCCTGCCGAACTCCTCAATCGCGAGCCAGGGATCCATTATTTTCTCAACATGATCAAGAGACGATTCCTTCCTCGCGATCGATCGCATAATCAACTGCATCTTGCGCAGCATCGATCAGCGACTGACGATTTTCAGGCGTAGGGAACACCTTAACAGGCATTTCCTTTACCAGATTGCGCACGCCTGTCAGAAAATCAACCGTGGCCTCAAGCGGATCCATCGCCCGATAGCGGTCGGCAAGTCGTTTGAAATGATCAGCGTCCACCCAGCGCTCGCCCGCGAGGCCAACCAGATCCGTTGTGAGTTGAGTGGCGGCGAACGGCGCGAGGCCGTGCCGCGTCTGAAGCTGATCTGCCAGCGCGCCACCGGCCTCGACCAGGGTGCCAATGACTTCGAGGTGATACAGATCGCTGACTAGCGCCTGCAGCTTGGTTTTGTCCGTGGAAGGGCGCGCTGCGGCCAGATCCAGGCCCAGAGCGGCAATCATCGATCTATGCACATCGAGAAACGAGGCGCCGGTCTTGCCGTCTCCCACGAGCCGGAGGAGATGGCTGACGACCCCGCCAAGTGACTCAGACCCGATAGCCGCATCGTGATACACCGATCGAAACTGCCTTGCCTGCTCTGAACTCAGGCGACTGTATGTCTCGACCGTGTTGACGTCAGCAAGAATTCGGTCGCCGCGCTCGGCGAACATCTCCTCCAATACCTCGCGGATGGCAGAGGCGGCTGACCCCGTGCTATCCGGGCCGATCTGGCCAGACTCGATCGCATCAGCAGCATCCATCAGCATCAGAAATTGAGCTGTGGGGTCACCTTCTGCCTCGTCAGCATGCCGCCGAATACGGTCGGGCTGCTTCAGAATAGCTCGAGCAAGCTTCTCGGTTGCCTGCGCGGTGGGCTCTGTCGAGTCTGTCTCACCCTCCTCTTCCCGTAGCGCGTGAGGCCTACCAAGCCTGGTGTGATCGAGTGTCTTTTGCCGGACTTCGCGAGTAAGCCCGGCCAGCGCGCCCCCAGTAAGAACGGTGCGCTCTTTTACCCCGCGCTGTTGGACGCGCGCCGCGAACGCCTGGGATAACTCACTGGCTGCGTCGCGCCGCACGTTCGTCGCGGCAGGCTGATGGCTGGCGCCTGTTCGTCCTGCAATGTGCGCCGAGGTGCCCCCTGCGAGCGTCCCCGTGCTTGAGTATTGCCCTACCTGAACGGACGGGCCTGTTACTGAACGCGCTTGATTCATAACGCTTTTGCAAAACCTTCTAGGCCTCGCGGGGTTCGAAACGCCAAAAACATTGCATGTGCGCCACGACATCCCGCTGATAGGGTAGTCCAACTAAAGCGAACCCAGTATAGTGTTAGGTGAATTTGACGCAAAGCAAGCTACGCGCCCACTCACTGCTGACTAAGCCGTATTCGTCGAATATGCAACAAACCAGCAACAGTTTATCGACTCAACATGCCCACCGATATTGAAAAGCTTATTCGTGACGCTGAAGCGGCGATAGCGCAAGCCCAGGCGGGCTCTTTCGAGTCGTGGTGCGTTGCGCAGGGTCTCGACCCGGACAAGGTAACCGCCACTTTAGCCAGTGCTAACAGCCCAGAGTCCGAAAAACGCGCGCGGGAAATATTTGCCGACGACATGGCGGAAATTAATCGCGAGGTCGAAGAGCGCAGCGCGAATCTTGGCATTTCCCGCGAGTCCAGTACCCCGCAGGCTTCAGCGGTAAGACAGCGCCGGCGTATGGGAATGGTTTAGGAATTTTTTAACATGACAAAGATTGGATCAATCGGCGTTGGGAGTCTGGGTGGCGTCTCGTCAACCCAGCTCGATATTCAAACCGCCGATATCGAGTTGCTGTTGGCAAGCGTTCAGCAAAGTCGCGCAGTGCTAATCGAGGACCAGCTACGGCAAATGATTCAGACTGTTCAAGACAGAAATGCCACGCTCTCGGACATGAATACGCTGAAGGCCGATCTCGGATCGCAAAAGGCGTATTTTTCGGGAAATACTGCGGGGGGGTCGCTTATTGACCAGCCGCATTACGATCCATCGACCTACGATAAGAAAACGCTGCAGGACGCCTATAAAAACGCTAAGACCCCCGCTGAGGTTGATGCAGTACTTGCCCGGGCAAGAAACGGCGAATTTGGAAAAGCGGGTATCGAGTTGGCAACGGTTGCCCAGTCAATGCGCGCTGCCGGCTTTGACGATGCAACTGTAGTAAAAGTAGGCAGCGGAAGTATTACCTCTGCTGAACTCGATGCCGCGATTGGAACAGCAACCTCCAAGGCTGACAGCCTTTCGAGCAGCCAGCAGATCGACATGGTTCGTATGCAAAGTCTTCAACAACGCCGCGGTGAAGCCTTCGACATCATCACGAACACCTACAAAAAAATGGGCGACAACCGCTCAAGCATCGTATCGAATATGCGCTGACGGATTTCGGGGTTTTCGGTTTTCAAGTTGCCAGTCGTCGCAATCAAGTTTTCAAATCTAACCAATCTGGCTTTTCATCAATCAAAGCAAGGAATAGCTAGCAATGACAACTACACAGGTTAACTCCGCTGTTGGAACTGGAAGCGTGTTCTTGGGACCGGACGTCGGTAGCCTCAGCATCGAAGATGCTTTGCTTCTTGTTCAGATGGACCGGGTCCGATTATGCGAATCCCAGTTGCAGGATCAAATCAATAGTATTCGTGACAAAAATGAGCAGATGCGCAAACTGAACGATATGAAAAGCCAGCTGCTGACCCTGAAGGCAAACTTCTCTCAAGATGCGAAAGAAACCGACAAACTCAATACCAAGGGACATTGGGATGATGATATCGGCCGAAGGGACGTCAAGCCGGTTGCTCAAAAGCTGGCGGAGGCGTGGTCTAACGCGGGGCTGGACAGCTCTTACGTTGACAAGATCAAAAACGGCAGCATTACCAAGGCTGAGGTGGATGCCGCGGACCAGGTCATTAAAAGCGCGGTCGATAACCTTTCAAGCAGCTCCCAGATGGACATGGTTCGTTTGCAGTCCTTGAACAACAAGCGGAGCGAAGCCTTCGACACCATGACCAACATGCTGAAAAAAGCAGCCGATAGCAAGTCTTCAGTCGTCTCCAATTTCCGCTGATTTCCATCTCCTCGGAGCCCGAATATGGCCGACACCCCTCCGCTTACTGAAGGTCAACAGGCGTATGCCGCCCGTGCATCTGAGCATTTCGCTGCCGGGGGTACCCTTGGCGATCTCCATGGTCTCGAAGATCGCGACTACGAGGCCATGTACGCGGTCGCGCACGGCATGTATTCGCAAGAACGTTACGCCGATGCGCAGAAGCTGTTCAGCTTTCTAGTGGCTTGTAACCCGTTTGACAGACGCTTCCATCAGGCCCTTGCATCCACCTTGCAAATGGCTGGCGACTTCGAGCAGGCAATCGGTTATTACTCCATGGCGTCCGTCATGGATATGAAAGATCCGGTTCCGACTTTCCATACGGCAGAGTGTCTGGCTGCGCTAGGGCGGCTGCCGGAGGCCCGCGAGGCTCTGCAAATCGTGATCGAGCAGTCGGCGGACCCGTCTCATTCCGTGCTTCATCAGCGCGCCACAGGGCTTCTTGAGCTTCTCTCCCGGCAGCCCACCTGAAAGGTCAATGATGGCAACCACAATCGATCAGGGTGCAAGCGCGTCGACCCGGGCGCAAACCAGTCGAGCCTACGCCGCGTCGATGCAGGCAATGGTCTCGGCGGGCGGGGCGCAGTTCGACCTCACCGAAATCATGCGGCTCTACTCCGAGTCGGGAACGACCACGGGAACCCCTGACGGCAGCAAGTCGGCCGCCAGAGCGGGCGTGCCGCCGATCACCGCTCCGATCATGTCGATGGACGACGCAGCGCTGATGATCGGGCAGTTGCAAAGCAAGCTCATGGACTTGATGTCCCAGCAGCAAACCGGCGAAATTCGATCGAATCAGGTCGACATGAAGAAGCGTAACGCCGAGCAAATGGAAAAGGTTCAAAAGTGGCTGAGCGATCTGGCCGATGCCGCGAACAAGACCAAAAGCGCTGGAATCTGGGGCTGGATCAAGTCTGCTTTTTCGGCGATCGCTTCCGTGGTGGCCGCGGTGCTGGCCGTGGCCGCTTCGCCGTTCACTGGTGGCGCCTCGCTGTTGGTTGCAGCCATCGCCATCGGCGCTGCCATTCAGGCCGTCGGAAATTTGGTTGTGAACATCCTCAAGGAAGCGGGCGTTGAGGTACCGGCTTGGGTCACCGACACGCTGAACCATGCCTTTTCAATCGGCGGCTGGGTTTCGGGTATCGCTCGACTCTGCGGCGCAAGCGCGGAAACCGCTGGCTGGATTCAGATGGGCGTAGATCTTCTGGTTGGGCTCGTTACCGGAGTTGCTGCGTGGCGTGCCGTCAAAGCGACCGCAGCCAAGATCGCCGAGGGGGCCGAAGAGCTTGCGAACATGACCAGCAAGATTTCAATGGGCGCGCAAAAAGCGGCGGTGGCCTTCGATGCGGGGCAAAACGTGATATCGGCGGGTGCAGGAATAACAGAGGGCGCACTGAGAATCAGTGCTGCCAAGTCACAGAAATCCGCCGATGAAGCTCTCGCAGACAAGAAGGAAATCATGGCTCAGATCAGCAAGCTGCAAATGCTGATGGAGCAGAACATAGATGACCTCAAAAAGATTGCCGACGAGATTCAGAGTGTGTTTAAAGTGGTTGGCGATATCATCCGTGGTGAAGCGGAAATGAAGTCGCAAATCAGCGCAGCTATCGGCGGTCGCGGGCCCGCGGTCTGACCCGCGTTACCGATCAGGGTTCGACCATATGGCGATCGATGCAGCAACCAACCGACTGACTCCGGGCCCACTACGCCAGCCGACCGATGCCGGTGCACCGACACAGGCCGTTGGCGTTTCAAGACCTCGAATAGCCGGGTCTGTTGACGCTGCAGCACCAGTCCTCGATCGCGTTCCAGCTCTCACTTCATCCTCGCGGCCCAGCCTTCCGCCAGTCCGAGAAAATCTGCTGGACGGATTAACTCCGCAGGAGGCGTTTGCAGCGCTGTCCGTCAAGTTTCAGGATAACCGTACCAAGAGCGCAGAGTCCCGGCTTGAAACCGCTTCGCAACTTCGTTCAGCGAATGCGCCTGCGCGCGCAGAGGTCGTAGAAAAGGCATCCACCGACTTCCTGTCCAACATCTGGAACGCGCTGGTCAAAACGGTTACCAGCAACCCCAGCGCAGCGCTGGGGCTGGTCGTCACAACAGTCACCTCAATTGCCGGTGTGATTGCGTCGGGCGGGGTTGGCATCCCCGCTGCAATCGGTGCCATCGCGGCCGCTGCCGCGCCCTTCGTTAATGCAGTGGCCGCCAATGCGGGTTTCAACCTTGAACAGATGCTGTCCAAGGGAATCGAAGAGCTACTGGTGTTTACGGGGCTCGACCATAAATCGGCTTGGAAGGCTTCGCAAATCATCGGATCAGTGATCAACCTTGGCGTAAGCATCGGTGCTGCGGTGGTCTCAGGTAACCCCGCTGTATTCGATGTTAATCGCGTAACTCAGTTTGCTGCCTCCATCGCCGATGCGTTCGACATGAAAGGCTCATCCGTTCGCACCATCAGCAATACGGTTCAGGGTTTCGCATCGCTAGGCATGCTCATCGGAGGTTCCATTGCGTCAGGCGCCAACGTGCTCAGCTACGGTGGCTTGGATAAAGTTTTTGCCAGCGGCGAGAATATCTTCAAGACGATCATGGACTCGTTTAGCCAAGGGTTTGATCTGAACAAACTCGGCCAGGCTGGCGGTGAATTGGTGTCATTGGTACCTATGTTCCAAAGACTGTTTGAGCAGGCCTATGGCGATCTGCAGTCCCATGGCGGTCTCATCACTGGACTTGAGAACAGTTACCGGGCCATTTTGGATCACGTCGAACAGTCGTCTGCGTTAGCGCAAGACACTCTGGCATTGCGCGCATCGATACGCTAGTTTTCCATCACGGCCGCTCATCTGCGGCCCCACCCAGGCTATCTAGGGAGCGTTACATGAGTTCAATTCACGGCGTAGGCGTTGGAGGGGTTGCCCCTCTGCCGCAAGCCGGCGTCACGGCGGGTGCGTCTTCAGGCCAGGCGGCACCCAGCACCTTTGATCCCCTGCTCTACCTCGGGACCGGCACAGACGCTTCAAAATCTCCGAAGGGCCAGGCACTGCAGGCTCTGGGGCTCCCCCCTCCAAAGGACACCTCGGCAGGAAGCAGCGCCACTGAATTCGATACAGGCGCCATTCGCATGCAGGCCGATAAGCCTTTCGATTTCTCGGAAGTCAGCACAATCTTTCTGCAATTTATGCTTACTTACCGAGCATCGGCGCGGCTCGACCGCCAGTCCTCTCTGGAGGGCCAGGTCAAGCAATTGCTCGACGGTGCGCAGAAGACACGCGACGCAGCAAACTCCAACTTCAATGCTGCGCTCGCGCAGGGCATATCGTCGATTGTGGGTGGCGTTGTGCAGGGTGCAGTGGGCGCTTTCCAGCTTAAAAATCTCTCGGCGATGAAGCAGAACATCGCAGATCGATCGGCGCAGGTCGAGCCGACCGCGCCCTCATCCAAGCCGGACAGGCTTAACCAGATCAGCGAGCTCGATGCCTCATCCCGCGGGTCAGCCAAGAGCTCCAGCCGACTCTCTGTTGACATAGCTGCTGATTCGGCGAAGGCCGCGCCTGCGGCACCGGCCAACTCGAAGCCCGATCTGCTTGCGCAAATCGAGGCTATCGAGGCGACGGAGGTTCCCAACGCCAGGGCTTCCAACGCGAATCGGATGGCCGTCGACCTCGACGCAAGGATTCCTGGTAAAGATCCGCGTCTCTCAGCGCTCGAAAGCAAGTTTGACTATCTTCGTACGCATTCCCAGTTTCTGGGTACCATGAGTCAGTCGTTCGTGGGCACCTTCGTTGAGGGGCCGGGCAAGATCATTTCGGCGATTCAAACAAAAGACGCGTCCAACTCTCAGGCGCAAGCCCAGGAAATCGAGGCGGCCGCAAAGAAGTTCGAAGCGGCCTACAGCGCCGCGTCAGATCAGGCTCAAGCCACACGCGACACATTCAATAAGGTTTTGGATATGGTGGCTGAAATTGATCGGTCGCGTTCCGAAACCAATAAGTCGATCTCGCGGATCTAATCTGGGGAAGAAAGTCATGAATCCATCTTTTGCCGAGATTGCCCGCCAAGGCGGAGAGCTTCTCGCCGCTTCATTGAACAGCCTTGAGAATCCCCCGCAGCCCGGCCCGGGACTTGACGATGCGGAAATTGAGCGTCTGTACGGTCTCGGGTATCGCCTGCTGGTTGCCGGTCAGCCTGACCAGGCTTTACCAGTATTTGCCTTTTTGTTTGCCCAGCGCCCCTCTGAGGCGCGCATTCTGTCCGGTTTTGGGCATTGTTTTATGGACCTCGGCGAGGCGGGTCAGGCCGCTGTGATGCACTCACTTGCATACGCCGCCGAACCGGCTAACGCCGGCCATGTGCTGGCGATGGCTGAAGACCTTGTTGCAATGGAGGCGCCCATGGCCATCGACCTGCTTCAGGCTGCGGAGGTTCTTGGCGCCCAGGGCAGCCATCAGGATGTCGTCGATCGTGCGCGTGCCCTCCGTGATCTGTTAAGCAAGAGACAGGGGGGGCATGCCGGTTGACGACGCCAGGGGCCAACTGGGCCGATCCACTCACGCCCGAAGAGTTTCGACTGCTTGCCGAAGTTGGCTTTGTTGCAGCTGGGCGAGGACGGTTAGACCGGGCGGTTCAGATATTTGCTGCGCTAATTGAGATTGCGCCCGCCCGTCCCCTCCCTCACATTGGTCTGGCCCTCGCCCTGCTTAACCGCGACCGTGCGGAAGAGGCTTTGAGGGTGTTGGAACGTGCCGAAGCCTTCTTAAAAACAGCCCCCACTTCGCACTCGACGCAGCCAACGTCCGATCCGCGCGACGATTCGGCGCTGGTCCGCGCTTTCTATGGGGTCACGCTGAAGCTTTCTGGCCGAACCTCGGAAAGTTTTAGGATACTTCGGGAGTTGGTGGACCGACCTGAGCATGACTATGCCGGGCGGATAGCCCGTAGCATGCTCGGCCTTACGCATCCGCAGGAAGCAACGCCATGATCGATTCCGTTGGTCTTTTCACCGCAGTGGTGCTTCCCGTTCGAAGCAACGCGCCTGATGTCACCCCTAGCGCGTCCGATCTGGACCGTTTCCGGTTGGCTATTGCCGAGTCGCCCGCCCCGGGCGCCGCTTCGGTTCCCTCAGGCGCCGACTCGGCGGCCGTTTCAGTCCAGGCAGCAGGCCAGGCGCCCATTAGCGGCTCAACATCGTCCGGTTCCGAGCCCACGACGCCGCGAACGCTTGGCGATGCGATTCTGCAGGGTCTGCAGTCAGCGTCTAACGACATTACACGGGCCTGGGCCGGTACCGGCGAGGTTTTGAATAAGCCAGACATTACGGTGTCTGACATGTTGCGCGTACAAACAATGCTGTTGCAGTCGGCGGTTCAGTACGAACTTGTCGGCAAGGCCGTCAGCAAGTCCACCCAAAGCATCGAAAATATTCTTAAAACTCAGTGAAGCATTCCTTATTCAGCCTTTCTTTACGGGTCCGCCAAGCATTCGTCCTGTTGGCGCTCGGCGTTTTCCTCGCAGGCTGCACTGGCCGTGTCGAGCTTCTATCGGCCATTCCTGAATCTGAGGCAAACGAGGTCATTGCCGCGCTCATCAACCAGGGTATTGAGGCCAGCAAAGTCTCCGGCAAGGAAGGAATGGTCGGCGTACGGGTCGCCGCGCGTCAGTCGGCAAGGGCCGTGGATGTGCTTCGCGCAATGGGTCTGCCCCGCGAACGATTCTCGGGCATGGGCGAAATCTTTCGTAAAGATGGCCTGATCTCGTCTCCTGTTGAAGAGCGCGCGCGCTATCTGTATGCGCTTTCGCAGGATCTGTCCGCAACCCTCTCGAGAATCGACGGCGTGCTGTTCGCGCGGGTGCATCTTGTCTTGCCCGAGCGAGGGTCGGGCGCAGAGCCTGCAATGCCCGCCTCCGCTGCGGTATTCATCAAGCATAAGGCCGAGTCAAATCTTGAGGCGCTTCAGCCCCAGGTGCGCCGACTCGTCACCAATAGCATTCCCGGCCTGACCGCCGACCGCGTCTCCACCGTGCTGGTGCCTTCTGCAGTGTCGCTACCCGGCAAGTCATCCTCGCCAACCTCGATCCTGGGCGTGCGGGTTGAATCTGATTCCATATCCAATCTTGTGATTTTGCTCGTCGTCTGCGCAGCCGTCGCCGCAGCCGCTGCTGCCGGCGCGGTGTACTGGTTGCTACGTCGTGCGGGAGTGATCGCTTCGAGCAAGCGTGACCCAGCACCACCCGCATCATGAGTCTTGGTCTAGCGGTTTTCCAATTGCCAATCAGCGTCGCGCGCTGCGTGACAGACTTTCTGTTCAACCCCCTTCAGGGTGCGGACGCCGTCCGACTCTCCAAGTGGATCCCGCCGCAAATTGACGCATCGCTGCCTGATGCAGGACGAACCCTGGCCAAGCTTCTGGGCTCGGCGGAGCCGGTGCTCGATCCGGCGCATCCGCTCCACCAGATCGCCCTGCTGCCGACCGCGTCGCTCAGCGTGCTCGCCAGGCGAATCGCGGTTGATACGCTTGGCTGGGCGCTGAGGCAGGTTGTCCGCCGTGAAGATCTTGATCGTGTTGACGCACTGGTCACTCCGCAGGATTGGAACCATGTTTATCAGGCGGCGACCACACAGCCCGCTCCGCAGCGACGCCTCGGCGATATTCAGGTCCTGGTCGAGGATCTGCAACGTGTGGGGTGGTACCTGCTTGAGCAGGTCAGCGATTCAGTCCCAAGACCTGTCGGTCTGCGGCTGCTGTTGAAATGCCCAACCATCGAGCTACCCAGGCTGGTGTCGGCAGAGTCTGGCGATGGTTGGGTTGTTGATCGGGTCACCGAAACCTATCGGTCGTGGGTGCAGACCGAGTATCCCGATTGGGAAGCATCATTGCGCTCGCTTCCGACGGCTGAGAGGCGCTGAGGAAGTCATGAGTTTCGTCCGCTTGAACAGTTCCAAGACGCTCGGCTCCCTCAACCTAGCCGACCCTGTCATTCCAGCGTCCGAGGCAGCCGTCTGGCTTGACGCGGTGCAGTTGCTCGAAGACGCCCGCAAGGAAGCCGCGCAACTGCTTGGCTCTGCACAGCAGCAACTTGAGGCTGAGCGCCAGCGCGGCTATCAACAGGGGCTTGAGGAAGCACGTCTTGAACTTACCGAGAGGATGATAGAAACCGCGTCGCGCACTGTTGAGCTGTTTGCCTCAATTGAGCAGCGAATGGTGACTCTGGTGATGGACGCCGTGCGCCGTCTGATGTCCGATTTTTCCGATTCCGAGCGGGTGATGGCCGTGGTGCGAAGTGCGTTGTCCGTGCTTCGAAACCAGCGTCAGCTCACCTTGAGGATCGCACCCGAGCATGTCGAGCATGTGCGTGCGAGAGCCAGCGAACTGCTGGAGCAGTTTCCCGGCGTCGGCATTCTCGATATCGTGCCTGACCCCCGTCTCAAGCATGACGCAACCATCCTGGAGAGCGAGATCGGAGTGGTCGAGGCCAGTATTGAATCGCAGTTGCAGGCAATCGAACAGGGATTCCATAAGGTGTTGGGAAGCCGTGTCTGACATGCATTGTTGAGTTAGCGCCGTGAAAAGCTTCGACTACCTTACCGACATGATGCGTCTGGCGCTCGATGACACGCCAACGCTGATGATCAAGGGCCGTGTAATCCAAGTGGTTGGCACCATCATCAAGGCGGTTGTTCCTGCGGTGAAGGTCGGCGAGGTATGCATTCTGCGAAACCCCGGCGAAGACTTCGAAATGAAAGCCGAGGTGGTCGGCTTCTCGCGCGACGCTGCGCTGCTAACGCCACTTGGCGACATGTATGGCATCTCGGCCTACACCGAGGTCACACCAACGGGTCGCGCGCACATGGTGCCGGTTGGGGACGGACTCCTGGGTCGGGTGCTCGATGGTCTTGGACGTCCTCTTGACGCAGACACCATGGGGCCGCTTCAGGCGGACCGGTTCTATCCGGTTTTCGCCGACGCACCCGATCCGATGCGGCGCCGAATCATTCAGGATCCGATGCCGCTCGGTGTACGCGTCATCGATTCGCTGCTCACGTGCGGTGAAGGCCAGCGTATGGGCATCTTTGCAGCGGCCGGCGGCGGAAAGTCCACGCTGCTCGGCATGCTGGTAAAAGGTGCGGCAGCCGATGTCATCGTGATTGCCCTGATCGGTGAGCGTGGCCGCGAGGTTCGAGAGTTCATCGAACACGAACTTGGCGAGGAGGGTTGCCGGCGCTCAGTCATTGTGTGCGCCACCTCCGACAAGTCGTCGATGGAGCGGGCTAAGGCGGCTTATGTCGCCACCGCAATTGCAGAGTATTTCCGCGATCAGGGACGCAAGGTTCTGTTCCTGATGGACTCCGTGACGCGCTTCGCGCGTGCCCAGCGTGAGATCGGTCTCGCAGCCGGTGAGCCCCCTACCCGTCGCGGCTTTCCGCCTTCAGTGTTTGCCACGCTCCCCAAACTCATGGAGCGCGTTGGCATGAATGACCGTGGCTCGATCACGGCGTTGTACACCGTGCTGGTTGAAGGCGATGACATGACAGAACCCATCGCCGATGAGACGCGCTCAATTCTTGACGGCCACATTGTTCTGTCGCGCAGTCTTGCGGCGGCTAATCACTATCCTGCTATCGATGTCCTCTCTTCAACTAGCCGCGTTCAAAACCGCGTGGTCAGCCGACAGCATCGGGCTGCAGCGGGCCGTCTTCGTGAACTGATGGCGAAATATGCAGAAGTTGAGCTGCTGGTAAAGATCGGGGAATACAAGCAGGGCGGCGATGCAACCACCGACGAGGCGATCGATAAGATCGAGGCGATTCGTACCTTTCTGAAGCAAAATACCGAAGACCGAATTCCGTTCGATCAAACGCTCGATGCCCTGGCGAAGTTAACCGGCATGGCCATTCCGTCAGCAGAATCGGGAGCGCCTGTCTGATGGTTTACCTCGACGAACTGCTTGCCATTAAAAGCTTCCGCGAACAGCAGGCCGACGCCTCCCTGCAGGTGGCGCGCACCGTCCTGTCCGATGCGCACAGAGGTGAGCAGCAGCGGGAACGCGTGCTTTCCGAGTTTCAAAGCTTCGCCCGCCTCGAAGAAGACAACCTTTATCGGCGCATCATCGCGCGCCCAGTCAAAGTGTCTGACCTCCATCGCCTGCATGAGGACCTGGCGATCCTGCGCGCAACCGAAGCCCAGCACCAGGCCGATCTGACGCGTGCCCGCCAGGCGCGCGAGGCGGCTCAACACCGACATCACGATGCGCAGAATGCAGCGCGTGAGGCGCGTACAACCCGCGAGAAATTCACGGAACTGGTCGACCGCCACCACGCGGGCGTATTGCAAGCCGCCGAGCGCCGCGAAGAGCTTGAGTTTGAGGAACTGGCAGGCATCGTCCGCGAACGCGAACAATGGTCGGAGGAGCCTGATGTCTGACAGAGCAGTATCCCTTGACCTCCGAACGCTCGCTGGGGACGCGGGGTCGCTACCGGGGCAACAGCAGCAGTCGCATCGCAAACCGCACGACCTGGATCCGTCTCTTGCTGAGCGCTTCGCCGCGGCCCTCGCGTTGAGCCCGGCCAGCGAGCCGCAGCAGGATGAATCGCTGCGACAGACACCGTTTGCGCTCTTCCGGCACATGGCCCCCCCGCCATACGAGCCACCGCCGCTCGACGCGCAACCTGTTCACGAGGGAGCCCAGCCTGGCCTCGCCGCGGTCGACACCGTGCCCGAGTCGGACACCGATCCGCTCGCGCAGACAGGGCACCTTTCCGTCGGACAGCGATCTGAACCCATGGGGTTCGCCATACCAGGCCAGCTTCCTGCTCAGGCGCGCACCCTTGAGCCGAACGAAGTCCAGTTGCCTTCGTCGCCCTCACGGGAGCAGCTGCTTCAAAGCGTTGCCGAGCTCGCAAAGCGGCTTCTCGTAAGCGATGGCAGCGCGGGCCGGCGTGAAGTACGTATCGAACTGTCGGACGGCGAGCTTTCCGGCGTCACGGTATCGGTTTACCAGGCCTCTGGAGAATGGGTCGCGCAGTTTAACTGTATTGAGTCCAGCGCTTTCAGCCTGCTTGCCGAGTCGGCTACCCCTCTGGCGCAGGAGCTTGCCGATACGTTGCGCTCGCCCGCCTGCTGGCTGGTCATGATGGACCCGCCCGACGATCACACCGTGGAAGCTCGGGCGCTGCCTGAAAGGACACTCCCTCGATGACAGCACTGCCGCTGCCGCGATTAAGCTCGAGTGAAGCGCAGGCCTTGAATGCAATCGCCCAGGGCCTTGGTGAACTGTCACTCGCAGGACCTGGCGAGTCGGGCACCGCGCTACTGGGTTTGGTCGCGCTCACCCCGGGTTCTGAGCCTCCCGAGATCATCGACCCTGTTTCGGTACAGCTCGAATGGTCGGGTGCACAGCTGCTCCTGCAACTTCCACGGCGAACCCTCGACTATTGGGTGTCCGAGGCACTAGGGTCCGGTCTGGCAGCGCTGCCAGCTGCATGGCGCGATTCGGCACTCCTGCAGGCTTGCCAATGGATCTGTGACGGACTGTCAGATTTGGGACGAGGTCGGGCCACGGTGGCGGGCGTGTTGACGGAGGGATCAATGCCGACCGGCGTTCCACATCGCGTGATCATCCGATTGATGTGGCCGGAATCCGGGTCGGTTGTTCTGGGTCTGTTACACCTTGACGCACTCGGCTTGCTTGTGTGCGCAAGCCTCATCCCGCAAGCCGCCGCTCCAAGAATGTCGGACGAGCGCCGTATTGATCTGCCCATGCCCCTGCGCCTCTGCGTTGGGGAGACCGCAGTGACCAAAGCTCGCCTGGCAAAGGTCGCGCAAGGTGATGTCATTTTGCTCACCGAGCCTTTTCTCACGCCACAAGGTGGATTGACCCTTGTGTATTCGCTCGGGCAAGACCGACCCGGTTTTACGATCCAGGCTCATCTTGAGGGTAGCCTGATTACCCTCACGGCCTCCCCTGCTTTAAGGATGCCTCTAAACATGACCGAACACGACGCCAGCGGTGACGAGCCGACCCCACTTGATGAGGTTCCGATCCGTTTAAGTTTTGACCTAGGAACCAAGACAATCACGCTCTCGGAGTTACAGGCACTGCAGCCCGGAAGCGTCTTTTCAATTGATCGGCCCGCGCATGAGTATCTGACCATTCGCGCAAATGGCGCTGTTATTGGAAGCGGTCAACTGGTTGAAATCGATGGGCACTTGGGTGTGTCCGTAGCGCGTATCACCCCGCCGGGCGCGCTCGGTTGAACCTCAGCGCATCTATCCGTTAATGCCGCTCACCTCGTTCGACCCCATCACTCTAGCCCTGGCCCTGGCGCTGCTCGCGCTGGTGCCCACCATCGTGGTCATCTCCACCACGTTCCTCAAGATTGCTGTCGTGATGTCCCTGGTTCGTAACGCCTTAGGCATCCAGCAGATTCCTCCCAATCTTGCCTTGTATGGGCTATCGCTGATCCTGACGCTTTACATCATGGCCCCCATCGGCCAGCGCATTTTCGATGAGGTTGCGGCAGAGCCAGCGGCGACGCGTTCGGTCGAGGGCCTCTACAGCGCTGTTCGAAAAGGCGCAGAGCCACTTCGTGAGTTCATGGTTCGTCACACCGAGGTGGGTCATACCGACTTCTTTGTACAGACGGCTCGAAAACTCTGGGGGCCTGATCTGGCTGCAGACCTGAGCCCACGAGATTTCGTTGTACTGGTTCCGGCGTTCATGGTGAGCGAACTGACTGCCGCATTCGAGATTGGCTTTTTGCTGTTTTTACCGTTTGTCATCATCGACCTGATTGTGTCGAACATCCTGCTCGCAATGGGCATGATGATGGTCTCGCCGGTCATGATTTCATTGCCCCTCAAGCTCTTTCTGTTTGTGATGGTGGACGGCTGGACGCGTCTGATCCGTGGCTTGATTCTCACCTATACCTGAGGCGTTGATGGGTTCACCCGAGGTGGTCGTCGCGCTGGTTCGCGCGCTGTACCTGACGATGTTGCTATCGCTTCCGGCGATCATTGTCGCGGCGGTGGTGGGCACGCTGTTTTCGTTGCTGCAGGCCCTGACCCAGATCCAGGAGCAGACGCTTTCTTTCGCCGTCAAGCTGATAGCGGTGGGCGTTACGCTGTTTTTAACCGCCAGCTGGGTTGGCGGCGAACTGCTCAACTACACCCTCACCGTATTCGACTCATTCCCTCGCGTGGTCAGGTAGGAACCGCGTGGTGTCGTCCCCGATGCCCAGTTACGAAGAGCTGAAGGGCATGCTGTTCTCGTTGTTCATGGTCGCGGCCCGTGTGTCGCCCATCTTTCTGCTGGTGCCGTTCATGAACCGCGCGCTGATCCCGCGGATGGTGCGCTTCGCAATGAGCGCCGGGGTGGCTTTGGTGGTTCTGCCTGTTTTGCCTGCGGTGCCCGAGGCCTGGCCCTCCGGCATTCCACTGCTCGCACTGGTGCTGAAGGAAGGCATGATCGGGCTGCTGCTGGGCTTTGCTGTGGCGATTCCATTCTGGGTATTTGAGGCCGTTGGGTTTGTGATTGACAACCAGCGCGGTGCCAGCATGGCCGCCACGCTGAACCCGATGACAGGCCATGACAGTTCGCCGCTAGGAATTGCATTTAATTTCGCCTTCATCACCTTTTTCATGATGGGTGGCGGAATGGATCTGTTTCTCGGGCTGATCTATGACAGCTATCGACTCTGGGCTCCGCTCGAGTTTTGGCCCGCATTCGGACCCGACGCGGCTGCGCTGTTCATCGTGCAACTCAACCGTCTGGTCATGCTCGCACTGCTGCTGTCCGCGCCAGTGCTGATCGCCATGCTGATGAGCGAACTGGGGCTTGCGCTGGTGAGCCGATTTGCCCCCCAGTTGCAGGTGTTTTTCCTCGCAATGCCCATCAAGAGCGCGCTTGCGCTGTTTGTCTTGGTGATCTACGCCTCGACCTTGTTTGACTATTCGCTTGCCCCAATTCGAGAGATCGCCACCTGGGTTGATCGGCTGGATCCGCTACTGAGGCTGGGCGCTCGATGAGTGAGAAAACCGAACAGCCTACCGATAAGAAGCTGCGCGAGGCACGCGACCGCGGCGAGGTTGCAAAGAGCAAGGACTTCACCCAGACGGTTCTTATCACTGCCCTCTTCGCCTATGTTGTTGCCAACTCTGAAAGCATCGTCTCCGACCTGTCGCGGATACTCATCCTGCCGATAGACCTGATGGGTGGCGACTTTCGGGCAAGCGCAGAGATTCTGCTCGGTCAGTTCATTCGTGAAAGCATCAGCCTGCTGTGGCCTTTTCTGGCCATCGTTCTGGTGGTGGGAATCTTCGCCGAAACCATTCAGACCGGCGTGCTGTTCGCATTCGAGGCGATTAAGCCGTCAGCCAAAAAGCTCGATATCGTTTCCAACGCTCAGAACATGTTCTCCAAGAAGAACCTGGTCGAGTTCCTGAAAAATAATCTAAAGGTCATTGTGCTTTGCGTCGTGGTGTGGATTCTGGTTCATGACAGTCTGTCACTTCTGATGTTCGTACCAGACCGCGGTATCGAGGAGTTGGGCTCGCTGGTCGGACAACTGCTCAAAAAAATGATCGTTTATGTTGGGATCACCTACCTCGCGCTATCGCTTGCCGATCTGGTGTTCCAACGCAAAATGCACACGAAGCAGCTGATGATGAGTAAGGACGAGGTCAAGCAGGAATACAAAACCATGGAGGGTGACCCGCACGTCAAGGGTCATCGTCGCCAGCTATACATGGAGCTGTTGTCGGAGGGTGCCGTTGACCGCAGTCGCACTGCCTCGGTCATCATCACTAACCCGACTCATCTCGCTATCGCGCTGCTCTACGATGAAGCGAATACCCCGCTGCCGATGGTTGTTGGAAAAGGCGAAGGGCTGCTCGCCGAGCGCATGATTGCCGCTGCCCGCGAAGCGGGGGTGCCGGTCATGCAAGACATTCCCGTTGCCCGCGCGCTGTTTGAATACGCAGAGGTTGATCAGTACATTCCGAGCGACCTGATCGAACCTGTAGCCGCCGTTCTGCGTCTGGTGCGGCGCCTGGGGTCAAGCTCGGACAACGCACGCCCGACTTAAGGAACACGCCATGTCATCCGCGCCGCAAAGCCTTGTCGATCAGTGGGCCTCCGCCAATGGGCTGGCTCCCCTCGCATCTGGTAGTTCCGGACAGCTCTCGGTCACTATCGACCGGGTCCGCGTCCATCTGGTAACCTTCCGCTCCGGTGAAGTTCTGGTGGAAGCAAGGGTGCGGGATCTGCCCGCCGCATTGGCCGAATGCAGTCAGTTGCTCCAAAAGGCGCTTGAGCTTTCAACCGCGCGAATGAGCGAGTCCGCAGCCGGCCCAGCGGTTGACCCAGCGGTTTCTTACTTGAAGCTGCAGACACGCATCAACGCACGCTCAACGCCAGACGATGTCGACAAGGCGGTATCCATGATCGTGAGCGAAGTCGAACTGTGGCGAGGGTTCCTTTGAGCGTGCGCCGATCGGCCATATCTTCACTTGTCTCCGTCGTACTCGTTGCCAGTATCGGAGTCATCTCCTGTTTCTCTGCTGCACCGGCACGCGCAGGGCCTCCTCCCTGGCAGGATGCCCCGTTCTCTTTCTACGCTGAACGCAAACCGCTGCGCACTGTACTGCGCGAATTCGCTGCAGCGTTCAGTCTGTCCGTCCAGATGCCGGATGACCTCTCGGGGTCGGTCAATGGGCGATTTTCAACCGCCAGCCCGACGGAATTCATCGATCGGCTGGGCAGTACCTACGGGTTTGTATGGTTTACCCACGCCGGCACGCTATTCATTTCCCGCACTCAAGACATGGTTGTACGGTCGATCGCCGGTGGCGCGACCGGGGCGGGCAATAAGCTCAAACAGGTTCTCACCGACCTTAAGGTGCTCGACCCCCGCTTTGGCTGGGGCGATCTGCCTGATCAGGGCATCGTCATTGTGTCGGGACCGCCTGCCTACGTGCAGCTGGTCGAGTCAACGATCAAGGCCCTGCCAAGAACCCCAGGCGGTCAGCAGGTTGCAGTCTTCCGGCTCAAGCATGCGTCAGTGGAAGATCGGACGATCAGCTTTCGCGAACGTCAAATCGTCACGCCCGGCATTGCGCAGATCCTGCGCAATCTTGTGCTCGGAACCAACAACTCCATCGGCCAGCGGGGTCCGGGCGATCCCACCCTTAACGCGGACGGAAGCTTGAACCCGGCAGTGTCAGCGCTTGCAAGCCGGCTGGCGGTTACCCCTGCTGGTCCAGGCGAGGGGCTGCAGCCCGGTATGACGGGTACACCAGCGTCGAGCCGCCTGGGCGCCGGAGCTGCCGATCAGGCAGGCTCGTTGCCGAATATCGGGCTGGGGCGCCTGCGTCCCTCCATTCAGGCTGACCCGCGCATCAACGCGGTGATTGTTCAGGACACGCCCGACCGTATTCCCATTTATGCGGAACTGATAGCACAGCTCGATGTGCCCACGCCACTTATCGAAATTGAAGCGCTAATCATCGACGTCAATACCAATCGTCTCGAAGAGCTGGGCATCAGCTGGAGCAGCGTGTCTCGTGGCGGTGGGACGGCACTGGGGTTTGGCAATACCAGCCAAACAACGGGTGCGATCTCCATCATTCAGGCGGCGCGCGGAGCAGGCGCGAACCCCAGCAGCACGATTGTCGCCAACTCCGCTGAATTCTTTGTCGCGCGTCTTCGCCTGCTTGAACAGCAGGGAGACGCCAGCATCCAGGCGCGCCCGTCTATTCTCACAACCGAGAATGTTGGCGCGGTGATTGATCTTTCAGAAACGTTCTATATCCAGACCACCTCTGAGCGCGCCGCGCTGGTCACGCCTGTCACGGCGGGAACAACCTTGCGGGTCACGCCCCGGCTCATTGGCGAAGGGTTAGGTCAGAAGGTGCGCCTGAGCGTCGATATCGAAGACGGCCAAATTCAGCAGCAGAATCCGGTCGGGAACATTCCGACCGTTCGTCGCGGAACTGTCAGCACCGAAGCCAGCGTAATGCGCGATGAAAGTCTGCTAATTGGTGGCTACAACTCGGTGCAAACCATCACAGGCGTCGACAAAGTACCCCTGCTGGGAGACCTGCCGATTATTGGCAGCCTGTTCTCCAATTCAAGTACACAGGTACAGCGGAGAGAGCGCTTGTTCCTGATTCGCCCGACCGTCATTGGTGATTCGGTGCGTACGGCCGTGTCAGAGGTTACCCCACCGGGAACAGCCCCCACCCTACCCGCTGCCGGTTCTTCGAGTCTTGGCTCCTCCGCAGTCAGCCCTCCAACGGCCTCGGGTCCAGCGGTGGCTCGCCCTGCCGCCGGGTCTGCCAACGCGCCAGCCACCGCCCCTTCGCGGCAGAGCAGTAGCGGCCGTCCCGGAAATTAGCAGGCGACGCTCAAAGCGCTCATCCAAACCTGAGCTGGGCTTGCTCCAAATCGGGCATGATCTCGATGACGCGATCGAACCCGCTCATTTTTAGAATTTCCAAGATCGCGGGACGCGCGCCAGCAATCACTGTCTTGCCACCTGCGGCTCGAGTGCTCTTCGCAGCAATTAGCACTACCCTCAAGCCCGCGCTGCTCATGTAATCAACATCCGATAGGTCCAGCACTAAGCTGATGTTCCCAGCCTCGATCAGCGCCTTGATGTCGCCTTCAGCGCCGCCCGCGTTGGTACCATCAATGCGTCCCTTCGGTGAATAGACTGCGGGAGTGCTGTTCATTTAACTGGCCTTAGGTGGCTGATCATCTGGTTCGATTGTGCAACAATGAACTGGCTGAAGCAAAACCCATCAACCGCTGGTCAAGCGGATCTATGCGGCCCCGCATGCACCCGACCGACGCCCCCCCGGTTTTTAAAGCGAAGTATCCGGCCACGCATGATGGCCTTGCGCAATTGCTTGCTGAGTTCGACCAGCTAACACCGTCCTCGCGCTGGGGCGATCAACTCGCTTTCGCATGCCGCCTAACCCTTGAAGAACTGGTGATCAACGTGGTCAATCACGGCGGGCAGACGACAGCCGACCGCTGGTTCGCGGTATCAGTAATCGAAAGCACAGATTTACTCGCCGTTGTGGTGGAGGATCCTGGGCGGCCGTTTGACCCTACCCAGCGCTCATCCCCCGATCTGGACGCGAGCCTGGACGATCGCGAGCCCGGAGGACTGGGAGTCATGCTCATCAAGAATCTCGTGGACGAGCTTCACTATCGGCGCCTGGACGGCGTCAATCAGACAACTGCTGTGCTTCAACGCAGGATGAGCAATGGCTAGAGGCCTGTCGCTCGCAACGCTGGTGTCTCTGCTCATGGGAGCCGCGCTTGTCAGTGTTGTCGCTGCCCACGTCCTGTCGATGAACATCTGGATCGAACGTCGCTCCGACATCGATCAAAAGATGGGCGCTACGTTGATAGCGCGAGAGACAAGTCGACTCATTAGGACTGATTTCGAAGCGCGCGGGCAAAGCCTGGCACCAGAATTTATCCAGCCTCTTATTCATTCTCAATGGATTCGGGACTCGGACGTTTTGCGAATCAGTGTGGTGGCTGCTAACTCACGAATCGTGGCAGATACGGATCCGAACCGCATTGGTACCCTTGCCGCTGCGAGCTGGTCCGCGAGTGCGCCCGCCGATCGCCTCCGCGAGGTTGTTGAGACCGGAGGCCAGAAGACGCATATCTTTACGGTGTTTGACGCTGACAGGCGAGAGATCTGCAACCTGGTTTTTCAGCTCAGCCCTTCCGCCGTCAGAGAAAATCTTTATCGTGCTCTCGAGGCAATGCTGAGACTCGGTATTCCGCTGCTCCTGCTGGCAAGCGCAGCGATCGTGGCCACTGGCGTGTTCTTTTCTCGCCGAATCGTCAAGCAGGCTTTCGAAGCAGTTGGGGTTCCTCTCCAACCCATCGAGCACGCCATGCCTCCCGGAGGGCCTCCGAATCGGAATTTAGGCGCACCGTCGGACAAGTCGGTCTCCGACACGATCGGTCGCCTTGAAAAGGCTGCAGAGCAGCTGCGAAAGCTTGCCGAAAAATGACGCTCTCCTCTCGTATCCCTGTGCGCGCAATACGCGCGCAGTTGGGACGGAAGATCTCATGGGCTGCAGGAATTGCGACAGCAGTGATGCTGTCGCTGGTCACGATCAGCACGATTGTCGCTGATGTTCCGCTTCGCGCCGAGCGAGGGCATACCTTCACCCGGCAGGCCAACCTGATCACCACCAATCTCGCCGCAAGCCTGATTGCGCCGACGGGCGCTGCCGCTGGGCTGCATTCCCGAGACGGCGTGATACAAGTGGATACGGCTCAGTTACGCGCTGCGCTTGACAGTTACCAGCGTCTGACTGCGATCTATGTTGTGGATGAGAATTTGTCGGTGCTGGTATCGGCCGGTCGCTCGGTGGTATCTGCAGCAGGGCTCATCGCTGAATTGAAGGCGCAACCAAACACACAATTTCCGCCAGGTGACGACAGTATTGCGATTGCGCGAACGCCTGACAGCTTGATCACGGCAGGACGAATTCTTGAACGGCCGGGTTCAGACGGGCCACTGGTTGTGCTTGAGTTTCGAACGGACGCGCATCTCGAGATAGTCCATGGTGCACTGCTCGGACTGGCAGCGGCAATCATTCTTGGGCTATTTGTCTGGACCGCAATCGACCAGTTGCTGCGCCATGCGTTGCTCGCGCCGCTGCTCAACGCCGCACGACTTGAACGGCGAATGTCGCGGGGTAACTGGGCGGTTTCAATCCGCAGCGAGGGTAGTCGCGAAATTCAGCAGTTTCTTGAAGCACGACGTCTGGCCGTGGACCGAGCAGCTCGCTTGTGGGAGACCATCCAGTGGCGCGTCCGGTTTCTTGAGCGGGTTACCCCTGGTAAGGCAATCGAAGCGGCGCACATCGCCGGCCGCGCAACGCCAAGCCATAGGTTCGGCAGGGCCCCGCAGTCCTCTGCTCCCCCTTTGCAGTTCTTGGCGCTAGGCGTAGTCGGCGTCGTGCTCCTTTGCGAATTGGCCGTGCAGCTGGTTCTCATGTTTACCCTGTGGGAATCGATTGCGAGTCCCCTAGCCTGGTTTGGACTCGGTCTCATCGCGGGGTGCGGATACGCCATGCGGCCCATGACCACCCGGGCCGACCAGACGATTTTCGTGAGCTCAGTCCTCGCGTTGGCGTCGTCCTATCTTGTGAGCGCACTCTTTCACCAGCAGCCTGTGGTTCTCGAAGCGGCACGACTGGTCAGTGGGTTCGCTATTGCGGTTTGCCTTCGACTCGGTCTTGGCTCGCAAGTCGCTGTCGAGTCAGCCTCTGAGTGGATGACCCGAATCGCCTACGCACGACTTGGCTGGAGCGCGGCGCTCGTTGCGATCACCCCGGTGCTGGTGATCATGTCGATGGTTTATGAACCTGGCACTTCGCTGTCGTTACTCGCTGCGCTCTGCGCGTTCGCCTCATGCACGATGTGGGCGTCCCTGGCCTGGCACCGGGAGAGCGCTCCGTCAACCGCTTCGCCTGAAGCCAAGTCATATCTCGCAAGCGCTGCAACCCATCCTAAAGAAACGCTTGAGTTCCGATCGGTCCTGGCAGTATTCGTCCTGGCGGTTGCGATCACACATGCGGTGTCGGTCTGCTCGATCAACACCGACTTCTCAGGGCGTTTCCTCGGTCTATTCCTGATGATCGTTGCACTGCTCACGGGTTTGGCGCTTCCCTACTCGTTCGGATACCGATCGTCTCGTATCGCAGTCATAGCCTCTGCATTGATCGTTGTTCCAACGACCCTGCTTTACCAGTTCACCTCGCTGGCAGGCCAACCGATGTTGCTCATCGCTTTGGCGCCAGCGCTGGGTCTGATGGCAGGATGTATCGTTTCATTAGCGGGCTACGGCGAGCACTTGCGTCGACAGGCGTCACTCAATCGGACGGTTACGCGGCCTGCCGCTCAACGCTGGCGCCGAGTCGGAATACTCCGGTTGGGTGCAGCCTTCATCGTGGCAGCCTTTATTCAGTTCGTTGTGGATAACGATTCCGCGGCATTGTCGATCTTGGGCGCCGTCGCGGTCATGGCCACGGGGCTCATCGCAGGCATTCGTCCCGTCGCGGGCAAGGTCCAATGACTCCCAAGGAAATAATTGAAGGAACTCGCCCTGCTTCGGACGGGTCACGCCTGGCATTGGCAGCATCCTTCTCACAGTCACTGACACTTCGTGTTCTGGCGATTTCCATTCTGATTGGCGCAGTCACGGCTATTTCAGGCGCTCTACTGATCAGTGCTCTGAACAAGATTCGGCTTGATCGGTTTGGCGAATACGTGGCCCAAACCTTCGCAGCAAGTTGTGCAGAGGTCATCAGTGCCCAAGGCGAACAATTGGTGGGACTACTCGGCACCGTTCGCGACAAGCTGGCATTGGATCCATCGCTCAGCTCGCTGACCGGAGCGGAGCGATCTGGACTCGTAAAGCCTCGTGATGGCGCGCTATCGATCAGCGTTCATGACCTCACAGGGCGGGAACTTCGTACCTTGGCTGCGCCGCAGGGCGCTGCATCTGCCGGCGCGGCGCTTCCCCCGCTCCTGCCAACGCTGACGCGCAGCAGTTCGTTTGTTGGCGTGCTTGGAGACCCCGCACTCCAAGCGCTCGGCTCACCGCTTGCAGTCGTGGCAGGATCTTCTGCCGCTGCGGATCAGATCCTGTTTGCTGCGCTTGATTTTCGTGTTGTTGCGCAGCGAATCGAGGCGTTGTATGCAGGCCGCGTCGTCATTCTTGGTAGCGACGGTCAGCCTCTATTGTCAAGCACCCGCGATATTTCGCCCACGCTGATTGCGCAACTGGCATCCGCTGGCGCCTATGATGTCCTAACGGATGCGGGCGTTATCTACGAAGCGATTCGAGCTCCGCTCCATGACTTATCCGGTCGTCGCGTCGGTTCGATAAGCCTGATCAGAGAAGATGATGGTGAGATTGCGGCAGAAAACCTGCTTGACACCCTTGTCAGCATCATTCTGGTATCGGCCTTCTTTTTGTTCTCGGCCACGCTTTATGTCGGACTGAGAGGCGAGCTGTCTCCGCTCCGAGCGTTGGACAAATTGGTCCAATCGCTATCGGCCTCCGATTTGCACGCGCCCGCTGTGAGTACTCGGCGTGACGACGAAGTGGGACGCATTAATCGCTCGGTCGAATCACTTCGTACAGCAGCGATCGAACGTGATCAGGTTGCTTTTGCGATTGCTGCCGCGCACAGTCGCGAGCGTTCGCTGATCGAAAGTGAGCTTCGCCGATTATCAGCGACGCTCGAGCCAACGGAGCGCGATGAAGTCCTGCTCACACTCGCAAAAGTACGCGAGCACAATCGGTATGTCGACCCACTGAACGAACCGAACGCTGACAGCTCGCTTGCCGTTGCGTTTCGATTCATGAGTGATCGGGTTCGTGCACAACAGGACCGACTTTCAACGCTGCTGGCCGAGCGCACTTCCGATCTGGAAACTGTCAGACAGGCGCTTGAAGAGCGCACTGATCTGTTTCGACTTCGCGAGGAGCTATCAGTTGCCCGTGCCCTTCAACTGAGCATGCAGCCAGACCCAAAGAAGCTCATCGGTATTCGCGATCGGATTGAATTGGAGGCCACCACACGCCCGGCGAAAGAAGTGGGTGGCGACAGCTATGATTTTCAGTTGCTCGACTCAGGCAAGCGTCTGATGTTTCTGGTGTGCGATTCCTCGGGAAAGGGCGTTCCAGCAGCGATGTTCGTCCTGACCTCGAAATCGCTTGCCTGCGCCGCTAGCGAGGCCTTCGGCCGCCTCGACCTTGGCCTTGCCACCGCTAACTCAGCGCTCGCGCGTGCCAATGAATCGATGTCATTTACGACAATGTTCATCGGTATTCTCGACCTGGAGACTGGCGTTCTGCGCTACAGCAACGCAGGACACAACCCGCCGCTTGTTCGTCACGCCTGCGGCAAACGGACATTGCTCAACGAGAGCAACGGCCTTGTGCTCGGCGTGTTCGAGGATACCCAATACGATGAGGCCAAAATTCAGTTGTTACCGGGCGATACGCTCGTGTTGTACACCGACGGTATCACCGAAGCGCACGACAGCAAGAGCGAGATGTACGGTCTTGAACGGTTTGAAATGGCCTGTGCGGCCTCTGGGGAACAACCGCTTAGCGTCATGATCGAGCACCTGCTCGCAGATGTAGATCAATTCACAGGTGATGCGCCGCAGTACGACGACATTACCGTGATGGTGGTTCGCTACCGGGCCAGAGGCTGACGCCTTTTCTAAAAGCTGCCGCATGATGCGACAGGTGATCGCTAATGAAGGTTGCGATGAAGTAGTAGCTATGGTCGTAGCCCTGGTGCCGTCGAAGCGTTAATGGGTGGCCCGCCGCCAAGCACGCCGCTTCCAATAGATTCGTTTTCAATTGGCTCACCAGGAACTCATCCAGTTCGCCCTGGTCAACCAGCAGGGGCAGCCGCTCGCGCGCATGCGGAATTAGCGACACGGCGTCATGTAAAGCCCAAGCTGCCGGGTCATCGCCAAGGTAAGCGCTGAACGCCTTCTGGCCCCAGGGTGCCTGGCTCGGGGCCACGATAGGCGAGAAGGCCGAAACACTCACATACCGCCCGGGATGGCGTAGTGCCAGGATCAATGCCCCGTGCCCGCCCATCGAGTGACCTGCCAGCCCTCGAATCGATGCAGCGGGAAAATGCTGCTCAATCAGGTCGGGGAGTTCGTGAACAACATAGTCCTCCATCCGAAAATGGGCCGACCAGGGAGCTCGGGTAGCGTTGAGATAGAACCCGGCGCCCTGGCCCAGGTCGTAGGCCGGGTCATCAGGAACCTGCGGGCCGCGTGGGCTCGTGTCGCAGGCGATCACGATCATGTCGTGACGCGCCGCATGCGCCTGGAACCCTGACTTCGTAATGAAGTTCTGCTCGGTGCAGGTAAGGCCCGACAACCAATACAGAACGGGGCACTTCCGTCCAGCGAGCGCAGCGGGCGGAAGGTAAACCGCAAATTTCATCTCACAATTAAGAGTCTGAGCGCTGTGCTTCCAGACCTCCTGCAGCCCGCCAAAGCTGGCACGCGATTCGACTCTCTCCATCATGATCAGAAGTGCAGAACCGACCGAATCGACTTGCCCTCGTGCATCAGATCGAAAGCCTGATTCACGCTTTCTAGCGGCATGGTGTGGGTCACAAAGGGCGCCAGCCGGATCCGACCTGCCATGGCGTCTTGAACCATCGCCGGTAGCTGGGAACGCCCTTTCACCCCGCCAAACGCCGTTCCGAGCCAGCGCCGGCCGGTAACCAGTTGAAACGGTCTGGTTGAAATTTCCTGACCTGCACCCGCGACACCGATGATCACCGACTGCCCCCATCCGCGATGCGCAGACTCGAGGGCAGCACGCATGACATTCACGTTTCCTATGCATTCAAAGGTGTGATCGGCACCCCAACCGGTCATCTCGACAATCACCTGCTGGATCGGTCGATCGTGATCAGCTGGATTCACGCAGTCAGTCGCGCCGAAGGTTCTGGCGAGCTCAAACTTCGCGGGGTTGGTGTCCACCGCGATGATGCGGCCCGCCCCGGCAAGCTGCGCCCCGTGCACCACCGCAAGACCGATTCCCCCCAACCCGAACACTGCAACGCTATCACCCGGCTGTACCTTTGCGGTGTTCTTCACTGCGCCAAGACCCGTTGTAACACCGCAGCCAAGCAGACAGACCTGCTCCGGATTGGCGTCGGGGTCGATCTTGGCAAGCGACACTTCAGCCACGACGGTGTACTCGCTGAAGGTTGAACATCCCATGTAGTGGTAGAGCGGCTGACCGTTATAGGAAAACCGCGAGGTCCCGTCCGGCATCACACCTTTACCCTGCGTGGCGCGAACGGCTACGCAAAGATTGGTCTTGCCGCTATTACAAAACAAACATTGACCACACTCAGCGGTGTAGAGCGGGATCACGTGATCGCCCGGCTTGACACTGGTAACGCCCTCTCCGACCTCGACGACGATCCCAGCGCCCTCATGTCCCAACACAACCGGGAACAATCCCTCGGGGTCATCACCGCTCAGTGTGAACGCGTCGGTGTGGCATACACCTGTGTGCGTGATCCGGACAAGCACCTCACCCTTACGCGGCGGAGCTACGTCGATCTCAAGAATTTGCAGCGGCTGACCAGCGGCCATCGCAACAGCAGCGCGGGATTTCATTCGTCGTTCTCCAAGGGTTATTC
>CAZORB010000015.1:0-5746 GCA_964581825.1 uncultured Bordetella sp.
TTCGAGTCGATCCACAACCACTCGGCCTGGGCTCGCATCGAATCGCACTGATCGCCCTGCTCGGCTGGGCGCCAGCCGCCGCTGCGCGCCCGAGCGGCCCGAGCGTCAATCCCTGAAGTTCTGGTAGGCAAGCGGCAGGTCGGTGATCTCTTTTTTCAGCAGCGCGATGGCCGTCTGAAGATCATCGCGTTTGGTGCCGGTGACCCGAACCGTGTCGCCCTGAATGCTCGCCTGAACCTTCAGCTTGCTGTCTTTGATCAGGCGAACGATCTTCTTGGCCTGATCGCCCGGGACGCCATGTCGAACCGTGATCAGCTGCTTCACCTTGTCGCCGCCGATTTTTTGGATGTCGCCAATATCAAGGAACCGTACGTCGACGCCCCGCTTGGCGAATTTTCCGAGCAGCACATCCCGCACCTGACTCAGCTTGAAGTCGTCATCGGCGAATGCGGTCAGTTCGCGCTCCTTCTGCTCGATGCGCGCGTCCGAGCCCTTGAAATCGAAGCGGTTGGCGATTTCCTTATTGCTCTGGTCAAGCGCATTGCGCACTTCCACCAGGTTGGCTTCGCAGACGATGTCGAATGACGGCATGTCGGAACTCCTTAGGGGTTGAGGAGGAATCAGCGCAGCATCTTCTCGAAGAACATTGCCCTGCCCATGGCCGGGTCGAGCTGATAGGCCTGAAACCCTGCGGCGGCATACGCTGCAATTGCGGAGCGGTTGCCTTCGAGCACTTCAAGCGTAAGTTTGCAGCAACCTGTTGCCCGCGCATGTAATTCTGCCTGCCGCAGCAGGGCGCTGGCGATGCCGCGTCGGCGATAGCTCGCCGTCACCACGATGTCATGAACGTTCAGTAGCGGCCTGGCCCGGAAGGTGGAAACCCCTTCGAAACAGTTGATCAGCCCCACTGGTTGGCCATCGGTAAAGGCGAGCCAGCCGGCGTAGTGCGGGCGGGCTGCCAGGACGTCGCACAGGGATGCCTTGACCTCGGTGGCCAGCGGGCACCCCCCGCCCTCGGGCGTGCAGGCGTACTCATCAAGCAGCGCGAGCAGCGCCCCTCGGTGATCCTCGCGCGCGAAATCAACCTGGACCACTGTCGGGTGGACAGGCGGCAGCGCGCCGGGTTGGGTCTTGGCCTCAGTCATCCCGCTGTTCGTGCCTCCAGCGCTTCCCAGCGAACCAGGCATTCGGCAAGTTCAGTCTCAATGGCTGCGTGTCGCGCTGCCAGTGCGCGCGCATCGGTACCCGCCTCTCGGTAAGTATTTGGATCAGACAGCCTGGCTGCAAGCTGAGTCTGCTCGGCTTCAAGCGCATCGATTCGTGCGGGCAGCGCCTCGAGCTCACGCTGCTCCTTGTACGACAAGCGGGAACGGACCGACCGATTGGCCGCGCGCGACTCGCTGGTGGGCCCTGCTTGTGCACTCTCGCCTGCCGCGCGGGTAGCGCTAGAGGAGCTGGGGGTTACGTTTCGGGCTGTATCTGCCTGCGCCTGCCGCTCACGCGCCGCCACGACATCGGAATAGCCACCGGCATATTCGAGCCAGCGGCCATCGCCTTCGTGAGCAATGGACTGCGTGACGACTGCATCAAGAAATGCCCGGTCATGACTGACCAGCAGCACCGTTCCCGAATAGTCGGCCAGCAGTTCCTCGAGCAGTTCCAGCGTTTCGATGTCGAGGTCGTTGGTGGGTTCGTCCAGCACCAGCAAATTGGTGGGGCGTGCAAACAGGCGGGCGAGCAGCAATCGGTTTCGCTCGCCTCCGGACAGGCTTTTGACGGGCGAGCGGGCGCGCTCCGGTGCAAACAGGAAACGGCCAAGGTAGCTCATGACGTGCGTGCGCTGGCTCCCTATTTCGATCCAGTCGGAGCCCGGACTGATGGTGTCGATCAGGCTGGCGTCTTCATCGAGCTGCTCGCGCATCTGGTCAAAATAGGCCACCTCAAGCTGGGTGCCGCGCCTGACCTGACCCTCATCGGCGGTGAGCTCACCCAGGATCAGCTTGATCAGTGTGGTTTTGCCCGCGCCGTTGGGTCCGATCAGACCGATGCGGTCGCCCCGGCTCACGACGCAGTCTAGTCCGCGCACGACCCATCGGTCGCCCCAGGCCTTACCCACGCCCGTTAACTCAGCCACCAGCTTGCCTGAGCGTTCTCCGGCGTCGACCTCGATGCGAACGCGTCCTACCCGTTCGCGACGTTGCTCGCGCGCGCGCCGCAGCGATTCAAGCCGACGCACGCGTCCCTCATTACGGGTACGTCGGGCCTCGACTCCCTGTCGGATCCAGACCTCTTCCTGCGCGAGCAGTCGATCGAACTTTGCATTGACCACCGCTTCCTGCGCGAGTTCGTCGGCCTTGCGCCGCTGGTAGGCTGCGAAGCTTCCCGGATAGGAACGCAGCACGCCGCGGTCGAGCTCGATGATGCGGGTGGCCACACGATCCATCAGCCGGCGATCATGGGTAATCAGCAGGGTGGCTTCGCGTCTGGCCACCAGCAGCTCCTCCAGCCAGCTGATCGACTCAATATCCAGGTGATTGGTGGGCTCATCGAGCAGCAGCAGATCGGGCTCTGCGACCAGGGCGCGCCCCAGGGCGACGCGCTTGCGAGTGCCACCCGACAGGTTGCCAATGAGCGCATCTGGTGCGAGTCCAAGCTTGGACAGGATGCTGTCAATACGATGCGTGACCGTCCATGCGCCGGTGGTCTCGAGCGCGGTTTGAACTGTCGCGAGTTCAGCGGTGAGCGCCGCCTGATCGCTGATCGAGAGGGCCTCGCCAGCCAGCGCTGAGGCAATCCGCTGATGCCGTTCGACCAGCTCCGCATGGTCTGGCAGCGCTGCAGCGACCGCCTGGTGAACGGACTGCGCGGCATCAAACACCGGTTCCTGCGCAACATAGGCGAGTGTGCAGCCGTTGCGCTGCACGATCCGACCATCGTCGAGCGCGATCTGGCCGGCAAGCGCCTTCAGCAGCGAGGACTTCCCGGTGCCGTTACGACCGATCAGTGCGATCCGCTCGCCAGCCTCGATCGACAGCGCAGCGTCGTCAAGCAGCGCGACATGGCCGAACGCAAGCCGTCCGCCCTGGAGGGTGAGCAGACTCATCGGCAAGGCTCACGCATCACGATGCGCGCGCCTTGCATGGCGCGCGGCATGCAGGGAATCAAGGCGAGGCGTGCGCTTCAGGGCGTTGCGTGGGCGATGAACTCGGCGGGTGCCCCATCGCCCCACTGCGAGCTGAGCCCTTCTTCGGCTGACAGCAGGTTGGGCTTCGAGCTGTTGTTCAGCATGTCGGTATCGGCCCAGTGCTCATGCACCTGCCCCCAGGGGTCCTGCCAGTAATCAAAGATCTGACTGCCCAGCACATGGCGACCGATTCCCCACACATGCTTGTAGCGGTTGGCGCCCTTCAGATGCTCATGCCCAAGCATCACATCATCAAAATTCTGAACCTCAAACGAGATGTGATTGAGACCGGTCTTGGGGCCCTCAATGCACAGGAAGACATGATGATCGACGAAGGTTTCGCCCCGGTCGCAGCGGTTGAATGAGGCGATGATGTTGTCGGGCGATCCGGCATAGACATCGTCGGAGCAGACCAGGCCGAGGTGCTCGCGGTACCAGCGCACTTTTTCCATGGCGTTGGGCGTCATGTACACCGCGTGCGCCACGCGCTTGACCTGCGAGGGGCCGCGATCAAGCCGCATCAGTTCACCCGCGCGGCGCAGTTTTTCATCGCCCCAATTCAGGACATGGCGGCGGGTGGGCAGTTTTTCTACTGGCTGCATACCGGTAATCAGCTCGACTTGGTATCCCATCGGATCTTTGAAGCGCACCCGCTTGCCGCCACCTGGCTCATCAACGTTTTCAATGCCGGATGCGCCCGATACCTTGCTGGCTGCCTTGAGGTCGTCTTCGCTCTCGACATGAAACGCGAGACCAATGCAGCGCGCGTCACTGCCCAGATGCGTGACATGGATGCGGGCCTGAGGATCGGTGCCGCGCATGAACAGGCGATCTTTGGTGCGTGCCGAGACCTCCATGCCGAACCGCGTCAGGAAGTCCTGCGATTCGTCGAGGTTGGGCGATTGCAGACGGCAGTAAGCGAGTTCGGTGACCTTGACGACGGGCATGACATTCCTCCGATGCAGTGCTGTGTGGATCACGGTAGCTGCGTACTGACGGCCGATGTTGGCCCGGATAGGTCAGCGCGCAGCGCCTGGTAGATTCGACGGGATGGATGATAGGCTGGTTCGGCCCGATCGTCGATTGACAGGGGGCCGGGCGACGGTCTGACGATTCCAGCGGGCTTGCCGGCGGCCGTGACCAGGGCGCGCCTCAGTCAGCCGCCTCGTGCCCGCGTCAGAACCTGATCGAAGTCAGGTGTCAGCCGATCGCCGCGCCAGCCGACATGATGGTCGGGACGAATCAGGACATGACTGGCGCCGTACAGCTCACGCGCCGTGCTGCCCGCGATGCTGACGGTTTCGAGCGGCAGCCCCGCGCGCTGTGCCTGTTCGGCGATTGTCTGAGCGGCCGCGTGATCCGCTCCGTCCAGGCAAAGCAGCGTGAAGTCACGGCCAAAGCAGTCGAAGATCGCCCGATGCTCGTCGACCCAGAGGTGCGGGGCCCGGGCGCCGGGCGTTGCGTGGGGTCGGTAGTGGTACCAGTCGTCGGCCGGCGCCTGCGCAGCATCCAGGCCGATCAGCGGTGAGCCTGCATAAAACACGCCCAGGTGAATGCCCGGGATGTCGAATTCGCGCCGGGCGTGTTCGGCAAGACGCTCGCCCAGCACCCCGCGCGCTGCGCGGCCTGCCTCGCTGTCGTGTTCGAGATGATCGGGTAGGGGTAGCCGTCCAATGCTCTCGCCCATCGCATACGAGAATCGTGTATTGCGGCGCGCGATCGGCTGCCGTTCCGCCTGGTAGCTGGCAAGCAGCGACGGCCTGGCCCAGCCCTGACAGACCGCGGCCAGCTTCCAGCCCAGGTTCACCGCGTCGTCGACGGCGGTGTTGTAGCCCTGGCCGCCGGTGGGCGTAAACAGGTGGGCAGCGTCGCCCGCGAGCAGCAGCCGCGGCTCGGGTGAGTCGTCTGCGAAGCGCTCTGCCACCAGCATGTAGCCCGCGGTCCATTCCGACATGCCGATGATTTCGAAATCGAAGGGCGCGCCCATGGTGGCAACCAGCCCCCGCTCAGCGAATTCGCGAGTCGGTGCGACCCCTGCGGGCAGTTGTAGCGCGCAGGCGATCTGATCGCAGCCGTCGATCGAAATGGTCAATCCACGACACTCGCGATTCACCGCCCAGTACTGCCACGAGCGTTGCTTTCCAGTGGCCTCATAAAAGCCCGGTGCGCGGAAATAGACGGTGAGCATGCGGCCGCCCATGAAGTCGCGGTCGTCTTCACGCAGTCCCTCGTATCGAATGCCCAGCGCTTCGCGCACCCGGCTTCTCGGCCCATCGCAGCCCACCACATAGTCGGCTTCGATTCGTAGCGGCCGGCCCGTGGCGGTGGACTCGCAATGGAGCCGCCCGCCCGCATCAAGTCGCTCAACCGACACGACCCGCGTCCCCAGTTGCAGGTGCACGGATGGATAACGCCGCACCTGCTCGAGCAGCACCGGCTCGATCAGCATCTGCTGGCCGCGGTGGAGCGGCTCAGGGGTCGGCCAGCGGTCATCATGCGACGCACGCCGCGAACGCGCTTCCTCCCGGGTCAGTCCTGGAAGACGCGCGAGTTCGTGGCGCG
>CAZORB010000015.1:5775-40051 GCA_964581825.1 uncultured Bordetella sp.
TGCTCAAGGGTATGCTGCGCCCCGCGCTGCACGCTGCGCCCGGTAACGTGCTGGCATCGAGCGCGCCGTGGTGGCGTTAGCCTTTGGAAAGCGCGGCGGTCGCTCATCTTCATCGATCAGCACGCAGGGTACGCCACGGCGGCCCAACTCAATGGCGAGCACCATGCCCGCCGGCCCGCCGCCTGCGATAGCCACTCGGGTCCTGAGCGTATTCGATTCGGAATCCAAGCTGTCCTCCGCACGCGATCAATCGGCGGCAAGATAGTGCAAATCGGCGATTGATGAAACCCGACACCGGCCAATTTGCGCGTAAGCTTTCGCCGCCAGGCGGGTCTGAGCGCCGCTGTCTCATTCATCACCAGGATTTTCAATGCAACTTTTTCGTCTGGACGGCAAGGTGGCCGTCGTCACGGGCGCGAGCCGCGGAATCGGCCGCGCGATCGCAGAACGGCTGGCCGAGCATGGCGCGCGGGTCGTGGTGTCGAGCCGCAAGCTGGAGGCCTGCCAGCAGGTGGTCGACACGATTCGCGCTCGAGGTGGCGAGGCCGTCGCGCGCGTCTGCCACATCGGTCGCAAAGAGGATTTACAGGCGCTGGTAAGCAGCACGCAAGCCGACTGGGGCGGTATTGACGTGCTGGTCTGCAACGCAGCGGTCAATCCCTATTTCGGTCCGGCGGCAGGCATGTCCGATGAGGCCTTTGACCGCGTGATGGCTACCAATGTACGCAGCACCTTCTGGCTCACCAACATGGCGTTGCCGGGCATGGCCGAGCGCGGCGGTGGCTCGGTGATCATCATCTCTTCAGTGGGCGGCTTTCAGGGCTCCAACAAGATCGGCGCCTACAACATCTCCAAGGCTGCCGAGATGCAGATCGCGCGCAATATTGCGATCGAGTGGGGCCGGCAGGGCATCCGTGCCAACTGCATCGCCCCTGGCCTGATTCGCACCGACTTTGCGCGTGCGCTGTGGGAAGACCCGGCGATTTTGGCGCGCACCGTTAAACATTCGCCGCTCGGCCGCATCGGCGAGCCCGACGAAATCGCTGGTGCCGCGGTATTTCTGGCAAGCCCCGCATCGGGTTTCATGACCGGTCAGACCATCGTGATTGACGGTGGCAGGCTTGCCGGTTATCCGCATCTCGACGATTGATTGAGGCCTTGAACATCATGGAAATTCGCAAGCTCGGTTCGACCAATCTGCGCGTCTCAGCCCTGTGTCTGGGCACGATGATGTTCGCCGACCAGACCGATGCGCGCGAGGCGGCGGCCATTGTGGATGCGGCGCGCGATCGCGGCGTGAACTTCGTCGATACCGCTGATGTCTACAGCCGGGGCGCCTGTGAACAGATGCTGGGTCCGCTGCTGGCCACTGATCGTGATCACTGGGTGCTGGCCTCCAAGGTCGGCAACCCGATGTCGAACCGGCCCAACGAAAATCGCCTGTCGCGCAAATGGGTGGTGCAGGCAGTGGAAGCGAGCCTCACGCGGCTGGGCACCGACTATCTCGACATCTGCTACATGCATCGCGACTACGAAGACGATTCACTTGAAGAGCCACTGCGCGCGTTTGACGATCTGATTCGCGCTGGAAAAATCCGGTATTGGGGGCTGTCGAATTTTCGGGGCTGGCGAATTGCTGAAGCGGTGCGCCTGAGCGGTCAGATCGGCATGCCTGCGCCGGCGATCTGTCAGCCCTACTACAACCTGCTCAACCGACAGCCAGAGGTTGAAGTGCTGCCCGCGTGCCGGCACTACGGCCTTGGCGTCGTGCCCTATAGCCCGATCGCACGCGGCGTGCTCACCGGAAAATATGCGCCGGGTGCGGCGCCAGCGCCCGATTCGCGAGTGGGCCGCGGCGAAAAGCGCGTCCTCGAAACCGAGTGGCGTGAAGAGTCGCTCGCGGTTGCCGAGCAGCTGAAGGCCCGGGCAGCCGCGCGCGGTGTGTCGTTACTCGGCTATTCGGTGGCTTGGGTGCTCGCGCACCAGGCGGTCAGTTCAGTGATTGCCGGTCCCCGCACGCTCGCCCAGTGGCTCCAGTATTTCGAGGCACTCGACCTGGTCTGGAATCTGGAAGATGAAGCGGCGGTGGATGCGCTGGTTAAACCAGGCCACCCCTCCACACCAGGTTTCAATGATCCGCGTTATCCAGTTGAGTCGCGACTGTCGCCGCGTTAGCTGCGAGCCTGGGCTGCCCGGTTACAGGCGGCCCAGCAGCAAAAATTCCATGAGTGCTTTTTGGGTGTGAAGCCGGTTTTCGGCCTCATCCCAGACCACCGATTGCGGACCATCGATCACCTCGGCGGTGACCTCTTCGCCGCGGTGCGCGGGCAGGCAGTGCATGAAGAGGGCGTCAGGGCTGGCTACGGCCATCATCTCGGCATCCACGCACCAGTCGGCGAAGGCCTTTCGCCGCATGTCGTTTTCCTGCTCAAAGCCCATGCTGGTCCAGACATCGGTGGTGACCAGATCGGCGCCTCGACACGCTTCAAGCGGATCGGAAAACTCTTCGAAGTGGTCAGTACCGAACAGGCCTGCGCGCTCCGGCTCAACCTCGTAGCCAGGAGGCGTTGATACATGAACGTTGAATCCGAGCACTTCAGCCGCCTGCAACCAGGTATTGCAGACGTTATTTGAGTCGCCAATCCAGGTGACGGTGCGCCCTTCAATGGAGCCACGGTGCTCGATGTAGGTAAAGATGTCGGCGAGAATCTGGCACGGGTGATATTCGTTGGTCAGGCCATTGATCACGGGTACGCGCGAGTGGCGTGCGAAGCGCTCAATGATCTCCTGCTCGAATGTGCGGATCATGACCAGATCGCACATGCGCGAGATCACCTGTGCGGCGTCCTCCACCGGCTCCCCGCGACCCAACTGCGAGTCGCGCGTGTTCAGGTAAATGGCTGAACCCCCTAGCTGCTGCATACCCGCCTCGAAAGAGAGGCGGGTACGGGTGCTGGCCTTCTCGAAGATCATCACCAGCGTGCGATCGGCGAGCGGGTGGTAGGTTTCGTAGCGCTTAAAGCGCTCTTTGATCAGCCGCGTACGCTCGAACAGGTAGCGAATCTCGTCGCGGCTCAGATCACGAAACTGCAGGAAATGCCGGGGGCTCATGGCAGCGGGTTAATGCTCGGGTGACGGCGAGTAGCGCAGAGGCCTCTCAGGGCCGACCGAGCCGTGCCTCGATCAGCGGAATCAGGCGGTCAAGCAGCAGCTGCGCCTGCTCGCGCGAGAGAATGAGCGGCGGCAGCAGGCGCACCACACGGTCGGCGGTGACGTTGAGAACCAGGCCCGCTTCGAGCGCCAGCGCCACGAGATCGCCGCAACTGCGATCAAGCTCGATGCCGATCATCAGACCCTGCCCGCGAACTTCCACCACGCCGGGGTTACCCGCGAAGTGGGCGCGAACCCGGTCGATGATGAAGCCACCCACCTGAGCCGCGTTATCGAGCAGATGCTCGGCTTCCATCGCCTCAATGGTGGCAATACCTGCCCGCATTGCCAGCGGATTACCGCCGAAGGTGGTTCCGTGATTGCCAGGCTGGAATACTTCCGCGGCGACGCCATGAGCAACCACCGCGCCGATCGGCACACCCGAGCCCAGGCCCTTGGCGAGCGGCATCACGTCGGGAAGAACGCCCGCCCACTGATGCGCGAACCACTTGCCGGTGCGGCCCATGCCGCACTGCACTTCGTCGATCATCAGGAGCCACTGTTTTTCGTCGCACAGCTTACGAAGTTCGCGTAAGTATTCAGCGCGTGCAGGCTGAATGCCGCCTTCGCCCTGGATGGCTTCCACGAACACCGCCACCACATTTGGCCGATTGGCGGCGACCCGCCGAATTTCCTCAGCGTCGTTCAGAGGCACGCGCACGAACCCCTCAACCAGCGGCTCGAACCCCTTCTGCACTTTTTCGTTACCGGTGGCCGAGAGCGTGGCAAGCGAACGTCCGTGAAAGGACTTTTCGTAGACAACGATTTCGGGAAGCGCGACGCCGCGGTCATGACCGTACTTGCGCGCGATCTTGATAGCGGCTTCGTTGGCCTCGAGCCCTGAATTGCAGAAGAACACGTTGGTCATGCCGCTGCGCTCAAGCAGCAGCCTCGCAAGCTGGTCACGCAGGGGATGCGTGAACAGGTTGGACACGTGGATGACCTTACCGATCTGCTCGCGCAGGGCCGCCACCAGCGTCGGGTGGTTATGCCCCAGGGTATTCACTGCGATGCCTGAGAGGCAGTCGAGGTAGCGGCGCCCCTGGTTATCAAACAGCCACGCGCCATCGCCGTGCGTGAACACGATCTGTTGCTGCGCGTAGGTATTCATCAGGGGAGAGGTCGCGGCCATCGCGGGGCTCCTGGCAGAGTGGGCGGGATCAGGCGTTCAGTTAGCTTTTCACGCGGCTCTTGTACTCGCCAGTGCGCGTGTCGATTTCGATGCGGTCGCCGATTTCGACGAAGGCAGGCACCGACACCTCAAGTCCGGTGGGCTTGATGCGCGCGGGCTTCATGACCTTGCCCGACGTGTCACCCTTGACCGCAGGCTCGGTGTACTCCACCTCGCGCACGACGCTATTGGGCATTTCAACCGAGATTGCACGCCCGTCATAGAACACCACCTCGCAGGCCAGTCCGTCATCGAGGTACTGGACTGCGTCGCCCATCGACTCGGCTTCCACTTCGAACTGGTTGAACTCGCCGTCCATGAACACGTACATCGGGTCGGCGAAGTAGGAATAGGTGACTTCCTTGCGGTCAAGCACCAGCACATCGAATTTTTCGTCCGCCTTGAACACGGTTTCCATCGCAGAACCGTTCAGGAGGTTTTTCATCTTCATCTTGACGACCGCGGCATTGCGGCCGGATTTGTTGTACTCGGCCTTCTGAACCACCATCGGCTCTTTGCCGATCATGATCACGTTGCCGGTGCGAAGTTCCTGAGCGATTTTCATAATGATTTCCGATCGGTGGGCGGCACTGCGCCTGAAAAATAAAACCGATTATTCTAGCCGATCAAGACAATATCGAGTCAGCTGTTCGGCAAGTGGGGTCTGGCGCGAAAGGTGGTCAACCCAGGCGTGGGTGTGCCGGCTGAGCCGGCTCTGGCGCGTGAGTTCGGCGTCGAAAGTCGGCCAGATCGGACCGATTGCCTGGGAATCGGAGCCGTTCCACGCCAGCATCAGCCGTTTCATGAGTGTTGGCGCCGCATCGCCGGGCGGGCTGACCGCGGCCATTTTGGCGAGGAAGGCTTCAAGTTTGCGCAGGTGCGCGCCATCGGGCTGCGGATAGGCCTGCCAGACAAAGGGCACGTCAGCCCAGTGTGCTCTCAGCCAGGAATCCTCGCCCCGCACCGCATTGAACGTGCAGCTCCAGAGCAGCTGGTCATAGCGATCCTGGCTCAGCATTGGGATTCGGATGAACTCCGCCTGACCCAGCCGAGCGCGTTCACCCACACCAAGCGGCTGGCTGAATGCTGCGTTGAGTGCTCGCGGTACTGCCCCGCCGGCTACGCAGACCAGAGTGGGTGTTGGGCCCTTTGCCAGCGCCGACAACCAGGATTCGAGCGGCGCGTCCGGGTAACAGAACAGACTGAATACCCGCTGGCCGGGTTCGGGGGTGGCGCCCAGTTCGCGCAGCAACGCTGCGGGGCCGTTCGAGGCTCTGAATGCGTCGCGGCGCTCGAACAGATCCGGTTCGCGGGACAGTCCCGCCGTGCGCTCGGTGAAGCCCGGATAGAGGAAGTGCTCACGGGCCGCGTCGACAGGCTTCACCGAAATCAGTCCGTGGCAGTCCTCGACCCAATTCTCGGCGCTTAGGTACTCCAGCTGGATCCAGAGCGGAACGCGAGGGCCGCCGGCAAGGTGTGCCCGCAGCCACGCGGGCGGCTCGCAACCGAACGCGCTGACAATGACCGAGGGCAGGGGGGAGTGCGGTGCATGCTCAATGTGGGCCCGAGGAATGATTCGGACGCCATCGAGACGGGGTACTGATGCGGGGTCGGCCAGATGGCCCGAGGCCACCCACTCTCTTAACCTTGGCTCGATGGCAGCAAGTGTTTCTGGCTGATCGATGATCAGCGTCGGCTCGAAGGGGTGCCAGGTGGCCAGTTGTCTGGCAAGCCGCCAACAGACCCCGGCATCGCCGAGATTGTCCACCACCTGGCACAGAATCCAGAGCGGATAACGAGTCTGGTTGGAGCGCGTAAGGGGCGTTGCCTGCACGGGGTAGCGTCGCTAGGGCGTTGGCCTGGGTGGGTGAGGGTCAGTCCTTTCGGTCAGGCTTTCCGAACAGCGAATCCAGTCGGGCGCGGGCGTCGGCTGCCCGAACGACCCGGCCGCGTTCGGTCACGTACTCTTCCTCGATTCGATCGGCATAAAACACCGCGGGGTTCGGGGCTGCGACCAGCCGCCGCCAGACTTCGGCGGGCACGTCTTTGAAGGCCTTGACCTCGCCTCCCGAGAATTCGATTTCCAGCCGGCGGTCCATGGCGTCATAGGCTGCGCCGACCAGTCGTCCGCCACTTAGCTTGCGTCGTTCCATCGCTCAGTGTCTCCGTCGCTTGATCACCGCCCGCGCGCAAGGCCCTCGCGACGTGGATCGGTGCCGCTCTCCAGAATGCAAGTGTCACCCACATTTGCACAAGTCCGCATGATGCCGTGAATCCCACTGGTCATTGGCGTGATCACGACGCGATGGGCTCGGGCTGCCAGCGGCCCGGCTAGCGCCACGGCAGCGGTATCGGCCTCGAGTTCGGTGGGACCATTTCGGCTGCCGAGATTGGGCGCATCAATGGCCTGCTGGAGCGGAACACCGTCATCGAGTACGGCCACAAGTGTGCGGGCGACATGGTTGATGATGGCGGGGCCTCCGGGCGACCCGATCGCAAGCCTGAGCGAATGCCCGCTAACCGTTACCGGTCCGGACCCGGCGGCGTCGAATGTGGCGCGCGTCGCGGCGGTTGCCTCCGCTGCCGGGCCGGGCGCAGGCTGAGCCGGAGGTGCTGTGGCATTTCGGCTGAACACCAGCGTCGGTGCCATCGAGCTGCGTGGTCGCTTGCCGCCCTCGACACGATTCGCCACTGGCCCATTGCTGGTTTGCGGCACAAATGAAAAATCGGTCAGCTGATTGTTGAGCAGAAAGCCTCGCACCATGAGACGCGCGCCGAATGCGCTCTCGATCGACGAGGTAAGCGCCACGGTTCGCCCCTGTCTGTCGACGACCGATAAATGGGTGGTCGATTCGACCTCGGTTTCAATGGCCGCGCGCGGCTCGGTCTGGGCCAGAAACCGCTCGGGGTCGCCAGGCGGCGCCACATCGAGTGAGACTGGACCAATCAGCGTGGCTCGGGCGCGCAGGTACCGCGAATCGAGCAGTGCGGCGACCGGCACGCGGGCGTAGGCGGGATCGGCGACCCATCGGTCGCGATCCGCAAACGCAAGCCTTGCTGATTCTGTGAAGCGATGCACGTGGGACGGGTCCTCAAACGGATTGCCTGTGCGGGTTGCTCCGCCGGGTGCACGATCAGCCGCCGAACGCTTTGCCAGATCGTTGAGCGTGAGAATCTGCGCAACAGCAATCCCGCCCGCGGATGGCGGTGGCATGCCGCAAAGCAGCCATTCACGATAGGGGGTGCAGAGCGGCGTACGCCGCAGCGCCTGGTAGTGACGAAGATCATCGTCGGTGAGATCGCCTGGGCGAGTGGCGTGGTCACGCACCCGCGCAACCAGATCACGCGCGATGGGTCCGTGGTGTAGCGCATCGGCGCCCTCCCGCGCGATCGCGGTTAGCGTGTCGGCGAGTGCCGGGTTACGTAGCCGATAGCCGACGGGATGAGGGCGACCGCCTGCGTCGTAGAACAATGCGGCAGCTTCCGGATCTTCGCGAAGCCACCGTTCGCGCGCGAGCAGCGAATGCAGGCGCGGCGTCACGTCGAAGCCGTCGTTTGCCAGTCGGATGGCGGGTTCGAACAGGCTGGCCCAGGGAAGCCGACCCTGGTCCCGATGCGCGAGCTCGAGCATTCGAATCAGGCCCGGTACGCCAACCGAGCGACCGCCTACTACCGCAGCGGCAAAGCCCAGTGGCCGGCCCGCACCATCAAGAAATCGATTGCCGCTTGCGCCCTGAGGCGCTGTTTCCCGACCGTCATAGGCCTGGACCTGTTCGGTCACAGGATCGAAATGCAGCAGAAATCCGCCGCCGCCCAGGCCCGATGACTGAGGCTCCACCAGCGCAAGTACCGCCTGCGCAGCAATCGCGGCGTCGACAGCGTGGCCACCGGCTTCCAGCATGGCGACTGCCGCATCGCTGGCAAGCGGGTGCGCGGTGACCGCCAGAAATTCGCGTGCGCGCACCACAGCTTTAGCGCTCCGGCCGCTGGCGGCCTCGGGCTGGGCTGAGGCGAAGGAGGGATCTGTTGCAGCAGCAGTGGTAAGCGTGGTGCCTGATACGGTAAGAGCCGCGGGCTGCGCCTGCAGTGCGGATGCGCTCGCCAGCGCCCAGGCGGCAATCCACCGGCGCAGCGCGACCGGCAGTCGAAACCCCCACGGATGCGAGCACGCGGCCATCGGTCCATGATAGCGTGCGCATCGCAAATTTCAGCCTGGAGCCTCATCTCAATGAAGACGATCAGCGACGCCCTCAATGCCCTCCGCGAAGGCCGGACGACTGCCCGGGCCTTGCTCGACGCGAGTCGTGAAGCCGCAGGGGCTGCCGCCAGCCTGAATGCGCTCGCCTGGGTGGACTGGGAGCAGGCGGCACGTGCCGCCGATGCGCTCGATGCCTCGCGTGCCAGTGGTGCGGCGGCCGGGGCCTTGCACGGCATTCCAGTGACAGTCAAAGATCTGTTCAATGTCGCCGGAATGCCGACCCGCGGTGGCACCCGCGCGCCGTTGCACGAATTGGGCAGCGCCGAGGCCAGTCTTGCCACACGGCTCAGAGAGGCGGGTGCGTTGATTTTCGCCAAAACCAACCTGCATGAGGTGGCGTTGGGTGCAACCGGCGAGAACCGCTGGACGGGCGACGTCTGCAACCCCTTCGATCCCGAGCGTCAGGCAGGCGGGTCGTCGAGCGGTGCAGCCGTAGCGGTGGCAAGCGGGATTGGTCTCGGCGCAGTCGGCAGCGATACCGGCGGCTCAATCCGGATTCCGGCTGCGTTTTGCGGCGTCGTTGGCTTCAAGCCAACCTATGGTGCGATTCCGCTCGATGGTGGCCTCAACCTGTCGTGGACCTGTGATCACGCCGGGCCGCTTGCGCGCAGCGTCGACGATTGCGCGCTGCTTTATGAAGTGATGTCGGGTCGCTCAACGCGGCACGGCGCGGTTCCCCGCACCCCCAGGCTCGCAATTCCTGCGAGCTGGCTCCGTGGTCGCCTGCAGCCCGGCGTACGTGAAGTCTTTGAACGCCTGGTCGCGGCCCTTCGAAGTGATGGCGTCACGGTAATGGAGATCGACGCCCCGCTGATTCCCCGCGGCTGGGACGCCTACACGCCGCTGGTCCGCGCCGAGGCGGCCTGGGTTCATCGGCGCGCGCTCGCTGATGGGGGCGAGGGCTTTTCCGAGTTGGTGGCACCGCCGCTGCGTGCGGGCTTATCGGTACCGGCATCCGATTACATCGCCAGCCTGAAGATGCGCGAGTCGCTGATAGCCCAGCTGGAGTCGGTATTGACCGATTACGACGCGCTGATCATGCCAGGCAACGCGGTCTTGCCTCCGAAGCGCGGCCAGACCGAGGTCTCGACTGAGGGCGGCACGATGTCGGTCAGGGATGCGGTGCTCGGGCAGACTGCGCCGTTCTCGTTTGCGGGACTTCCTGCGCTGGTGCTTCCCACCGGACTCGTTGAGGGCTTGCCCACCAGCCTTCAACTGGTCGCGCGCCGCGATGCCGACGCGAGCCTGCTTGCGCTGGCTCGCTGGTTCGAGGCGCGCCTGCCGACCGAAGCCGCATAGGCCTCAAGCGCGGTTAGCGCGGGGCCATCCGGATCGCGCCGTCGAGCCGGATGGTTTCGCCGTTGAGCATCACATTGGCAAACACATGGCCGACCATCTGCGCATATTCCTCAGGACGCCCGAGGCGCGGCGGGAAGGGAACCTGCTTGCCAAGTGACTCCTGAGCCGCTGGCGGAATCGACTGCAGCAGGGGCGTGAGGAACAGGCCTGGCGCAATCGTGACCACGCGAATGCCATCGCGAGCAAGCTCGCGGGCGATGGGCAAGGTCATGCCCACCACACCGCCTTTGGACGCAGCATAAGCCGACTGCCCGATCTGGCCGTCGAAGGCTGCGACCGACGCGGTGTTGACGATCACACCGCGCTCGCCTTCTTCGTTGGGCGCGTTGCTCATCATCGCAGCGGCCGCGATCCGGATCATGTTGAAGGTGCCGATCAGGTTGATCTGGATGACTCTGCTGAAGGCCTCGAGCGGCAACGGCCCATCCTTACCAACGGTTTTCCCGGGAGAGCCGACTCCCGCGCAATTCACCAGCCCCACCAGCGTGCCCATTGCACAGGCTGCGCTCACTGCGGCCTTCGCATCGGCGTCCGAGGTGACGTCACAGCGAACGAACTGCGCGCCTGAGCCGATCTCGGCAGCGAACCGCGTACCGAGGTCGGCATTGACGTCGGCGATCAGCACCTTGCCGCCGCCCGACGCGAACATTTTCGCTGTCGCACCGCCCAGCCCGGATGCGCCGCCGGTGACGATGACAACCTTGCCCTGAGTGTTCATCTCTTACTCCCTGAAGAATGGTGACCGCACCACATCGATTGTGCAGTCGACGCTTGAATCCTGGTGATTGCGACGGTCCCAAATGAAAAGGGCGGCCTCAGAGGCCGCCCGTTTTCGATCAAGCCATCCGGTTTACAGCAGCGGCACGATCAGGAGCGCCACGATGTTGATGATCTTGATGAGCGGATTGACCGCAGGACCCGCGGTGTCCTTGTAGGGGTCGCCTACCGTGTCGCCCGTGACGGCAGCCTTGTGAGCATCCGAACCCTTGCCGCCGTGGTGACCTTCTTCAATGTACTTCTTGGCGTTGTCCCAGGCACCGCCGCCAGTACACATCGAGATGGCGACGAACAGACCGGTGATGATGGTTCCCATCAGCATGCCGCCCAGCGCCTTCGGACCCAGCACCAGACCCACGACCACCGGTACGATCACCGGCAGCAGCGACGGGATGATCATCTCCTTGATCGCCGACGTAGTGAGCAGATCGACCGCGCGCGAGTAATCGGGCTTGGCCGTGCCTTCCATGATGCCCTTGATCTCGCGGAACTGGCGACGGACTTCTTCGACCACCGCGCCGGCCGAGCGACCAACCGCTTCCATTGCCATGGCGCCGAACAGGAAGGGGATCAGACCGCCAATGAACAGGCCGACAATCACCATATGGTCTGACAGATCGAACGTCACCTTGATCTTGGCCGACTCGAGCGCATACGTGTAGTCGGCAAAGAGCACCAGCGCCGCAAGACCGGCCGAGCCGATCGCATAGCCCTTGGTAACCGCCTTGGTGGTGTTGCCCACCGCATCCAGCGGATCGGTGATGTTGCGCACCGACTCAGGCAGGTCGGCCATTTCAGCGATACCGCCGGCGTTATCGGTAATCGGGCCATAGGCGTCAAGCGCCACCACGATACCGGCCATTGACAGCATGGCGGTAGCCGCGATTGCGATGCCGTAGAGGCCTGCCAGCCAGAACGAGGCCAGGATGGCCGCGCAAACCATCAGCACCGGCCAGGCGGTGGACTTCATCGACACCGCGATGCCGGCGATGATGTTGGTGGCATGGCCGGTGGTTGAAGCCTGCGCCACATAGCGTACGGGACCGTACTGCGTACCGGTGTAGTACTCGGTCACCCAGACGATCAGGCCGGTCAGCACCATGCCCACGACCACGCACAGCCACAGGTTCATGATCGTGAGGCCCTTGGGCAGCGTCGCGCCCGCGAACATCCACTGGGTGATCGGATACGAAGCGATGGTTGCGATCACGCCCGCAACGATCAGGCCCTTGTAGAGCGCACCCATGATGTTGGTGTCGCCCGGCTTGGCTTTAACGAACATGCAGCCGATGATCGAGGCGATGATCGACAGACCGCCAAGTGCCATCGGGTAGACCACCGCCTGCATTTCTGCACCAGTGACCATCAGCGAGCCCAGCAGCATCGTGGCGATCAGCGTGACGGCATAGGTTTCAAACAGGTCAGCGGCCATGCCCGCGCAGTCGCCCACGTTGTCGCCGACGTTGTCAGCGATGACCGCGGGGTTGCGAGGATCGTCTTCGGGAATGCCGGCTTCGACCTTACCCACCAGGTCGGCGCCGACGTCTGCGCCTTTGGTGAAGATGCCGCCGCCCAGGCGCGCGAAGATTGAAATCAGCGACGAGCCGAACGCAAGGCCGATCAGCGGCTTGAGCACATGATGCAGATCGGTGATCTTGCCGGCGGATCCGACCAGGAATGCGTAGTAACCCGCAACGCCCAGCAGACCCAGTCCGACCACCAGCATGCCGGTGATCGCACCGCCCCGGAATGCAACGGCGAGCGCTTCGTTGAGACCCACCGTGGCCGCCTGCGCGGTGCGCACATTGGCCCGAACCGAGACGTTCATGCCGATGTAGCCCGCAGCGCCTGACAGGATGGCGCCGATGGCAAAGCCGACCGCAGTCGACATGCCCAGACCCGGCACAACCGCGATGATGATGAAGAGGATCACGCCGACCAGTCCGATGGTGCGGTACTGGCGGTTCAAGTAGGCCTTAGCGCCCTGCTGAATCGCCGCAGCGATTTCCTGCATCCGCGCATTGCCGGCATCGAGCCCGAGAATCCAGCGGCTCGACACGATGCCGTACAGCACCGCGATGATGCCGCAGGCCAGCGCGAGCCATACGCCCGCAGTGGTTGCAGTCATGATCCTTCCTCCGTTGTTACCTATGGTTTAGTTTGATAAAGCGGCCGGATTTTACACGGGCGTGGCCGCTGGTCACGGGCCAGCATGATTGCGGGCCCTGCGCGGCGTTCCGGCAGGCTACTCTGGAAACGGAGGAAGAGGCTGGCCAGCCGGTTCAGCCAGCCAGTGCCTCGAGTGCGCGCGAAGTGATCTCGTCCACCCCGCCCAGGCCCGAAATTCGCCGATAGCGCGGGGCGCCGGGTTGCTGGGTCGCTGCCCAGTTGCCGTAGTAGTCAACCAGCTGACGGGTTTGGGCGTGGTAGACCGACAGGCGCTTGCGGACGGTTTCTTCGCGATCATCGTCTCGCTGCACCAGGTCTTCGCCCGTGTCGTCGTCTTTGCCGGCGACCTTGGGCGGGTTGAACCGGACATGATAGGTACGGCCGCTTGCCAGGTGGACCCGGCGGCCGCTCATGCGTTCGATGATCTCGGAATCTGGAACATCGATCTCGAGGACATAGTCGATGCCGACGCCCGCCTCTTTCATGGCCTCGGCCTGGGGAATGGTGCGGGGAAAGCCATCGAACAGATAGCCCGCTGCGCAATCAGGCTGAGCGAGCCGGTCGCGCACCAGTCCAATGATGATGTCGTCAGACACCAGCCCGCCGGAGTCCATCACTTTTTTCGCTGCCACGCCAAGCGGTGTCCCGGCCTTGACGGCTGCACGCAGCATGTCGCCGGTGGAGATTTGTGGAATACCGAAGCGGCGGGTGATGAACGCAGCCTGCGTGCCTTTACCGGCGCCAGGGGCGCCCAGGAGGATCAGACGCATAGGGATTTCCCGAAAGAGGGTTGACGCGAGCGTACCGTCAAAGACGCGGACCGGTCAATTTGAGGTGTTTGCCCACAGGCTTCGAATTCGCTCGAGATCGGCGGGCGTATCGACCCCGGTCGGCGGCGCGAGGTCGGTGATATGCACAGCAATCTCAAAGCCATGCCACAGCGCCCGCATCTGTTCGAGCGATTCGATTTTTTCGAGCGGCGCAGGCGCCAGGGCTGGGAATTGCCTGAGAAAGCTTGCCCGATACGCGTATAGCCCGATGTGTCGCAGCGGCAGACCCAGGCCTGCAAGCGCCGGAGAAATTGAGTCTGCGGGCAGGCTGCCCGCCGCCACATCGCGTTCGAAGGGAATGGGTGCCCGGGAAAAGGTGAGGGCGCGGCCCATTGAGTCGGTCACGAGCTTCACAACATTGGGATTACGAAACTCGGCATCCGAGTGGATCGGGTGTGCGGCAGTGGCCATCGCACAGGCAGGATTGGCGGCCAGCGTGCGGGCCACTGCGGCAATCAGGGGCGGCGGCACCATGGGCTCATCGCCTTGAACATTGACGACGATGTCGTTATCGGTGAGTTCGAGCAGGTCGGCGGCTTCAGCGAGTCTGTCAGTGCCCGATACATGGTCGGCGCGTGTGATCACAGCGGTGAACCCCGCTTCGCGCACGCTGTCCGCAATACGCTCGGAATCGGTAGCGATTGCGACTCGCTTCGCGCCCGAGGCCATGGCGCGCTCGGCCACGCGTACAACCATGGGTTTACCGCCGATCAGTGCCAGCGGCTTGTCGGGCAGGCGGGTCGAGGCAAGGCGTGCCGGAATCAGCGCAACGAACTCGGTATTTGAGACCACGTCGGCACGCGCTCAGCTGAGTTCGGAATCGTCAAGTCGCCGCGCTTCGTCGACCAGCATTCGCGGGATGCCGTCGCGAACCGGAAAAGCCACTCGGTCTGCGATGCAGAGCAGCTCCGAATCAAGGCTTGCGCCATCGGCCGCCGTACCGCCGCGCTTGTGGCGAAGGGCGCCCTTGCAAATCGGGCAGACCAGAATTTCAAGCAGGCGTGAGTCCAACGAGTACCTCGGTCAGCCAGTCAATCATTTTGGGATCGGGTTCAGCGCTGACCTCGAGTGCCCAGCACCGACGGTCGGCGAACTCCGAACATTTTACGGCGTCCTTGCTTGTCATGAGGATCAGGTCGGTTTGCAAGGCACTCAGCAGCTTTTGGTCGATCGGGTCATGGTCGGTCAGGGCGAGCGTATCGGCTTTCAGCCCAAGCGTCGCGAGCATGTCGAAAAATCGCTGCGGTTCCCCGATACCGGCAACCGCGGTGATGGTGCGCGTGCCAACCCAGTCAGCGAATCGGGCGGCCTCAACTGGCTCGGCCTCGCCTGTCAGCGATACGAATCGTCTGGCGACCATGCGGAAGCCAAAAATTCTGGGATGAACAACGGGCGAACTGGCGGGCTCGTTGAGCGCGATCGCGTCGATCTGATCGAGCGCGCCCAGCGACTCTCTGAGCGGCCCCGCTGGCAGCAGCCGGCCGCAACCCACGCCTCTGCGATCGAATACCGCAATCTCGACGCTGCGCGGCAATGTCGTGTGCTGGAGACCGTCATCCGAGACAACCACCGTAAGGTCCGGGTACATGCGTAGCAAGAGCGCCAGGGCTTCGCCGCGCTGGCGGGCCGCTGCGACCGGGGCCTTAGCCGAGCGCGCAAGAAGAACCGCTTCGTCGCCATGCTCGCGCGCATCGCCGTCCGGGGGCACCAGTCGCGCGCCCTGACGACGGCCGCGGTAGCCACTGCACAGGAGCCCGACCCGGTGTCCGCGCTTGCCGAGCGCATCCGCAATCGCCAGTGTGAGGGGGGTCTTGCCTGCGCCGCCCACCACAAGGTTACCTACGACGATGACCGGGCAAGGTGGCGCCGGTAGCGCCTGGATTTGCCTCCGCCGCCGACCGCTTTCCCAGGCGGTAAGCCAGGCAAGTGGCGCGACCAGCCAGGAGCCTGCTCTCGCAAGGGGGTCGGACCCGAACCATAGCCGGGTGAGCAGCGTTTCGGCCGCGCGACGTTGCGATGCGGTTTGCGGGCGGGAAGAGGGGGTGGTCATTCGGCGTGCGGCGAGAAACAACTGACGAATTGGCTGGGTCCCTAAGGTTAACCGGCGACGCCAACTGGGAGGGGGCGCCAAAGACAAACCGGACCATTGTCCTGCGGCCGATAAAGCCCCCGCAAGCGGCGGTCGCGCGCATGTGGAAAACTATGTGGACAACTGGCGCCGCGCGTCGGGCTGGCGGACCGCTGTCGCGGCCTGGTTCGAAAAACGTCCCAAACAAAAGATTTTTTAGTCATATAAATCAATGATTTGCGATTTCTCTCAGAGAGCGCTCCCACGTTACGGTCTTGGCCCAGGATTGGCGAGGGTTTGTGGATAGGTTTGCCTCCGGAGGCCCCGCCACGCCTCGTTCTTCAACCGCCGAGCCAGGATTCATGCGGGAAATCCTCACGGTTTCCCAGCTGAACCGCACGGTGAGCGGCCTACTCGAAAGAAGTCTCCCTTTGATCTGGGTGGGCGGAGAAATCTCCAATCTCACCCGCGCCGCGAGCGGCCATTGGTATTTCACGCTGAAGGATTCAGGCGCGCAGGTCCGGGCGGTGATGTTTCGCGGCCGTGCGCAGGGCGTCGGGTTTGTGCCGCGCGAGGGCGATCGCGTTGAAGTGCGGGCACTGGTCACGCTCTATGAGGCGCGCGGCGATTTTCAGCTCAACGTTGAGTTGATGCGCCGGGCCGGAAGTGGCGATCTGCACCGACGGTTCCTCGAGCTGAAGGCCCGTCTTGAGACCGAGGGTCTGTTTGATCCTGCTCGCAAGCGCACGCTGCCGCGGCTTCCGCGACGGATTGGTATCGTGACCTCGCCCCAGGCCGCGGCACTGCGCGATGTGCTCACCGCCTTGGCGCGGCGCGCACCGCATGTCGAGGTGGTGCTGTATCCGGCGCCGGTTCAGGGCGCCGATGCGCCGGAGCTGCTGAGGCGCGCTGTGCTTCAGGCGAGCGGCCGCCGCGAGTGCGACGTGCTGCTGCTGGTTCGCGGCGGCGGCTCAATCGAGGATCTGTGGGCCTTTAACGATGAGGCGCTGGCGCGCGCAATTGCCGCCTGCCCCATTCCCGTGATCTCTGGCGTCGGTCACGAAACCGACTTCACGATTGCCGATTTCGTTGCTGATCTCAGGGCGCCTACGCCGACCGCCGCAGCCGAGTTTGCCGCAGCCGAGCGCAATGAGCTGCTCGCCGAGGTGGCGGGCTGGCTGGATCGCGCCAGGCGACTGCTCGCGCGCGAAGTCGACCGATCATCCCAGCGCCTTGACCTTGCGTTGGCGCGGCTCCGCCCGCCGTCGGTGCAATGGCGCGAGCGCGCGCACCGACTGGCGCTGACCGAAGCACGCCTGTCCGCGGCGCTGCGTGAGGGTCTTGCGCGCCGACGATCGCTGGCCGAGCGGCTGAATGCCCGGCTCCGTCCGCCGTCAGTGGCTGGCGCCAACCTCCGCATTGATGCGCTGAGCGCTCGCATGGTGCAGTCGACCCGGCGGGCAGCCGAGTCCGCAGACCATCGGCTTCGCGCACAGATGCAGGCGCTTGAGCTGGTGAGTCCGCTCGCCGTGCTGGCGCGTGGCTATGCGATCGTTCGTGATCGCGAGGGGCGGGTGGTGTTTGATGAGCATGGACTCGAAGCGGGCACAGCCCTGCGCATTCGACTGGCTCGTGCCGAAGTTGAGGCCACCGTGGCGCATGCCCGACCGGTTTCAACCGACGTGCCGCCATCGGACCGCTCCTCGGATTGACCGGGGCGCCGGTACGGTTCGCATTGAGGGGTGTGCGCTTTACGCCTAGAATTCGCGCCTTCTCTGACTGCCACGATGAGGATGATCACGATGGAACACACGCTTCCCGCCCTGCCGTACGCCCCCGATGCGCTCGCGCCGCACATGTCCAAAGAGACATTCGAGTATCACCACGGCAAACACCATCAGGCTTACGTCACGAACCTTAACAATCTGATCAAGGGCACCGAGTTTGAGTCCATGGGACTGGTTGACATCGTTCGCAAGTCAAGCGGCGGCGTCTTCAATAACGCGGCCCAGGTCTGGAACCACACGTTTTTCTGGAACTGCATGAAGCCGGCAGGCGGCGGTGAGCCCTCGGGCGCACTGGCAGCCGCCATCAATGCAAAGTGGGGCTCCTACGCGGCATTCAAGGAAGCCTTCGCGAAGAGTGCGGTGGGTAACTTCGGGTCGGGCTGGACCTGGCTGGTTCGCAAGGCCGATGGTTCGGTGGATATCGTCAACACCAGCAACGCTGCCACGCCGCTTACCACCGGCGACACGCCGCTTCTTACGGTCGATGTATGGGAGCACGCGTACTACGTTGATTACCGCAACGCTCGGCCCAAGTTCGTCGAGACCTTCCTGAACAACCTCGTTAACTGGGACTTTGCGGCGCGCAACTTCGGCTGATTGCCCGCTACCCCAGGCTTTATTGCTCTGAGTCGCCCCGGTCTTCACCGGGCGACTCGGCAGCGAAGCAACGGCTTGCCAGCGGGGTCGAAACCCTATCTGGGTTTGAATACTTCCCGACCTGTCAGCCGGTCGCCGGCCACGACACCCCGGCGAGCAAACCACCCCTGTTCCATTTCCAGCGCAAACCGCACCGGCTCTCTCGAGCAGTGGCTGTTTTCGGTAAGGGGTGCCATATCTTCGATATTGACGATCCGCCCGTCGTCATCCAAGAACGCAATCGATAGCGCGATCAGCGTGTTGCGCATCCAGAAGCACTGGGGTGTTTTCTCCTGGAACACGAACAGCATGCCGTGGTTGGGTGCGAGCGAGCGCCTGAACATGAGGCCGGTGGCACGGCTGGCGTGATCGGCTGCCACTTCGGCGGTGATCCGGTGCATCCCGGCACCGAGCTCAGTGCGCGGTAATCCCTGCTGAGGTGCGCCCTGGGTTTGTGCAGCCACCGGGGATCCGGCGAGCGCCACCACGAGTGCCGCTGCAAGCAGTGTCGCCCCCCAGGCGACGAGGCTCCGGCGCGTAAAGACACCTGCCCTAATGCCCAGCCGGCGGAGCGCTGCTTGCAGCGCCCGAAATGCGTTCGTCGCCGCTATCCGCGCATCAGGTGCTTGCGGCATAATTCGCGCCGCACTTGAAAGTTGCGTGCCCATAAGAACTCAGATGCCGTTTCAGGAAGGATCCCTATTCATGTATCAGCATATCAAGATCCCCGCCGCCGGAGAGAAGATCCGCGTCAATGCAGACTTTTCGCTGCAGGTTCCCGACCAACCCGTCATCCCGTACATCGAAGGTGATGGCACTGGTTTTGACATCACGCCGGTGATGCTGAAGGTGGTCGATGCCGCCGTCGCCAAGTCCTATGGCGGCAAGCGCAAGATTCACTGGATGGAAGTATTCGCTGGAGAGAAATCCACCAAGGTGTATGGCCCCGACGTCTGGTTGCCCGAGGAAACGCTCCATGCGGTCAAGGATTACGTGGTTTCCATCAAGGGCCCGTTGACTACGCCGGTTGGTGGTGGCATCCGGTCCCTGAATGTGGCGCTGCGCCAGGAACTCGACCTGTACGTGTGCCTGCGTCCAGTCCGCTATTTCAAGGGCGTTCCGTCACCGCTCAAAGAGCCGGAAAAGACCGATATGGTCATCTTCCGCGAGAACTCGGAGGATATTTACGCCGGGATCGAATGGGCTGCTGAATCCGAAGGCGCGAAAAAAGTTATCGACTTCCTGATCAAGCAGATGGCGGTCAAAAAGATTCGCTTTCCTGCCACCTCGGGCATCGGTATCAAACCCGTGTCGCGTGAGGGCACCGAGCGTCTGGTTCGTAAGTCGATTCAGTACGCGATCGATAACGACAAGCCGTCGGTGACGCTGGTGCACAAAGGCAACATCATGAAGTACACCGAGGGCGCATTCCGTGACTGGGGATACGCCCTGGCGCAGAAGGAGTTCGGTGCGCAGCTGCTCGACGGTGGTCCGTGGATGAGTTTCAAGAACCCGAAGACCGGCAAGCCCATCGTCGTCAAAGACGTGATCGCCGATGCGTTCCTTCAGCAGATTCTGCTGCGTCCGGCTGAGTACAGCGTGATCGCTACGCTTAATCTGAACGGCGACTACGTGTCGGACGCGCTGGCCGCGCAGGTCGGCGGTATCGGCATCGCCCCGGGCGCCAATCTGTCGGACTCGGTTGCAATGTTTGAGGCCACGCACGGCACCGCGCCCAAGTACGCCGGCAAGGACTACGTCAATCCGGGTTCCGAAATTCTGTCGGCTGAAATGATGCTGCGGCACATGGGCTGGTTCGAGGCCGCCGACCTGATCATTTCCTCGATGGAAAAATCGATCCTGTCGCGCAAAGTGACCTATGACTTTGCGCGCTTGATGGATGGTGCCACTCAGGTGTCCTGCTCGGGGTTCGGGCAGGTGATGATCGACAATATGTAACGTGAACGGGCGGGCGGAGCCAGTGGCTTCCGCTCGTCGGCCGGCTGATCAGTCGGCCAGTCGTGTTCCTGAGAGGCTGGCCGATCCGATGGCGCGCCATCGGATCGGGAGCAATCAGAACTTAGGCGCCCTGAATGTTCGACGCCTGCTTGCCTTTCGGGCCTTGCACGACGTCAAACTGCACCTTCTGCCCTTCTTTCAGGCTTTTGAAGCCGCTCATCTGAATCGCGCTGAAGTGCGCGAACAGATCCTCACCGCCGTCGTCCGGGGTGATGAAACCGAAACCTTTTGCATCGTTAAACCACTTGACGGTACCCGTTGCCATATCAAGCCTTCAATGAAATGTGTTCCCAGGTCGGCCAGGAACCCAGCAACGAGGTCATGCCCGATAAATTCGGGGCCTTCGCGTCAAGATCCGACCAACTCCCTCGCCCTGCGCCGCCGGTAGGCGTCGCCCGCGACCGGATCCGCCCGCCGCCCGCTTACCTGCGGCCAGGGAATGCCAGTGTTGCCAGGGATCTGTAAGTGTCCCTACGGGGCATGCGGATTCTTTTACAGTTGCCCGGAGCCGTCAAGGGTTATTGCCGGTAACGGGGGGTCGACCGGCGTTTGGTCGTTGCTTGCGCCCGCACGAACGGGGTGGCCGTTGTTGCAGCACCACGACGACTCGCTAGAATGTGGTGATGGCGACCCGTCATGATCCCTCTACTGTTGTCGAGCAGCGCGAGTCACGTGTTGCACCGCCGCCGATGTATCAGGTGCTTTTGCTCAATGACGACTACACTCCTATGGAGTTCGTCGTGATCGTGCTTCAGAAGTTTTTCGGCATGAATCGCGAGAAGGCCACGCAAGTGATGTTCGCGGTTCATCGAGAGGGCCGCGGTGTGTGCGGTATCTATCCGCGCGACCTGGCTGCCACCAAGGTCGAGCAAGTCAGCAGTTTTTCGCGCCAGCACCAACACCCGTTGCAGTGCGTGATGGAGGAAGCATGATCGCCCAGGAACTAGAAGTCAGTCTGCACATGGCCTTTGTCGAGGCCAGGCAGCAGCGACATGAATTCATCACCGTAGAACATCTGCTGCTTGCATTGCTCGACAATCCGTCGGCGGCTGAAGTGCTGCGTGCCTGCGCCGCCAACATCGAAGACCTTCGGCGCAATCTCTCCGGTTTTATCAAGGAGAACACGCCCATCGTGCCGGGCACCGAGGACATCGACACGCAGCCCACGCTGGGTTTTCAGCGCGTCATTCAGCGCGCCATCATGCATGTGCAGTCCACCTCGAACGGCAAGAAAGAGGTCACGGGCGCCAACGTGCTGGTTGCGATCTTCGGCGAGAAAGACTCGCACGCGGTCTACTATTTGCATCAGCAAGGCATCACGCGGCTCGATGTCGTCAATTTCATTTCGCACGGCATCACCAAATCGCCTCAGCCCAAGGAAGCCAGCAAGGAAGAACCCAGCGAGCAGCAGGAAGAGTCGCAGGGTGGCTCGAACACCCAGCAGGCCGGGGCGCTCGAGCAGTACACACAAAATCTCAACGCGGCTGCGCGCGAGGGGCGTATCGATCCCCTGATCGGGCGTGAGCACGAGGTCGAGCGGGTCATTCAGGTGCTGTGCCGCCGGCGCAAGAACAATCCGCTGCTGGTCGGTGAGGCAGGGGTCGGCAAAACGGCGATTGCCGAGGGCCTCGCGTGGCGCATCACGCAGGGCGATGTTCCAGAGATTCTCTCTGACGCGACGGTTTACGCGCTGGATATGGGCGCCCTGCTCGCCGGCACCAAGTACCGCGGTGATTTCGAGCAGCGCCTGAAGGCGGTGCTCAAGCAGCTGAAGCAAACCGCCGGCTCGGTGCTTTTCATCGATGAGATCCACACGCTCATTGGTGCGGGCGCGGCATCAGGGGGAACGCTCGATGCCTCCAATCTGCTCAAGCCCGCCCTGTCATCCGGGCAGCTGAAGTGTATCGGTGCCACCACGTACACCGAGTACCGAGGCATCTTCGAAAAAGATCACGCTCTGTCGCGACGCTTCCAGAAAATCGACGTCAATGAGCCCTCTATCGAGCAAACCGTGCAGATCCTGCGCGGGCTGAAATCGCGCTTCGAGGAGCATCACGGCGTCCGCTATTCGTCGTCGGCGCTGTCGGCGGCCGCTGAATTGGCAGCGAAATACATCAACGACAGGCATCTGCCCGACAAAGCCATCGACGTCATCGATGAGGCGGGTGCCGCTCAGCGAATCCTGCCCAAGTCGCGTCAGAAGAAAGTTATTGGCAAGGGAGAGATCGAGGATATCGTGGCAAAAATCGCCCGTATCCCGCCGGCCTCGGTATCGTCCGATGACCGCAGCCGTTTGCAGACGCTCGATCGCGATCTGAAGGCCACTGTATTCGGTCAAGATCCAGCCATTGACGCGCTTGCCTCGGCGATCAAAATGGCACGCTCTGGCCTCGGTAAGCCCGATAAACCAATTGGCGCGTTCCTGTTTTCTGGCCCCACGGGTGTGGGCAAAACCGAAGTGGCGCGCCAGCTGGCGTTCATTCTCGGCATCGAGCTGATTCGCTTTGACATGTCCGAGTACATGGAGCGTCACGCGGTATCGCGGCTTATCGGAGCGCCCCCGGGCTATGTCGGGTTTGATCAGGGCGGCTTACTTACCGAAGCGATCACCAAGAAGCCGCACTCAGTACTGCTGCTCGATGAAATCGAGAAAGCGCATCCTGACGTCTACAACATTCTCCTGCAGGTGATGGACCACGGCACGCTCACCGACAACAACGGTCGTAAGGCCGATTTCCGTAATGTCATCATCGTCATGACCACCAATGCTGGGGCGGCCGATCTTCAGCGTCGTTCCATTGGGTTTTCGGACAACCGCCAGCTCGGCGATGAGATGGTCGAGATCAAGCGGCTGTTCACCCCCGAGTTCCGCAATCGCCTTGACTCCATCATCAGCTTCCGCGCACTCGATGAAGACATCATTCTGCGGGTGGTCGACAAATTCCTGATCCAGCTCGAAGAACAGCTGCACGAGAAGAAGGTCGATGCGGTGTTCACTGAAGCCCTGCGCAAGCACCTCTCGAAGAAGGGCTTCGACCCCCTCATGGGTGCACGGCCCATGCAGCGGCTTATCCAGGACACGATCCGCAAGGCGCTTGCCGATGAGCTGCTCTTCGGTCGTCTGGTGGGGGGTGGCCGTGTTACGGTCGACCTCGACGAGGCTGACCAGGTGGTCCTGACCTTTGGTGAACCAGACTCCGGCAAAACCGCTCCTGCCTCATCGGAAGATGACGCAGGCTCCACGGGGACGCGCCCAGCCAATGTCCGCCGCGGTCGCGATGGCGAGCCCGCTGAGCCCGCCGAGACCGCCACCGTCTAAGCTCGCTGCGCTGCTGCTCAGGCCCCGCTGCGTGCGGGGTTAAGCGCACGCGTGTGCCGTCAAGCGCTGAGCGGCTTTGGCCCGGTTACGCCCGGCCTCGGTCAGCTTCCGTCCGCCTGTTACGCCGTTGCGAATGAGCTGATTGATCATGGTTCGTTGGCCGCACCCGGCTTTGCGCATAGAATCGATCAGTGCGTTTTACTTGAATCATCCAGGAGGAGACCCATGCGTCTATTGTCATCGGCGGCGTTTGCAGCGCTGCTCTCACTGTCGGCCATCGCGCCAGCCAGTGCGCAATCGTCTGATGCCCGTTACCTCGCTGCCAATTGCGCCAACTGCCACGGCACAGATGGTCGATCGGCCGAAGGCAGCGGCATGCCCGGGCTGGCCGGTCTGTCGGCCGCATACTTCACCGAACAAATGAACGCGTTTCGCAACGGCACGCGTCAGGCAACGATCATGCATCAGTTGGCAAAGGGCTATACCGATGCGCAGATCGCGGCCATGGCGCAGTATTTTGCTGCGCAAAAGGCCGGTAAATGAAGTCCGCCCCCAAGGAGACCAGCATGTCTGACACCTTAGGCAATCCCCAGCGTCGCCGGCTCGTCGGGGCCGCTCTCGCAGCCGCAGGAACCTCCTCACTGCTCGCCGGATGCGCCACCGAACAAAAGGCGCCAGCGGTGGTAACGCGCAAGCTCGGCCGCGTACTGGTGGTCGGTGGCGGCTTTGGCGGCGCGACCGCGGCCAAGTACATTAAAAAGTGGGGCGGCGACGCAATTGATGTGATGCTGGTTGAGCGCGAACGCGCGTTCGTATCGTGCCCGCTTTCGAACCTGGTGCTGGGCGGCCATCGCAAGATCGAAGACCTCACAGTGTCTTACGACGGTCTGCGTCGCGCCGGCATTCTCACCATGAATGACGAGGTGCTGTCGATCGATGCTGCCAAGCGATCGGTTTCTTTCCAGAAGCTGGCAACGCAGAGTTTTGATCGGATCGTGGTGTCACCAGGCGTCGACTTTAACTTCGGCGCGATTCAGGGCCTGGATGCGGAGGCGCAGAAGCGTGTCCTGCATGCCTGGAAAGCAGGGCCTCAAACGGTTGAGCTGCGACGCCAGCTCGAGGCGATGCCCGACGGTGGCGTATTCGTGCTGTCGATTCCGCGCGCACCGTACCGCTGCCCGCCAGGGCCCTATGAGCGTGTCTGTCAGGTGGCCAGTTACTTCAAGGCCGCGAAGCCGCGCTCCAAGATCATTGTGCTCGATGCCAACCCCGATCTGGTATCGAAGAAGGCGCTCTTTCTCGCCGCCTGGAATGGGCCTTACGCAGGAATGATCGAGTACCGGCCCAACAGCCCGGTGACCGAGCTCGACATTAAAACGCTTACCGCCGTCACTGAACTTGGCGACAAGGTTCGGGCCAACGTGCTCAACATCGTCCCCCCGAACGGGGCGGGGGATCTTGCGCGCAAGGCCGGCCTGGTCAATGCCAACAACCTGTGGTGTGCCGTTGACTGGGTCACGCTCGAGTCCACTGCAGCCAAAGGCATTCACGTGCTGGGCGACGCTACTCTGTCCGCGCCTCTCATGCCGAAGTCGGGGCATATGGCGAACCAGCATGGCAAGGCGGCCGCAGCAGCCATCGTTGAGTCGATGAACGGCCGTACGCCCCAGCCGCTCATGATGGCGAACACCTGCTACAGCTTTACCGATGCGAATAACGTCGTGCACGTGGCCTCTGTACACCGTTATGACGAAGGCAAAAAGACCATGGTCACGGTAGAGGGGGCGGGTGGACTCTCAACGGCGGCCAACCAGTTGGAGGGCGTTTACGCGAACGCGTGGGCGCGCAACATCTGGAACGACATGCTCACTTGAGCGCGGTTCTGACTTCGCCCCGGGTGCTGTTGATTGCAATCAGCATCACCGGGGCGCTGGCGCTGCTGCTTGCGTGGGTATTGCAGCACCGTTTCGATTACCAGCCCTGCCCGTGGTGCGTGCTGCAGCGGCTGCTGCTGCTGACGATTGTGGGTGTTGCGCTGATGGGTGCGATGTTTGGCGCCCGAGTTGTGCAGTGGGTCAGCGCAGTGGCCGCGACGCTGCTGTCGGCGGTGGGCGTGGGTGTTGCGATGTATCAGCATCTCGTTGCCGCCAAAAGCGCCTCCTGCAATCTCACACTTGCTGATCGTATCCTGAGCAAGAGCGGTCTTATCGAGGCGTGGCCCGCCATGTTCGAGGCGACGGCGCGCTGCGATGAGGCTGACCGCCCCTGGCTGGGCGTACCGTTTTCGCTATGGGGCGCCATGCTGTTCGCGAGTCTGGCTGTTGTGGCCGCAGGGACGCTGATCCGGCTATTCCGGCAGCGCCCGCAGCAGAGAACTCTGTTTTCCAAATGACACGGATCGACCGATGAATGCTTTAGAAAAGCTCAGGCAGTGCACGACGGTGGTCGCCGATACCGGCGACTTCCATGCGATGCGAGCTTATTCGCCGCGTGACGCGACCACCAACCCCACCCTCATTGTGAAAGCGGTGGCGCGGCCTGAGTATCAGGGCCTGCTCACCGAGACGGTGGGCGCGCATCGCAGTGAGCCGGTGGCGCAGATCACAGATCGGCTGCTGGTTCGGTTTGGTCGCGAAATCCTTGCGATTGTGCCGGGGCGGGTATCCACCGAGGTCGATGCGCGCTTGTCGTTCGATACCGTCGGAACGATAGACCGGGCCCGCCGAATCATCGAACGCTATGCCGAGGCAGGCATCAGCCGCGATCGGGTGATGATCAAAATCGCTGCGACCTGGGAAGGTATTCGTGCAGCCGAGCGGCTCGAGGCTGAGGGAATTCGCTGCAATCTGACGCTGCTTTTTTCGTTCCCGCAGGCGGTGGCCTGCGCGGATGCAGGCGTAACGCTGATCTCGCCGTTTGTTGGGCGAATCATGGACTGGTATCGCAAGCGCGATGGGCGTGATTACGCCCCGGATGAAGACCCCGGTGTGCTTTCGGTGCGGCGTATCTTCGATTACTACAAGAAGTTCGGCTACACCACCGAGGTTATGGGGGCGAGTTTTCGCAACACCGGACAGATTCTCGCGCTGGCGGGTTGCGATCTGCTCACCATCAGTCCTGAGCTGCTCGAGCAGCTGCGCCAGAGCGACGCCGATGCGCCGCAACGCCTTGATGCTGCACGATCACGCACGCTTGCCATTGAGCGGGCGCGTTTCGATGAAAAGCTGTTCCGATTTTCGGTGAACGACGATGCGATGGCCACCGAGAAGCTTGCCGAAGGCATTCGCCTGTTCGCCGCTGACTCGGTGAAGCTCGATCAGCTGATTGAGGCACAGCGAGCCGGTTGATGCGGCCCGCCAGGCGCGTCGTCAGCCGCGCCCGGTGCTGCCGAAACCGCCCGCGCCGCGGGCGCTCGCTTCAAAGCTCTCCACCACGCGAAACTGCGCCTGGGCCACCGGCACGATGATCATCTGCGCGATGCGCTCAAGCGGCTGGATCGTGAAGGCTTCGCGTCCTCGGTTCCAGCACGACACCATCAGCGGGCCCTGGTAGTCGGAGTCGATCAGCCCGACCAGATTGCCCAGTACGATGCCGTGCTTGGCGCCCAGGCCGGATCTCGGCAGGATCATGGCCGCGTAGCCGGGGTCGGCCAGATGCATCGCAAGCCCGGTGGGAATCAGCTGAGCATCGCCAGGCTGCAGAGTCAGCGGCGCATCCAGGCAGGCGCGCAAATCGAGTCCGGCGCTGCCTGGTGTTGCATAGGCGGGCAGTGCATCGCGCAAGCGCTCATCGAGAATTTTTAGGTCGACCTGCATAAGGCATCCTGAGGATTAAGAGAAGCGAGACGCTTAGCGCGGCAGCTCGAGCCTGCGCGCAATCTCGCGCACGAGTTCACGCGCAAGCTCGTGTTTGGGCGCACGGGCGAGCCGGATCTGACTGCTGCCATCGAGCACCAGCAGTTCGTTATCGTCGCGGCCAAAGGTTTCATGACCGATGTTGGCAACCAGCAGCGGAATGCCTTTACGGATCAGCTTGTCGTGGCCATTGCGTTCAAGCGAATCGCTTTCGGCTGCGAAACCCACGCAATAGGGCGCTGGCTTGCGCGCCGCGACGCTCGCCAGGATGTCAGGGTTTTGCGTGAATTGAAGCTGGGGGACCGACTGTGCATCGGTCTTCTTGATCTTGGCATCGCTGTAGGTGGCGGGACGCCAGTCAGCGACCGCTGCTACAGCAATAAAGACGTCATGTGGATGGGCGGTGTTGGCAGTGGCATCGAGCTCGCGGTGCACAGCGTCGTGCATCTGCTGCGCAGTCTGCACATTGATGCGGTTCCTTACGCCCCACGGTGTGTCGAGCGACACAGGGCCCGCGACCAGCGTGACCTCCGCACCCGCCTGGGCGCAGGCGCTCGCCAGCGCGAAACCCATCTTGCCCGAAGATCGATTGGTGATGCCGCGCACCGGATCGATGGGCTCGAAGGTTGGCCCTGCGGTGATCAGCACGCGCCTGCCGCGCAGGGGCTTAGGACTCAGCCAGGAGGCCAGCGCTTCAACAATGGCCTCGGGTTCGAGCATTCGCCCCATGCCTGTTTCGCCGCAGGCCTGATCACCGCTGTCTGGGCCGATAACTTCGATGCCATCCTCGCGAAGCTGATGGATGTTGCGTTGGGTGGCAGGGTTCTCCCACATCTGCCGATTCATGGCTGGTGCCACGGCAAGCGGGCACTCGCGCGCGAGGCACAGTGTGGCAAGGAGATCGCCGGCTCGCCCCTGCGCCAGGCTTGCGATGAAGTCGGCGCTGGCCGGTGCAATAACAATCGCGTCGGCGGCTCGTGACAGTTCGATATGCGCCATGCCGTTGGCGATTCGGGAATCCCACTGGTCAACAAACACTGGTTCGCCAGTGAGTGCCTGGAACGTGGCAGGTCCGACGAAGCGGGTGCCCGCCTCGGTCATGACCACCTGTACCTGCGCGCCGGCACGCTGCAGTTCGCGCGTGAGCACTGCAGCCTTGTAGGCGGCGACGCCTCCGGTGACGCCGAGCACGATCCGCTTGCCGCTGACACCCATGGGTTTCTCCGAGGACTGAGATATGGCGGTTTAGCGCCCGCGCCGCACGCGCAGCAGCTCATCGATGATCAGCAGCGCTGCGCCAATTGTGATCGCACTGTCGGCCACATTGAAAGCCGGGAAGTGCCAGCCACGCCAGTAGAACAGCAGAAAGTCGACCACCTCACCCCGCAGGACACGATCGATCACATTGCCGATCGCGCCGCCCAGTATCAGGGTGAGTGCGAAGGAAAACAGGCGTTGCGAGCCATGTCGCCACAGCATCCAGCCGATGAATAGCGTTGCCACGACACCAATACCGATGAAAAACCAGCGCTGCCAGCCTCCCGCATCAGCGAGCAGACTGAATGCCGCGCCGCGGTTGAACAGCAGCGTCAGATCAAAGAAACCCTCGATCACCGGAAGCCGTTCGGCGGTTTTAAACGACAGCAGCACCGCCTGCTTGGTGATCTGATCGAGCAGCACCAGACCGAGCGCGATCGCGAGCCACCGGGCAAAGCCGGAGCGGGGCGTGGGTTTGCTGCGGGTTGCCACGTTATCTGCCAATCAGGCGAAGCGCCGGGGTTCACCGGCGCCGAACAGGTTCGCTGCGCAGCGCCCGCATAGACCAGGGCGGGCAGGGTCGTGACCCACATCGCTGCGCCAGTGCCAGCAGCGCTCGCACTTGGCATGCTGGCTGGGGCTGACACGCACGCTGGGCGCAGCCGACCCCGGTTCAGCGGGGCGCGCCAGCGCCTGCGAGGTGATCATCACGAAGCGCAAGTCGTCGCCCAGCGATTCAAGCAGTGCCAGATCATCGCCCGAGGCGGTAATCTCGATTTCGGCCTGCAGTGATGACCCGATTCCGCCCGCCCCACGTACGGTTTCAAGCTCGCGCAGCACCTCAGCGCGGATCTCACGCAGCCGCGTCCAGCGCGCGATCAGCGCGTCAGCATCGTTAACAGGCGGGAACTCGTGCCACACCTCAGTGAAGATTGTTTCGCCGCGGGCCTGGTGACGCTCTGGTGCGAACAGGGGCCAGGCCTCTTCCGCGGTAAACGACAGCACCGGCGCGATAACGCGCAGCAGTGCGCTCGTGATGTGCCAGATTGCGGTCTGCGCCGACCGGCGCGCTGGTGAGTTGGTTGCGCTGGTATAGAGCCGGTCTTTCAGGATGTCGAGGTAGAACGCGCCAAGGTCTTCTGAGCAGAATGTCTGAATTCTTGCGATAGCAGGATGGAACTCATAGCGCTCATAGTCCGTGGTGATCGCCTGCTGCCACTGCGCGGCGAGCGCAATCGCATAGCGATCAATGTCGAGCATCTGGGCAACGGGCACCGCATCGCGTTCGATGTTGAAGTCGGCAACGTTGGCGAGCAGAAACCGTAGCGTGTTGCGGATTCGGCGATAGGCTTCGACCACACGCTTCAGGATTTCATCGGACAGCGACAGCTCGCCCGAATAGTCGGTGCTTGCCACCCACAGCCGCAAGATTTCTGCGCCCAGCGTATCGGATACCTTTTGCGGTGCGATGACGTTACCGAGCGATTTGCTCATCTTGCGACCTTCGCCGTCGACCACGAAGCCGTGGGTGAGCAGCGCCCGATAAGGCGCGACACCATTCAGCATGGCTGACGTGAGCAGCGATGAGTGGAACCAGCCGCGATGCTGATCGGACCCCTCCAGATACATGTCAGCGGGGAACTGCGAGTGAGCAGCATGCGAGCCGCGCAGCACGGTCTGATGCGTAGTGCCGGAGTCGAACCAGACGTCAAGCGTGTCGCGGTTCTTTTGGTAGTGCTCGGCGTCGTCACCCAATAGTTCGCGTGGGTCAAGGCGTTGCCAGGCTTCGATGCCTTCGCGCTCAATGCGTTGCGCAACGGCTTCCAGAAGCTCGGCGGTTCGGGGGTGAAGTGCGCCGGTTTCGCGGTGCACAAAGAAGGCCATGGGCACGCCCCATTGCCGCTGGCGCGATAGCGTCCAGTCGGGCCGGTTGGCGATCATGCCGTGCAGCCGGGCTTTTCCCCAACCTGGGAAAAACTGGGTGGCCTCAACCCCTGCGAGCGCAGTTTCGCGAAGCGTGGCGCCACCATCGGTTGGCTTGACGTCCATGCCTGCGAACCACTGGCTCGATGCGCGATAAATGATTGGCGTCTTGTGGCGCCAGCAGTGCATGGTGCTGTGGGCGTTTTTGCGCGACGAAAACAGCGCCTGGTGTGCCCGCAGGTGTTCAATGATTTTGGGATTCGCATCCCAGATCATCAGCCCACCGAAATCTGGCAGTGATTTGGCATAGGTGCCATCGCCCAGCACGGGTTGCAGGATGTCGGAATCTTTCATGCCGTAGCGCTTGCAGGACACGAAGTCCTCAATGCCGTAGGCAGGCGCCGAGTGCACGACACCCGTGCCGCTGTCGAGCGTGACATAGTCGCCCAGATAAACCGGTGACGCGCGGCCCGCAAACGGATGCGCAAACCGGATCAGTTCCAGCGCGCGACCTGGGCAGCGCGCGATGATCTCGCCCTGCAGCTGCCAGGATGCCAGGCAGCTTTCAACCCGATCGGCTGCCAGCAGCAGCAGCGCGGGCGCGTCTTGCCAGGTGGTGCGCACCAATGCGTACTCGAAGTCGGGATGAATATTGAGCGCCTGATTGGCGGGAATCGTCCACGGGGTGGTCGTCCAGATCACGCAGAAACCGCGTTCAATTGGCAGTGCCCCGAGCCCGAATGCGCGCGCGAGCTTCGGCAGCTCTTCAGCCATGAACGGGAACCCCACATCGATGGCTGGATCGTTTCGGTCGGCGTATTCAACTTCGGCCTCTGCCAGCGCGGAGCCGCAGTCAAAGCACCAGTTGACGGGCTTGAGCCCGCGGAACAGAAAACCGCGCTCGAGCATTTTGCCCAGCGACCGTAACTCATCGGCCTCATTGCGGAAGGCCATCGTGAGGTAGGGGTCGTCCCAGTCGCCCAGCACGCCCAGGCGAATGAAATCTTTTTTCTGGCGTGCGATTTGTTCCGTGGCATACGCTCGCGATTTCGCCTGGACCTGATCGGCGGGCAGGTTCTTGCCGAACTGCTTTTCGATCTGGATCTCGATGGGCATGCCGTGGCAGTCCCAACCTGGCACGTAGCGGGCGTCAAACCCGGACATGTTGCGGCTTTTGACGATGATGTCTTTCAGGATCTTGTTGACCGCGTGCCCGATATGAATGTCGCCGTTGGCGTAGGGTGGGCCGTCGTGCAGCACCCAAATCGGGCGTCCTTTGCAGACCTCGCGAATGCGGCGATATGTTCCCTTGTCCTGCCAGGCGCTTGTCCAGCCAGGTTCGCGCCGCGCCAGATCGCCTCGCATGGGAAACGGCGTGTCGGGCAGATTCAGCGTGTCGCGCCACGTTGGCTTATCGGTAGCAGGGGATTTGCCTTCGGGCATGTCAATCTCTCGGGAGGGTGTCTGCTTGAAAAGGATGGGCTGCATGCCAGGCGCGCGCCTGTTCAGCATCGCGCGCGATCTGTTCGGTGAGCAGCTCGAGCGAGTCGTAGTGCCGCTCTTCACGCAACCGAGTCATGAACTCGACGCTGATGACGCGACCGTACACGACATCGGAAAAATCGAACAGGTGAACCTCGAGCAACAGGCGGCCGTTGGCTTCCACTGCCGGCCGTGTGCCGAGGCTGGCAACGCCTTCCAGGGGATGGTCGCGTAGCCCATGGACCCGCACGACGAAGATTCCCGATAGCGCAGGCCGCTCGAATGGGATCTTGAGGTTGAGCGTTGGGAAGCCGATCGTGCGGCCAAGCTTGCGACCGTGCAGGACGTGACCGGTGACCGTGAATGCGCGGCCCAGCAGATGGCGGGCGCGTTGGAAGTTACCGGTGGCGAGCGCTTCGCGTACTTCCGAACTGGAGACGCGCAACCCATCAACTTCGAATGAGTCGATTCGAGAACAGCCGATTCCACGCTCGTCACACATTGACTTGAGCAGTGAGAAGTCGCCCTGACGCTGATGGCCGAAGCGGAAGTCATCGCCCACCAGCAGGTCGCGGGCACCGAGGCCTTCAACGATGATCTGATCGAAGAATGCGCGAGCCGAAAGCTGGGCGATCCGCGCATCGAACCGTGCGACACACACGCGATCGACCCCCAGGGCGCTTAGCGCATTCAACTTGTCCCGGGTGGTCTGGATATGTGCGGGCGCGCGGCTCGGATCGCGGGCAAGCTTCGCGAAATACTCGCGTGGATGTGGCTCAAAGGTAAGCACACAGGTGGCAAGCCCCTGCGCGCTTGCGCGCTGCTTTAGCTGGGTGATGACCGCCTGATGGCCTCGATGCACGCCGTCAAAATTGCCGATCGTGAGCGCGCAAGGGCGGCGCTTCGGCGGCGGCGGCAGTCTTCGGAAAACCTCCATGGGCGGCGGGCTCGAAAAGGCAATGCAAAACCTTGAATTATAAGATTTTGCTAGACCTTACGGCGAGCAGGCCGGTGGTATCATCGAGCGGATGAAAAAAATTGTCGTGCTCGTTTCCGGGCGCGGCTCAAACATGATCGCGCTGCTTGATGCGTGTTCAGAGCAGCGCTGGAACGCCCGAATCGATGCGGTGATCTCCGACCGCCCCCATGCGCCGGCCTGTGATCTGGCCAGGTCTCGCGGTGTCAGGCTTGAAGTTATCGATGCAAACGGCGCCGCCAGCCGTGAAGTTTTCAATCAGCTGCTGGGCGACACGCTGGCTTGTCTGCAGCCTGACCTGGTGGTCCTCGCCGGTTTCATGCGAATCCTGCCAACCGAACTCGTTGAGCAGTATCCCCTCCGAATGCTGAATATTCACCCGTCTCTTCTGCCCGCTTTTCCTGGTTTGCACACGCATCGACGCGCGCTTGAAAGCGGCACGCGCATTCATGGCGCAACCGTGCACTACGTCAGTCCCGAGCTCGATGCCGGACCGATCATTGCTCAGGCAGCGCTCGCCGTGCAGGATGCCGATACCGAATCGACGCTGGCCGCGCGGGTGCTCAGGGCCGAGCACAAGATCCTCCCGCTTGCCGTCCAATGGCATCTCGATGGCAGGCTTCGGGTCGACGGTTCTCGTGCCAGGCTCGATTCGCCCGCGGCGGGTGAAACGCAGGCAATGTGGTTCGTATGAAACGGCCTACCGAATCACGCAAGCACCGGCCTCGCGGCGATCGGTCGCCCCCTGAGCGAGTGCCCGACCTGTTGCGGCGCGTACTTGCGGAAGCGCTGACCCTCAACTCGCCGGCTGATGCGGTGTTGCGACGCTTTTTTCGCGAGCATCGTTCGCTGGGACGTCGCGACCGGGCTGATATTGCCGACACCGTGTTCGATGTCTTGCGCAACAAACGTCTGTATGCCCATTTCGCTCAAGCGGGGGATGGACCTCTCGAGGACCGTCTGGCGCGGCTGTCGCGTGTCTGGCGCGACCGGGCGTCTACTGGGCAGGGTGTATCACCCGGCGCGTCTGCACATCTTCCCCCCCAGCCTGAATGGCTGGCGCGACTTGCCACAGCCAACCCCGATTCGCTACCGGTACCCGTTGCGCTCAGTCTTCCCGATTGGTTCTACCAGAAGCTGTGTGAACGGTTTGGTGAAGCCGAGGCGCAGGCGCTTGGCCG
>CAZORB010000015.1:40151-44603 GCA_964581825.1 uncultured Bordetella sp.
TCTACCAGAAGCTGTGTGAACGGTTTGGTGAAGCCGAGGCGCAGGCGCTTGGCCGCGCGCTCCTCGAGCCGGCGCCGTTGCACTTGCGCGCAAACCTGCTGAAAACCCGGCGCGAGGCGCTGATCGAGCGGTTGACCGAGGAGGGCCTGCGCGTCCGCCCGCTGGCGATCGCGCCATGCGCGTTAGAGGTCGATGGTCACCCGGCGCTCGAACGAAGCGCGGCGTTCGAGGAAGGTGCCTTTGAAGTGCAGGATGCCGGTAGCCAATTGCTTGCCCTGCTGGTTGGCGCGCGCCGAGGTCAGAAAGTGGTTGATCTGTGTGCCGGGGCTGGCGGCAAAACGCTGGCACTGGCAGCATCAATGAATTCGACCGGGCAGATCTTCGCCTGCGATGTCTCGATTGCCCGGCTGCAGCGCCTGCGGCCCAGACTCACCCGAAGCGGTGCAACCAATGTTCAGCCATTTGCGATCGATAGCCTGACCGATCGTAAGCTCGAGCGGCTGGCCGGACGTGCGCACGCCGTACTGGTTGACGCACCGTGCACGGGATCTGGCACGCTGCGCCGCAATCCCGACCTGAAATGGCGGTTCGGCCCAGAGGATCTGTCGCGTCTATGCCACGAACAGCGATCAATTCTTGCTGCGGCGGCCCGACTGGTCTCCCCCGATGGAGTGCTGGTCTATGCCACGTGCAGCCTGCTTGCGGAAGAAAATGAGGCCCAGGCGCGGTGGTTTGAGGAACGACACCCGGAGTTCCAGCGGGAGGACGCTGGGCCCATCATGGCGGCAGCAGGCGCGAATCTGCCCGATGACGCGTTTGCAGACGGCGCCCTGGTCTGCGTTCCCCATCGGCACGGAACCGATGCGTTCTTTGGAATTCGCTGGCGGCGGATCCGGTTGACGAATCAATCGGGTGCGGTTGCCGAGGCATCGGGCTAAAATCGCGGGCTGCAGGCCGGCCAGCGCGCACGGCTCAGCAGGCAGTCAGGCAGGAGGACATGCTTTGATCGATTTCGTATTGCGGTTTTTGGACGAGGGTTTGCTGAACGCGAGTGCTTGGCAGATTGTTGCCTGCACGCTGGTGTTCACGCACATCACCATCGCCGGCGTAACAATTTATTTGCATCGGCATCAGGCGCACCGGGCGCTCGACCTGCATCCGTCCGTCTCGCACTTTTTCCGGTTCTGGCTATGGCTGACCACCGGAATGCTCACCCGCGAATGGGCGTCTATTCATCGCAAGCACCACGCGAAGTGCGAGGGACCAGAAGACCCACACAGCCCGGTGCGTTTCGGATTGCGCAAGGTTCTGCTCGAGGGCGCTGAGCTATACCGTGCCGAAGCGTCGAACCGCGAAACCATGGAGAAATATGGCCACGGTACGCCCGATGACTGGATCGAGCGCAATCTTTACTCGCGCTTCCCGTTCGGCGGCATTCTGCTGATGCTAGCCATCAACGTGGCGCTGTTTGGAATCGTCGGCATTTCCGTGTTTGGCGTTCAGATGCTCTGGATTCCGGTACTCGCCGCCGGCGTCATCAACGGGATGGGTCATGCTCGCGGTTACCGGAACTTCGACTGCCCCGATGCCAGCACCAACATTCTTCCGTGGGGCATTCTGATTGGTGGCGAGGAACTGCATAACAACCATCACGCGTTTCCCACATCGGCCAGGCTGTCGAACAAATGGTATGAGTTCGATATCGGCTGGCTGTATATCCGGATCCTGTCCATCCTGGGGCTTGCGCGGGTCAAGAAGATCGCCCCCACGCCCAGGCTCACGGACGCCAGGACCAGCATCGACCTTGACGCGCTGCAGGCACTGATCGCTCACCGCTACGACGTGATGCAGCAGTTCGCACGGTCACTCCGTAAGGCATGCGCGGAAGAGTCTGCGCGCCTGTCAAGAATGCGCCGCCCTGAAGGGCAGTTACTGAAGGCTGCCCGACATTGGCTGCCGCTTGATGCGGGTCGCTGGAGTCGCGATCAGCAGGCTGCGCTGCCAGAAGTGTTGGCGGCCAGCGAGCGCCTGAGCATGCTGGTTGAAATGCGCCGTGAGTTGGGCGAGATCTGGGAGCGGTCGAACCGTTCGCGCGAGCAGCTGGTATCAATGCTTCAGCAATGGTGCCAGCGTGCTGAGTCAAGTGACATTCCGGCGCTGCGATCGATGTCGCTGCGAATTCGCTCGTACGCGCCAGCCTGATTCCAGCTGCGCTCCGCAAACAAAAACGCCAGGCTTGAACCTGGCGTTTTTTACCTCTGAAACCGCGGCTTACTTGATCTTGGTTTCTTTGTAAGCCACGTGTTTACGGGCAACCGGATCAAATTTCTTGATCTCCATTTTTTCGGGCATCGTCCGCTTGTTTTTGGTGGTGGTGTAGAAGTGCCCGGTACCCGCGGTGGATTCCAGCTTGATTTTTTCACGCATGATCGCTGTTCCTGCTAAGAACTAAAGAGGGTCTCGGCCGCAGATTCAAGACGACGCCCGAGATGGAATCGAAGTGGGTTAAACCGCCTCGCCGCGCGCCCGCAGGTCGGCCACCACCACTTCAAGCCCTTTTTTGTCGATGAGGCGAAGCGCGGCGTTGGTCAGCCGCAGACGCACCCAGCGCTTTTCGCTTTCAAGCCAGAATCTGCGGTTTTGCAGATTCGGAAGAAAACGCCGCTTGGTTTTGTTGTTGGCGTGAGAAACGTTGTTTCCAACCATCGGCGCTTTGCCGGTGACCTGGCAGACTCGGGCCATGGAAGGCTCCTAAATATCGAATGTGGGTGGGAAAAGCTGAACCATAAATTATAGGCGGGAACGAATAGAGTTCGCAAATTGGGGGCTTGTTCAGATGAGACCCGCTTCTGCGAACGAAAAACAGCGGTTGTCAGCCACGATGATGTGATCGAGGAGGGGGAGGTCAAGCAGCCGCAGCGCGTCGCGCAGCGCCTGGGTGAGTGTTCTGTCGGCGGCGCTTGGCTCGGAGACCCCGGATGGATGGTTATGGGCCACGATGAGCGAGCAGGCGCCGGTTTCGAGCGCACGGCGGGCAATTTCTCGTGGGTAAACCACCGTTTGGGCAACGCTGCCAGCGAACATTTCCTCGGCACAAATCAGGCGGTTCTGGCTGTCGAGAAACAACGCGGCGAAGCATTCGCGGGGCCGCTCGCGCAGCCACAGCGCCAAAAAATGGTGCAGGTCGGAGGGCGAGTTGATGAGAGGACGCTCGCGTAGGGTCTCCAGCAGGCTGCGACGGCTGAACTCAAGGGCGGCCTGGAGCACCGCGTGCGTTGAATGGGTGGGAGGGGTGATGGTGAACCCGCTGGCCGCCAGCGCCCGAAGCGAGCCACGGTGGCTGTCAAGCAGGTGAACGGCAGTTTGTTCGGCCTGGGCGCCGGTGGCGCCATTGCGGATCAGGACTGCGATGAGTTCGGCATCAGACATTGTATGAACGCCGTCTCGCAGCAGGCGAGCCATCAGCGGCCAACGGACTGGGCGAGGGACCTGAGGGCAGGTGATACGAGAGCGCTCGGCGGGCATCGGGGTTCCTTTACAATGGGTTCGATGAATGATTCGATGCCCCCCTCGACGGAACACGCCTCCGATGCGGCGTTGGCAGCTTCCGGCGTGCCGCGCGTTGCGCTGGATTCGCACCTGACGCTGCACTACCGGCTGACGCTTTCCGAGCGGGGAGCTGACCTCATCAGTACTTTCGGTGGAAAGCCGGCCACGCTCCAGCTCGGGATAGGGCAACTGGCTGAGCCGCTCGAGCGATGCCTGCTCGGCCTCACGGAAGGCGATCGCAGGCGATTCGAGCTCCCGCCAGGTGAGGCGTTCGGACCCCGCAATCCCGCGCTGATACAGCGATTGTCGCGAGCCGTTTTTGATGCGCACACGACGCCCGGAACAGATTACGAGCCGGGCGATCTGGTCGAACTTCCCGCGCCGGGCGGGGGGCGGTACGCTGGCGTGCTCAAAGAAATCACCGATCAGTCGGTGCTGTTTGATTTCAATCACCCGCTGGCCGGCCAGGCGCTCGACTTCGAGGTTGAGATCCTGGGCGTGCTCTGAGGAGTCGTAGATGGATGTCGTGCTCGCCCAACCGCGCGGATTCTGCGCTGGCGTTGATCGTGCAATCGAAATCGTTGAACGCGCGCTCGAAAACTTCGGTGGCCCCGTTTACGTGCGGCATGAGATCGTCCACAACGACCATGTGGTGGGCGAGCTTAGAACGAAGGGCGCTGTTTTTGTCGACTCGGTCGACGATGTACCGGACGGGTCGGTTCTGATTTTTTCTGCGCATGGCGTGTCACGTGCCGTGCGCACCAAGGCCGAGGGCCGTGGACTGCGGGTGTTTGACGCCACCTGTCCTCTGGTGACCAAGGTTCACGTCGAAGTGTCGAAAATGCGCCAGGACGGACGCGAGCTGATCATGATCGGCCACGCCGGCCATCCCGAAGTGGAAGG
>CAZORB010000016.1:0-44522 GCA_964581825.1 uncultured Bordetella sp.
CTCATCACCGGTAGAAAGCACGAGATCGCGCTCCTTGATCGCGTGCAGGCAGGGCTGGGCGATCAGATCACGGTCTGCGATATCTCGATCGACCGCAATGCCGAGGCGCTCGCCCGGCTGCTTGCTGCGGGCGCTACGGTGCGCTATTTCGATCACCACTCGGCGCGCCGCCGCTTCGACCATCCAGGGCTTACTGCCTGGATCGATACCGATCCTGCGCAATGCACCAGCCTGATCGTCGATCGCGTTCTGGGCGGGCGCTTTTCCGGCTGGGCGGCCGCAGCAGCCTGGGGAGACAATCTCGCTGCAAGCGCCGAGGCGCTGGCCCAACAGCAGGGCTACGATCGCGCAACCTGCGACGCTCTGAAAACCCTTGGCGAGTCGGTGAACTACAACGCCTATGGCGATCAGGACGATGACTGCCTGATTGCCCCGGCAGCGCTGTATCGCCTGCTTGCGTCATATCGCGATCCGCTTGATGCGATCGCCGCCGAGCCGATTCTGCGCGCCCTTGATCAGCGGCGGCGCGATGATCTCGCGCAGGCTGCCGCGAACCCGCCCTGGCGGGATGATGCGCGCGGTCGGATCTGGCTGCTGCCCGATGCGGGCTGGTCGCGCCGGGTCATCGGTCCGTTCGCCAACCGAATGGCCGCTGACGATCCGTCGCGTGCGCATGCGGTGGCACGCCAGCGCGCCGATGGTGCGATGGATATCAGCGTGAGAGCACCGATTGCGCGAAGGCGCGGCGCGGACCGTCTCTGCGCCGCATTCGGTGGCGGCGGCCGCACCGCCGCAGCAGCAATCGAGGGCTTACCTGCCGCACGCTTTGAAGCGTTCGCTTACGCGTTTGCCGAGTTTCGCTGGGGTGAGGACGATGCCGTGGTGCCAGTCGCCGCTTCGCCCGCAGAAGACAGGTCTGTCTGAGGCATAGGCCGCCAGCGTTTCAGCAGCAGCGCGTTACCCACCACGCTTACCGACGACAGCGCCATCGCAGCGCCCGCAATCACCGGGTCCAGCGCGCCTGCGATCGCTGCCGGAATGCCGACCGCGTTGTAAAAGAATGCCCAGAACAGGTTCTGTCGAATGCGCGCAGAGGTACGGCGCGAGATGTCGAGCGCAGCGGGAACCAGTCTGGGGTCACCCCGCATGAGCGTGATGCCGGACGCATGCATCGCCACGTCAGTGCCGCTTCCCATTGCGATGCCGACATCGGCGGCTGCGAGCGCGGGCGCATCGTTGATGCCATCGCCCACCATCGCCACCACCCGCTTAGGCGGACCACCACGGAGGGCCGCGATCAGTTCCGCCTTGCGCTCGGGCAGTACGCCGGCGTGGATCTCATCGAGCCCGAGCTCGCGGCCCACGGCCTGGGCGGCACCCGCATTGTCGCCGCTGATCAGCACCGTTCGAAGTCCCTGTGCTCGAAGCGCTGCGATCGCCTGCGCGGCGCCAGGACGAATCACGTCACCGAACGCGAGCAGCCCGAGCGCATGGCCTCGCCCAGCCTGGGCGCTGTCAGCCAGCGCAACATAGGAAACGGTGCGGCCTGCTGCCGCATGCGCTGACGCGGCTGCCTCAAGCTCGGCGAGATCAATGGCGTATTCGCCCATCAGGCCGGCATTGCCAATCAGAACGGTGAGCGCGTGCCCCTCGATACCATCGGGCCTGATCTGTGCGATGACACCACGACCGGCCACAGCGCGGGTTTCCAGCACGGTAGGCAGGGACGCGGCATCGGTGAGGACCTGGGCAGCCGATGCGCGCACCGAGCGCGCAAGCGGATGCTCGCTGCCCGATTGCGCCGCGGCGGCGAGGGCAAGCATACGGTGGGGATCGACGCCAGCGGCGACCTCGCTGGCAATCAGATGAGGCTCGCCCACTGTGAGGGTGCCGGTCTTGTCGAAGGCCACGATCTGCACGCGGTGTGCGAGTTCGAGCGCCTGGGCGTCTTTGATCAGGATGCCGTGACGTGCAGCAATGCCGGTACCGGCCATGATCGCAGCCGGCGTGGCAAGCCCGAGCGCGCAGGGACACGCGATCACCAGTACGGCCACTGCATGCAGCACCGCCTCGGTCCAGTCGCCTCGCGCGAGGCCCCAGCCAACAAGGGTCAGAAGCGCGAGCACCAGCACCACCGGCACGAATACCGAGCTCACCTGGTCGACCAGCCGCTGGATCGGCGCCTTGTTGGCCTGTGCGGCTTCCACCAGCTCGATGATTCGGGCAAGCACCGTGGCAGGCCCGATGGCAGTCGTGCGCACGGTGAGCGCGCCGTCGCCGTTGATGGAGCCGCCTGTGACCCGATCGCCAGGTTCGCGCGCAACGGGCAGGCTCTCTCCCGTCAACATGGATTCGTCAACATGCGAGCGGCCAGCCTCGACCTGCCCGTCGACCGCAATTCGCTCGCCCGGCCGCACGATCACGCGATCGCCGACCCGGACCTGGTTAAGCGGCAGTTCGATCTCCCGACCGTTCACCTCGACCCGAGCCTGATCGGGTCGCAAAGCCGACAGAGCGCGAATCGCTGCAGCGGTGCTGCGGCGCGCGCGAAGCTCTAGCCATTTACCAAGCAGCACCAGCGCAATCACGACGCTGGAGGCTTCGAAATAAAGGGGTGGGTGATCATGCCCCCGGTGTACCCACAGGGTCCAGGCGCTCAAGCCCCATGCGGCTGAGGTGCCGATCGCCACCAGCAGATCCATGTTGCCTTCGAAGGCGCGCGCTGCGCGCCAGCCCGCGCGGTAAAAGCGCGCCCCGAGCACGAACTGCACCGGCGTGGCTAGCGCAAGCTGCCAGAGTCCAGGCAGCATGGCGTCGATCCCAAAGGGCGCAAGCAGCATCGGCAGCGCAAGCGGCGCGGCGAGCGTAAGTGCAACGATGACCGCGATCAGGTCGCGATCCATCCCGGCGGTATCGGAGGTGGGCGGCGCGCCCGTGTCGTCCCGAATGCGAGCGCCATAGCCCGCGCCTTCAATCGCTGCCACCAGCACGCTCGGTCGCACCGCGTCCACCTGGTATTCGATCTGTGCGGTTTCGGTGGCGAGGTTGACGCTTGCCGATTGCACACCGGCGATTTTGTTGAGTGTGCGTTCCACACGACCCACGCAGGCCGCGCAAGTCATTCCACTGACATCAATGCGGGCGTGCGTGATGGCAGGAGACGCCGCGGCGTTGTCCGAAGTCATATGGGACAATCAAGCGGGATGGTTGCGCGAAGTAAAGGCGAGGGAGAGCATGACGATGTACAGCTTTGATGTCAGTGGCATGAGCTGCAGCCATTGTGCCGCAGCGGTCACGCGTTCGATACAAAGTCTTGATCAGGCGGCCCAGGTCAAAGTTGATCTGGCGCAGAATCGGGTCGAGGTTGAAACCCAGCTTGAACGCGTAAAAGTGGTCGAGGCCATCACCGAAGCAGGCTACCCGGTGACGGCCTCGCGCGGATAAGCGCTTGTCGCGTTAAGCGCCTACTGAATCGTGATGCGCCGTGCCGCAGGCGGCTGCTTCTTGGGTAGCGTCAGCGTCAGCACACCGTTGTCGAAACGGGCCTGCACGGCCTGTTCATCGAGCTCGGAACCCAGCGCAAAGCTGCGCGCCATCGCGCCGTGGAAGCGCTCGCTTCGAAGCAGGCGCTCGCCGTTTTGGGCTTCGGCTTCGCGCTTGACCTCGGCGGTAATAGACACGCGGTTACCATCAACCTGCACGCTGATGTCTTCTTTTTTGACGCCAGGCAAATCGGCCTGCACCTGATAGTGCTGCGCGCTCTCAAGCACGTCGACGCGAATTTCTGCAACCTCGGACTGCGCGCGCGAGGGCTGAAGCAGTCCGCGAAAGATCTCTGGAAAAACTTCGGCAAACGGATCGTAGACAGACAGACGGGCCATGATGGGCTCTCCCTTTCAGTGAGGTGTTGGCGGAGCGTTGCAAGGTGTGCCGCCCCGATGCCCCTTACATGAAGGCGTCCCAGCAAAGCTTCAAGCCCGTTGTGAGCAATCCCCAGGTTGCGATGCGTCTGAACCACTCGGCATTGATCTTGCGCAACACAAAGTAGCCGAGCAGGAAGCCGACCGGAATCACCGGGAGCAGCATCGCCGAGGTACCTGCGTTTCGCAGATCGATCAGACCCAGCATCGCGTACGGAATCCACTTCGCGTAATTGATGCAGGCAAAAAACCAGTTCATGGTGCCCACGAATGTGCGCGGCTCAAGGCCAAGCGGCAGCATGAACTGCAGCATCGGTGGACTGCCCGCATGCGAGATGAAGCTGGTAAAGCCCGACATGGCGGGCCAGAAGCGGGCCTTGATCGGTGAAATCGGTACAGGCCCATCGGGCTTCGGAGGCGGCTTACTCAACATGAAGTTGAGCGCGAAGATGACCGCTTCAATACCGATCAGCGCCTGAATCCAGCGCGCGTCCACCACGCGAAACAGGAGTGCGCCCAGCGCGATGCCAACGATGCCTGCGGGGATCGCAAGCTTCAGGATTCTTGCATCGTAGGTGCGCCGAAATGCAATCAGGCCCAGGATATCCATCGCGCATAGCAACGGCAGCATGATGGCCAGCGCCTGCGGTACGGGTACGGACAGTGACAGCAGCGGCACCGCGAGTCCGCCCACCGCGCCGCCAAAGCCCGCTTTGGAGATGCCAGTGAGCAGCACCGCGGGAACAGCGACCACGTAGAAGAACGGGTCGGTGATGAAGCTGAAGTCCATGTGTAGCGGTCCACGGCGCAGTCTCGTCGCCGGCCACGCGCGACGTGCCGGGTGGCGTCAACCGATTCGCCTACCCGAAAAGGGGATACGGCAGGACGCGGAAAGCGCCCGCCGCAACATCGTAAGCGGCTATCAGCCCTGAGGGATGGGCGTTGACTGCCAGGACACCATTTTCCAGCCACCCGCACGGCGAGCCCAGGCCTGGAGATAGCGGCTGTTCACAACCTTGTCCGCACCGCTCACGCGCACATGGATCTCGAGGTCGCCATCGACCAGCACGACATCACCCAGCACCCGATGGGAACGGCGCAGTGATTTGAGCGCGCTGTAGTCGTAAAGGCCCTCGGTGAGCTTCTTCAGGTAGAGCGCCTTGTCTTCGGCCACCGCCGACGAGTGCACATACAGCAGGTCTTCGCCCAGCAGGTTGGCGAGGCTGGCGAAGTCTTTGTTCACGAGCGCGTTGCGGCGCTGCACTTCCAGGGTTTCGATCTCGGCGATGACGGTCTGGTCGCTCATCCTGAATTCCTTGCTCGGTTGAAAGGGGTCGAGCGCGCAATCATGCGCGCGTTTTCAGCTTGACCTCAGACACGTTCGATCAGAAGCGAAATGCCCTGACCTACGCCAATACACATCGTGGTGACCGCATAGCGGCCGCCCGTGCGTTGCAGCTGGCGCGCTGCGGTAAGCACCAGGCGCGCGCCTGACATCCCGAGCGGATGACCGAGCGCGATCGCGCCGCCATTGGGGTTGACGTGCGCAGCATCGTCCGGCAGGCCGAGTTCACGCAGCACTGCAAGGCCCTGCGCGGCAAACGCCTCGTTCAGTTCGATGACATCGATCTGGCCGATCGACAGCCCGGTCTTGGCAAGCAGTTTTTTGGTGGAAGGCGCTGGGCCGATACCCATGATTCGGGGCGCAACACCGGCGGTGGCCATCGTCAGGACGCGCGCGATCGGCGTGAGCCCGTGACGTGCTGCGGCCGCTTCGCTTGCAAGGAGGAGCGCCGCGGCGCCATCGTTCACGCCCGACGCATTGCCCGCGGTGACGGTCCCGTCGGGGCGCACCACCGGCTTGAGTTTGGCGAGCGCTTCGAGCGAGGTATCGCGCGGATGTTCGTCGCGGTCAACCACCACCGCATCGCCCTTCTTGGAGGGAATCGTGACCGGCACGATTTCGATATCGAAGGTGCCGTTTTTCTGTGCGGCAAGTGCGCGCTGCTGGCTTCGAAGCGCCATCGCATCCTGGTCGGCACGTGCAATGTGAAAGTCGGCCGCCACGTTCTCGGCGGTCTCGGGCATCGAGTCAACGCCCACCAGCGCTTTGGTGCGTGGGTTGATGAAGCGCCAGCCGATGGTGGTGTCATAGACCGCGTTCTCGCGGGCAAACGCGCTTTGCGCTTTGGGCATCACAAACGGCGCACGCGACATGCTCTCGACGCCGCCGGCGATGCCGAGCTCGATGTCACCACAGCGGATGGCTCGTGCGAGCGTGCCCACCGCATCCATGCCTGAGCCGCACAGCCGATTGATGGTAGCCGCCGCCACCGATTCGGGCAGGCCCGCGAGGATCGAGGACATCCGCGCGACATTGCGGTTGTCTTCCCCCGCCTGGTTGGCGCAGCCAAAGATCACCTCTTCGATTGCCGCCGCGTCGAGCTTGGGGTTGCGCTCGATCAGCGCACGGATCGGAATCGCGCCCAGGTCGTCGGGCCGGACTGAGGAAAGCGCGCCGCCATAACGGCCGATCGGCGTGCGAGCACCATCGCAAATGAACACATGGGTCATGGCAGGAGTCCTGTCAGTGAGGGCGGGAAATAAGGCGGTGACAGCGAGGCTAGCGCGGCGCTGTTGGCCGAGCTGTCAGCCGCGTGCAAGTGGCGCTCCGGTGATCGCGCACAGCTCCTCGAAGCTCATGGAGTTGATCCATTCGCGAGCCACCAGTCCGGCGGGCGTTACGTCAATGACCGCGACATCGGTGTAGATGGTGCTGACGCAGCCGATACCGGTGAGCGGATAGCTGCAGCGCTCGACGATCTTGCTCTCGCCGCTTTTGGTCTGGTGCTCCATCATCACGAACACACGCTTGGCGCCGGCCGCCAGATCCATTGCACCGCCCACCGCGGGAATCGCGTCGCCACCGGTATGCCAGTTGGCGAGATCGCCGCCAGCCGAGACCTGGAACGCGCCCAGCACGCAGATGTCGAGATGGCCGCCGCGCATCATTGCAAACGAATCGGCATGGTGGAAAAACGCGCCGCCGGTGCGCAGCGTGACCGGCTGCTTGCCCGCATTGATCAGATCCCAGTCCTCATCGCCCGCAGCGGGTGCCGGGCCCATCCCCAGAATGCCGTTTTCGCTGTGCAGGAAAATCTCGCGGTCAGCGGGCAGATGATTGGCCACCAGCGTTGGCAGCCCAATGCCGAGGTTCACGTAAGCGCCTTCGGGAATGTCGCGCGCGACGCGCGCGGCGATCTGATCGCGGGTCAGTCGGGTCATGATGCGGGGTCTCAGTCGGATTTACCGGCAGGGGTGGCGGGCTTTTGTGGGCCGCGCATCACGGTGCTGCCCACGGCGAGTACGCGTGTCACAAAAATGCCGGGTGTGACGATGGTCTCGGGATCGAGCGCGCCGAGCTCAACCACTTCATCGACCTGCGCCACGGTGCAGCGTGCGGCGCTTGCCATGATCGGGCTGAAGTTACGCGCCGCTTTTCGGTAAACCAGGTTGCCCCAGCGGTCACCGCGCAGCGCCTTGATCAGCGCAAGGTCGGCATGGATGGGCGTCTCAAACACATGGCCACGCCCATTGATGATGCGGGTTTCTTTGCCTTCGGCAAGCGCGGTGCCGTAGCCGGTGGGGGTGAAAAAGCCGCCAATCCCGGCACCGGCCGCGCGGATGCGCTCAGCGAGATTACCCTGCGGCACCAGTTCGAGCTCGACCTTCCCGGCGCGATACAGCCCGTCGAACACCCATGAGTCGGCCTGACGCGGAAACGAGCAGATGATTTTGCGAACGCGTCCGGCCTTCAGCAGCGCCGCCAGACCCGTCTCGCCATTGCCGGCATTGTTGTTGACGATGGTCAGGTCACGCGCGCCCTGCTCGATCAGCGCATCAATCAGCTGCCAGGGCATGCCGGATCCGCCAAAGCCCGAAATCAGTACGGTGGAACCATCGGCCACGCCGGCGAGCGCTTCGGCGGGGCTGGCAACGATCTTGTTGATCATCTTGAAAACGCCATCAGTCGGGTAAGGGGCCAGAGGGAGCGGCCGGTGGTGCGGGCCAGACCAGACGCCGGTGCGGTGGCCCGGCGGGGAGGGGCGATTACACGCGCCCGGCGCCGGCCGTGTCAAGCCGGGGTGTTGTCTGCGGACGCCGTCAGAGCCGGCTGATGACGGGTCTGAGCGCCACCAGGAGCGCAAGCCCCGGCAGCGCAGCCAGCACCGTCAGAAGGAAAAAGGTTGGCCAGCCCAGTGCCTCGACCAGGAGCGCCGATAGCGGGCCGACATAAATCCGGCCTACAGCCGATAGCGCCGACAAGAGCGCGTACTGCGCTGCTGAGAAGCGCCGGTCGGTGAGCGCCATCAGAAACGCAACGAAGGCCGCGGTTCCCAAGCCCCCGCACAAATTCTCCAGTGCCACCGCGCTGGCCATGATCCAGGTGTCGCGCGGCAGGATGGCCACCAGCCAGTAGCCCAGGTTGGAGACCGCCTGCAGCACGCCAAACAGGATCAGCGTGGAGGCGAGCGGACGCCTGGCGAGCCAGGCGCCACCGGCCAGCGCACCGACGATCGTGGCGATAAGCCCCAGCACCTTGTTGACCGCGCCGACCTCGGCCGCTGAAAAGCCCGCGCCTCGGATCAGAAAGGTGGTTGAGAGCGCGCCGGCGAAAGCGTCGCCCAGCTTGTAGAGCACGATGAGCGCAAGTAAAGCGAGTGCTCGCTCTCGTGAAAAGAACGCATCCCAGGGCTCAACGAAGGAAGGGAACCCCACTCGGCGGGCGGCGACGATCGCGCAGACCAGGGCCGCGACGACGATCACCGTGTCGATCATCAGCCGTCCAAGGCGGCTGGTGGCTACCATCTCCCAGGGCAATGCGCGAAGCAGAAACCAGCAGGCAGCGCCGGCGGCGAGCATGGCGGCAAAGCCGCGCAATTCGCGCGCAACGTCGGTTTTGGGCGCGTCGGGGCTGTCGAGCCGTGGCGCCCAGATGCTCACGGCGATCAACAGAACAAACAGCACGCCCATCAGCCGGTAGGTGCCTGGCCAGCCGAGTACGGTGTCGGCCAGCACCATTGCAAGGCCGCCCGACACCAGCATTGCGAGCCGGTAGCCCAGCACCGACACTGCCGCGCCCGCGCCGCGCTCGGACTCTTTCAAGAGGTCGGTACGGTAGGCATCGAAGACGATGTCCTGCGACGCGGACAGGAAGGCGATGGTGACCGCGCAGACGGCGAGCGCACCGGTACCGGTGCGTGGGTCGAGCGAGGCCGCCACAAAGCAGGCGATCGCAAGCCCCGCCTGGGTCACGATCAGCCACCCGCGCCGTCGGCCGGCCACGGGTGGCTCAAATCGGTCGGCAAGCGGCGCCCAGACAAATTTGAACGTGTAGGGAAGACCGGCGAGCGCGAAGAATCCAATGGTGGTGAGATCCACGCCCTCGACAGTGAGCCAGGCCTGCAGCGTGCCCGCCGATAACGCCAGCGGCAGACCGCTGGCAAAGCCCAGCAGCAGCATGGCCGCAATGCGCCGGCTGGCGAACACCTGCAGATAGGCGTTGCGCTCGGGCGGGGTGGTGGCGGGGGGCGAGGCTTCAGTCACGGCGGGCTCGGCTGGGGCGCAGTGTAGCCTGCGGCGGGTTGCTGCGGTGCGCGAGGCCCGCTCTTGCTATCCTCACTCTCCGTCTCCAGATTGCGGCCATGAGCGTGATTTCCCTGTTGTCGGCGTTGTCGGTGCCCGGCGCTGCCTGGCGGCGCGCGCTTGGCGTCATCGCAGCCTCGCTTGCCCTCGTTGTTGGGCTCGCTGCCAGTCCTGCTGTGCTTGCCGACGGTCGGGCCGCCGCATCGTCAGCCGATTCGCGCGCCGGTGGCGCGGAAGAGGGCGTCAAGCCCGGCGAGCGAAGCCGAGCACTTGCGCTCGCCTCGGCCGAGCAGGTTGAAAAGGAAGCAGCCAAGCAGTTCGAAGCGCTCAAGCGCGAGGCGGCTGACAAGAAGGCGCTCGCCCCGCCCGATCATCCACAGACGCAGCGGCTGCGCCGTATTGCACGCGACCTGATCACGTTCGCGCCGCGGTTCAATGAGCGCGCCTCGGAGTGGCGCTGGGAGGTGGTGCTGATCGGCTCCCGCCAGATCAATGCGTTCTGCATGCCGGGCGGCAAGATCGCGTTCTTTACCGGCATTCTTGACGGGCTCAAGCTCGATGACGATGAGGTGGCGATGGTCATGGGCCACGAGATCGCGCATGCGCTGCTCGAGCACGGTCGTGAACGCGTTGGCAAGGCGCGCGCTGCGCAGGTGGTCACGATCGGTGCGTCGATCGCCTCGCAGCTGATGGGCTTTGGCGATCTCGGTGGTCATCTCGCGTCGGGCGCAGCCAAGCTCACGATGCTTAAGTACGGGCGCGACGATGAAACCGAGGCCGATCTGATCGGCATGGATCTGGCGGCCCGCGCGGGCTACGATCCGCGCGCGGCGGTCACGCTCTGGCAAAAAATGGCGGCGGGCGCAGCGGCGGCGGCGAGTGGTGCGCAGGGCGGTTCGGCACCAGGCGGTGCGGCCCGACCCGCCTCGCAACCGCCCGAATGGCTGTCTACGCATCCATCCCATGATCGACGGATCGACGAGATCCGCGGCAAGCTCGATAAGGTCCTGCCCCTCTTTGCGCGTGCGCGGGGCTTGTCGCTTGATAGTCTGCCGCCCCGCGGCCAGGTTCCACCACGTTCGCCCGCGGCCGCTACAAGCCCCCGCTAACCGCTTGCATCGGCGTGTCGTGGCCGACTGCCCCTACCCGCCTCGTGCGACCAGAGGCCCCCTCATCAGGAGTTGTCGTGTTCAAGGTCATCACGCTCAATATGAATGGCATCCGCTCGGCAGCTTCCAAGGGCGCATTCGACTGGCTGCAGGCCGAGCGCGCGGCAGCGGTCGGGGTCCAGGAGGTGAAGGCGCAGCATGATCAGGTCGAGGGCGTTCATGACAGCGTCGGTCGGATGGCGGGCCATTTTCACTATGCCCAGAAAAAGGGCTACTCGGGGGTGGGCCTCTATCTGCGCGAGGTGCCGAGCGACTTGGTGCGCGGAATCGGTGATACCGAGTTTGACGCCGAAGGCCGCTGGATCGAGGCGCGCTACGACCGCCCGGGGCGCAGGCTGAGCCTGATCAGCTGTTACGTGCCAAGCGGCTCAAGCGGCGAGGAGCGCCAGGCGGCCAAGTTCCGCTTTCTGGCGTTGCTTGGCCCCAAACTCGCGGAACTGACCGCTGAGCGCGACTTCATCCTGATGGGTGACGTGAACATTGCGCACCAGGAGCGCGACCTGAAGAACTGGAAAAGCAATCAGAAAAACAGCGGCTTTCTCCCCGAGGAGCGGGCCTGGATGACGCAGCTTCTCTCGGGTTCGCGACTGGTCGATGTTTACCGTCATCTGCATCCTGATACGACTGAGGCCTGCTACACCTGGTGGAGTAATCGCGGCGAGGCCTGGGCCAAGAACGTCGGCTGGCGGCTTGATTACCAGATCGCGACGCCCGCGCTTGCCCAAAGCGCGCGCCAGGCTGCCATCTATAAGTCGCAACGTTTTTCCGACCATGCGCCGCTTGCCGTGAGCTACGACTTCAAGCTCTGAGGCGCGCGCTCGCCGTATCATCGCGAACCGTTCCGCAATCCTGACGAGGGGTCCTGTCTTGAGTAGCAGCGATCTGCGCACGCAGTTCATCCGATTTTCGGTGCAGGCAGGCATCCTGCGTTTTGGCGAGTTCCGCACCAAAGCGGGCCGAATGTCGCCCTATTTCTTCAACGCCGGCCTGTTCAACGACGGCGCGCTACTCGGCCAGGTGGCCGAGTTCTATGCGCAGACGCTGCTTGCCGCCGAGCGCGAGGGCCGCATCGCCTTCGACATGCTGTTCGGGCCTGCGTATAAGGGCATCACGCTCGCATCGGCCACAGCGGTGGCGCTCGCCCGACTCGGGCGCAATGTGCCGTTCGCGTTCAATCGCAAGGAAGCAAAGGACCATGGCGAGGGTGGCACCCTGATTGGCGCGCCGCTCTCGGGCCGGGTGGTGATCATTGACGACGTGATCAGCGCCGGCACCTCGGTTCGCGAGTCGGTCGAACTTATTCGCGCGCACGGGGCGAGCCCGTCAGCCGTGATGATCGCGCTTGATCGTCAGGAGCGCGCGGGCGACGCTGACCATGTTGGCGAGCTGTCGGCAAGCCAGGAAGTGGCCCGGCTCTACGACATGCCGGTGCTCGCCATTGCCAGCCTCGATGACCTGCTTGCCTATCTGTCCGCAGCCGATGCGTCGGATGCGCCGCATCGCGAGCGGGTTGCGGCGTACCGTGCGCGGTATGGCGAGGCGTAACGCGCCGCCTCTTTTAACGGGAGACCTGTAATGCCTCTGTTGCCCCGCCTGGAAGACGACCAGCTTGCGCCCGAGGCGCGTGCGGTGTTCGACGAGATCCGCAAAGCCCGCGGCACTGACTATGTGAACGACATCTGGCGCGTGCTGGCGAACGACCCGGCGCTGCTTGCCCGCACCTGGTCGCAGACGCGGGCCACCATGGCGCCGGGCGCCCTGGACGGCCTCACGAAAGAGCTCGTATATCTGGCCGCCTCAATCACCAATGATTGCGAATACTGCATTCGCACACATACCGCGGCGGCGCGTGCCAAAGGGATGACGGATGCGCAGTTTGCCGAACTGCTCGCGGTGGTGGGGCTGGCCAACCAGTTCAATCGGTTGGCTGCCGGTACGCGGGTTGAGGTGGACGCGCGCTACCGCGACTGATCGAGCCGCGCGCGCAGCGAGTCGTTGACCTGCTGCGGATTGGCCTTGCCGCGGCTTGCTTTCATCACCTGACCCACCAGGGCGTTGAAGGCTTTTTCTTTGCCGGCGCGGAACTCTTCGACCGACTTTGGATTGGCTGCGATCACCTCATCGACCAGCTTATCGATGGCGCCGCTGTCGCTGATCTGACGCAGCCCGCGAGCATCGATCAGCCGATCGGGCGCATCGTCTGCCGGCTGCGGTTCGGCCCAAAGTAGCGCAAACAGTTCGCGGGCGATCTTGCCCGACACCGTACCGTCGTCAACTCGGCGAATCAGGGTGGCAAGCTGACCGGGTGTTACCGGCGCGGCTGGAATCTCGAGCCCGTCGCGATTGAGCGCAGCGGCCACTTCGCCCATCACCCAGTTGGCAGCAGACTTGACCTGCGCCGCGCCGGGCGAGCCGCCCAGCGCACCGAGCACGGATTCGAAATAGTCGGCGGTTGCTCTGCTGGCGGTGAGGGTGGCGGCGTCATAGGCGGACAGCGCGTAATCGCGCTGGTAGCGCTCGCGCCGCGCGCTGGGAAGCTCGGGCAGACTGCCGCGAACCGTGTCGATCCAGTGCGGTTCAATTTCAAGCGTGGGCAGGTCGGGATCGGGGAAATAGCGGTAGTCGTGCGCGTCTTCCTTGCTCCGCATCGAGCGGGTTTCGTCGCGGTCGGGGTCGTACAGACGCGTTTCCTGCACCACCTTGCCGCCATCGTCGATCAGGTCGATCTGCCGCCGCACCTCGAAGTCGATCGCGCGCTCGAGGAAGCGAAATGAATTGAGGTTCTTGATTTCACAACGCGTTCCGAGCTCGGTGCTGCCGTGGATGCGCACCGACACATTGGCATCGCACCGAAACGATCCCTCCTGCATATTGCCGTCGCAGATGCCGAGCCACACTACCAGCCCGTGAAGCGCCCGGGCGTAGGCAACTGCCTCGCGCGCCGAGCGCAGATCGGGCTCGGTGACGATTTCAAGCAGCGGCGTGCCGGCGCGGTTGAGGTCAATCCCGGAAAAGCCGTGGAAGTCTTCGTGGAGCGATTTGCCCGCGTCTTCCTCAAGATGGGCACGGGTGAGCCGCACCGCGCGTTCGCAGGCAACACCGTCCTGCTCCCAGGCGATGGTGAGATGGCCGCCCGCGACAACCGGTGTTTCATATTGGCTGATCTGATAGCCCTTGGGCAGATCGGGATAGAAGTAGTTCTTGCGTGCGAACACCGAGCGCGGTGCGATCTGTGCGCCGACCGCAAGCCCAAAACGAATAGCGCATTCAACCGCCGCCCGGTTGGCTACCGGCAGCACACCGGGCAGTGCGAGGTCGACCGCACAGGCCTGGGTGTTGGGTTCAGCGCCAAACGCGGTGGCGGCACCGGAAAACATTTTTGAGGTGGTGGCGAGCTGCACATGAGTTTCCAGCCCGATCACTACCTCCCAGATGCGACCGGCACGACGAACAAGGGCGGCTTGCGGTGCGTTCATTCGAAGAGATGCCTTATTGAACCTGTGCGCACGAACCGGTGCGCGGATCGAACATCACGGGCCACGCGTCTTCGGCAATGCCTGGTGAGCAGCGGCGTTCGCAGCCGGCGTGACCCATCGTGACGCGGCGCGCGTCCTGCCAGATCATCAGCTTGCAATCGCTGCCATCGCGCGCCAGCAGCTCGACATGCGGGCGTGACTGCACCTGTCGGAAGTCGGCGAGCTCAAAGCGGCAGGTGCCTCGATTGCCCACCCACAGCTGCCACGACAACGCGCGAACCGTGCCGTGCGCAACCGATAGGTGTGCCTGTTCGCGGAAGTCGTTGATGTCGCGCTGTTCGCAGCGCGCATCAAGATGAATGGGCCGGTCAGCGATCGGCGCGGGGGCTGCGGTGGGCGCGATACCGGCGCAGCCGGCGAGCGCGGCCAGCGCAAGCGGGGCGGTTAGACGCCAGGCTGACGCAGACGTGACCGCCAGGCTCATTGCGACAGCCCAGGGCGGCGCAGATGCCAATCGGTGGCTTGCTGAAACTGGTGGCCGATGTTTAGCAGCCGCGCCTCGTCAAAGGGTTGCCCGATCAGCTGCAGACCGACCGGACGGCCGCGCGCGCCGAAGCCCACAGGCACTGACATGCCGGGCAGGCCCGCGAGCGAGGCAGGCAGCGTGTAGATGTCGGCCAGATAGTTGGCGACCGGATCATCGGTCTGCGCACCGATATCCCAGGCCACGGTGGGCGATACTGGCCCGGCAATCAGATCGACCTGCGCGAACGCAGCACGAAAATCATCCGCGATCAGCCGGCGCAGCCTTTGCGCCTGGACGTAATACGCATCGTAGTAGCCGCGCGACAGCACATAGGTGCCGATCAGGATTCGGCGTTTGACCTCTGCCCCAAAGCCCTCAGCGCGGCTGCGCCGGTACAGATCGGCAAGGTCGGCAGGGTTGTCGGCGCGGTGGCCATAGCGCACGCCGTCAAAGCGACTGAGGTTACTGGAGGCTTCGGCTGGCGCGATCACGTAGTAGGCGGGAATCGCAAGCTCGGTCTGTGGCAGCGACACCTCGACCAGCGTGGCGCCCAGGCTGCGCAGCACTTGAAGCGCTGCATCAACCGCTGCGCGCACGTCTGCATGAAGCCCTGGGCCAAAGAATTCTTTAGGGAGCCCGATGCGCAGCCCCTTTAGCGAATCGCCAAGCGACCGAGAAAAGTCTTCGTCTGGCTGATTGGCACTGGTGGCGTCGCGGGAATCGAAGCCCGCCATTGCAGTAAGGAGCGCCGCACAGTCGCTGGCGCTTTTTGCCATGGCGCCGCCCTGATCGAGGCTGGAGGCGTAGGCGATCATGCCCCAGCGCGACACCCTTCCGTAGGTGGGCTTGATGCCAGTGATGCCACACATGGCAGCGGGTTGGCGAACCGAGCCCCCGGTGTCGGTGCCCGTGGCAAGTGGTGCGAGCCCGGCTGCCACCGCAGCGGCCGAGCCGCCCGACGAGCCACCGGGAATCGCCGCGGGATCCCAGGGATTGCGGGTTGCGCCGAAATATGAATTTTCGTTGGCGCCGCCCATGGCGAATTCGTCGCAGTTGGTTTTGCCCAGGCACACGGCGCCAGCGCGTTCTAGCCGTTCGACAACCGTGGCATCGAACGGGCTGACATAGTCGGCGAGCATGTTCGATCCGGCGGTGGAGCGCCAGCCGCGGGTGACGAAAATGTCTTTGTGCGCCACCGGAACGCCTAACAGCGGACCCCGCTCGCCGCGCGCAAGTCGCTGGTCGGCTGCCCGGGCCTGGGCGAGCGTAAGTTCCGGTTGCACGTCTATGAAGGCGTTAAGAGGGCTGGCCGCGATGCGGTCAAGAAAATGCCGGGCGAGCTCAACTGCGCTGGCGCTGCCCTGCGCAAGTGCCGCCGACAAATCGGCAACCGAGGCCGCGCCCCAATCGGACGGCCCGCTCACTCGATCACCTTCGGCACCAGATAAAGACCCGCCTCGACTCGCGGCGCGCCGGCCTGGAGTGCTTCGCGGGCATTTGATTCGGTGACAGCGTCCTCGCGCAAGCGCAAGGCGAGCGCCTGCGGATGCGTGAGTGGCTCGACCCCTTGCGTGTCGACCGACTGAAGCCGGTCGATAAGCCCAAGCACCGCATTGAGGTCGGCCAGCAGCGCGGCCTGTTCGGCCGGATTGAGGTCTAGACGTGCGAGGGTGGCCAGCCGCTGCACTTCTTCAGCATGGAGAGACATTCGACGAATGATAATACGGTATGATCTCGGCCCTGCCTGAGCTGGGGTGTTACCCCGTCGGGTAGCCCGACCCGGCGGTTGCCGGACCCGTGCAGAGTGCCCGGGTCGGTTGCCTCGGCGCCCCTGGCTAATTGGCCATTTTTACCTCTTTGACCCTGGACGGACACCATGTTCGGGTTCCTACGCAAATACTTCTCCAGCGATTTGGCCATTGACCTTGGCACAGCCAATACGCTGATCTATGTTCGCGGCAAGGGCATTGTGCTCGACGAGCCGTCGGTGGTGGCCATCCGCCAGGAAGGCGGCCCCAACGGCAAGCGCACCATCGCCGCGGTCGGCCATGAGGCCAAGCAAATGCTGGGCAAAGTACCCGGCAGCATCGAAGCGATTCGGCCCATGAAAGACGGCGTGATTGCCGACTTCACCGTGACCGAACAGATGCTGAAGCAGTTCATCCGGATGGTCCACGAATCAAGGCTGTTCTCGCCCAGTCCGCGCATCATCATCTGCGTGCCCTGCGGCTCCACCCAGGTTGAACGCCGAGCGATCCGCGAGTCGGCGCTGGGTGCGGGCGCATCCCAGGTGTTTCTGATCGAAGAGCCGATGGCGGCGGCAATCGGAGCCGGTCTGCCGGTGTCTGAGCCCTCGGGCTCGATGGTGGTTGACATTGGCGGCGGCACCACCGAGGTGGGCGTCATTTCTCTGGGTGGCATCGTCTACAAGGGGTCGATCCGGGTCGGGGGCGACAAATTTGACGAGGCCATCATCAACTACATCCGCCGCAATTACGGGATGCTGATCGGTGAGCCAACCGCTGAGCTCATCAAGAAAACCATCGGATCAGCCTTCCCTGGCTCTGAAGTGCGCGAAATGGAAGTCAAGGGACGCAACCTGTCCGAAGGTATTCCGCGCAGTTTCACGGTCTCGTCCAACGAAATCCTCGAAGCGCTCACCGATCCGCTCAACAACATCGTCTCTTCGGTCAAGATTGCGCTTGAGCAGACGCCTCCAGAACTTGGCGCCGACATCACCGATCGCGGCATCATGCTCACTGGCGGTGGCGCACTGCTTCGCGACATCGACCGGCTGCTGATCGAAGAAACCGGGCTGCCGGTTCTGGTGGCCGAAGATCCGCTGACCTGCGTGGTGCGGGGCTGCGGCATGGCGCTTGAGCGTATCGACAAGAACACCCTGATTTTCACCAGCGAATAGCGCACGCGGCGGCCGCCTGTCGCGACCGCTGCCTTGAATTGCCGAGCCGATGGACCGAGCACCGCCGCCATTCTTCCGGCAGGGCCTGTCGGCCGACGTCAGGCTGGTCCTGTTTTCACTCATCGCGATCGCCCTGCTGGTGGTCGATGCGCGCTACCGTGCGCTCGAGGTTATTCGTTCAACCGTGGGTACGGTGCTCTATCCGATTCAACGGGCCCTGCTTGCGCCGCGCGATGCGGTCACGGCCATCACCGATTACACCCACGGTGTCAGCCAGCTGCGCGAAGACAACGACAGACTGATTCGGCTTGAGGCTGCCAATGCGCGCTCGCTTCAGCAGGGCGAGCATCTGGCCGCTGAAAATGCCCAGCTCAGAAAACTGCTGGGCATGCGGGAGCGCAACTCATTTCGCTCCACCGTGGCTGAAGTGCTCTATGAGACCAGCGATCCGTTCACCCGGCGCGTGGTGGTCGATCGCGGTCAGCAGCATGGGCTGATCGCGGGTCAGCCGGTGCTCGATGCGCAGGGCGTGATCGGCCAGGTATCGCGCGTGCTGCCGCTGTCGGCAGAGGTCACGCTGCTCACTGACCGTGCCTCTACGCTTCCGGTCGAGGTGCGGCGGAACGGCGTGCGCGCGGTGGCGTTTGGTGCCGGGCGGGCCGGCCTGGTCGAACTACGCTACCTGCCCGCAGCGGTTGACCTTCGAGTGGGCGATGAGCTCTTCACCTCCGGGCTAGATGGCGTTTTTCCTGCGGGGCTACCGGTGGGTCGCGTGGTGGAGGTGCGCCGCGGCGGGTCGTCTTTCACGGTGGCCCGCATCGAGCCCAGCGCCGCGGTTGAACGCTCCCGGATGCTGCTGGTGCTGCTCGAGGCTGCGGGTGGCCGGCCTACCTTCGAGCCGCCGCGTCCCGTCGCCGAGCCGCCGCCGCGCTCGCCGGGTGCCGCGGGCTCGCGCGTCAAGGGGGCCGGTGGATGAATTCGCGTCGCGAAACCGTTTTGGCGCCTGCCAATCGCGCCTTTGCAGCGTTCAGCCTGACCTGCGCGTTCCTGCTCAACCTGTTCCCCTGGGGACAGCTGCCGTTCGCGCCGGATTTCGTCGCGCTGGTGCTGGTGTTCTGGAGTCTTCGTGAGCCGAGGATGATCGGCATTGGCGTGGCGTTCTCGCTGGGTCTCCTGATGGATATTCACTCGGCCGCCCTATTAGGCGAGCATGCATTGGCCTACAGCCTGCTCTCTTATGGCGCGATCAGCCTGCACCGGCGGCTGGCCTGGTTCGGTGTGATAGGGCGAGTGTTGCATCTGCTGCCCTTGTTTGTGCTCGCGCAGATCACCACGCTGCTGATTCGACTGGTGCTGGGCGCCGAGTTTCCTGGCTGGGTCTATTTCGTTCCAAGCCTCGCCGCCGCACTGCTGTGGCCGCCCACCGAGTGGCTGTTGCTCGCACCGCAGCGCCAGCCGGTTGAGCGCGACGAAACGCGACCGCTATGAGCACGCGCCGCTGCTTACGCGGACGCACTCCGGGCAGGCCTGGTTGATGCGGGTTACCGACGATGTCAATCAGGCGCTCGCCAGCCTGCGAAAGATGCGCAGGCGGCTGTTGCTGTGCGCGATGCTGGCGCTGGTGGGCGGCGGGTTGCTCGCCGCACGACTCGCCTACCTGCAGGTCGTCCGCCACGCAGACTTTCAGGCGCAGGCCGAGGACAACCGCATAGCGCTGGTGCCGGTCCCGCCCACCCGGGGCCTGATCCTTGACCGCAACGGCCTGCTGATGGCCGAGAACATTGCCTACTACACGCTTGAGCTCGCCCCGTCGCGTTTTTCGCGACTCGAGCAAACGGTGGCCGACCTGGCTGGTCTGGTCGAGATCACGCCACGCGATGTCCGACGATTTCGCCGGCTGCTCGAAGATTCGCGACGGCTCGAGCCGCTACCGATCAAGTCTCGGCTGACCGATGAAGAAGTGGCAAAAATTGCCGCGAATCGCTATCGCCTGCCCGGCATCGAGATTCGCGCCCGGCTGTTTCGAAGCTATCCGCATGGCGAGCTGGCTGGCCACCTCATCGGCCATATCGGGCGCATCTCCCAGGCCGACCGCAAGCGCCTCGATGATGCGGGCGAGCTGTCGCGGTATCTGGGCGCCACCCACATCGGCAAGGCGGGTATCGAACACGCGTATGAACGGCTGCTGCATGGCCGACCGGGTTACGACGAGGTTGAGGTCTCGGCAGCGGGTCGGGTCATGCGTACGCTGTCGCGCCGCCCGCCCGTTAATGGCGCCGATCTGACGCTTACGATCGATCTTCGGTTGCAGGCGCTCACCGAGCAATTGTTCAACGGTCGGCGCGGCGCGCTGGTGGCAATTGAACCCTCAAGCGGCGAGGTGCTCGCGTTTGTGTCGCAGCCAGGCTTCGACCCGAATCTGTTCGTGGATGGGATTGACCCAACGAGCTGGCAGGCGCTCAACGACGACCCCGACAAACCACTGCTTAATCGAGCGTTGCGTGGCACCTATCCGCCCGGCTCCACCTACAAGCCCTTCATGGCGCTTGCCGCGCTCGAATCCGGCATGCGCAGGCCTGGCGACATCACGCTCGACCCTGGCTACTTCCAGTTGGGCGAGCACCGGTTTCGCGATTCGCGACCCGATGGTCACGGTTCGGTTGATCTGCACAAATCAATCGTTGTCTCCAGCGACACCTATTACTACAAGCTGGCCTATGAGATGGGTGTGGACCGGATCCACGGTTTCATGAAGGCCTGGGGGTTTGGCCAGAAAACCGGGATTGATCTCGAGCATGAGGCCACCGGTGTACTGCCATCTTCAGAATGGAAGCAGCGGCGTTTTCGCCAGAAGTGGTTGCCGGGCGAATCGCCCTCCATTGGAATCGGGCAGGGATACAACGCGTTTACGATGCTGCAGCTTGCCCACGCCACGGCAACGCTTGCCAACGGCGGTCAGCCGATGCGGCCGCGGCTGATGCGTGCCTCGCAGGTGTCCGGTTCACCGCCAGAGTTCGCCCCTGCCGAGCCCGGCGAGCCGATTGCCGTCAAGCCCGAGCATCTGCGTCTGGTGACTCGCGCCATGATCGACGTCAACCGCTTCGGCACCAGCCGCATCGTATTCAACGAGGCAGGCTATCAGGCGGCGGGCAAGACCGGCACGGCGCAGGTGATCGGTATCCGTCAGAACGAAAAATACGATGTCCGAAAAGTAGCTGAGCGGCACCGCGATCATTCGCTGTTCATTGCCTTCGCGCCCGCTGTGTCGCCCAAGATTGCACTTGCCGTCATTGTCGAAAACGGTGGCTTTGGTGCGCAGGCGGCCGCACCGATCGCGCGCGCGGTGTTCGATTTTCATCTGCTCGGGCGGCTGCCGCCCGATCGCGCCGGAATTCGGCTGCCGCCGATCGATGAGTCCGAGCTGCGGGATGTGCCTGAAGACCTGGAGCCTGAGCGGGTCAGCCCTGCCTCGGGCGCATCGGCCACCGGGGGCGCGCGATGAGTCGGCTGCGTTCGGTGGTTGAGCGGGTTCGTCCCTGGGTCGCAGTGTTCGACTGGCCGCTTGCGATTGCGGTCGGGCTGATTGTGGTGCTGAGCCTGGTCACCATGTATTCGGCCGCGCATGATTTTCCAGGGCGTTTTCAGGCGCACCTGCGCAATCTGCTGATCGCGGGCCTGGCACTCTGGCTCGCCGCACTGGTGCCCAGGGCCTGGCTGATCCGGCTCGCGGTACCGCTTTTCGTGGGCGGCGTCGTACTGTTGATTGCGGTAGCGCTATTTGGCGATATCGCAAAAGGCGCCCGGCGCTGGCTCAACCTCGGCTTTATCCGAATTCAGCCTTCAGAGATTCTGAAAATCGCCGCGCCGCTCATGCTGGCCTGGTATTTCCAGCAGCGCGAGGGCGCCTTGCGCTGGTTCGACTTCGCAGTGACGACAACGCTGCTAATGGTGCCGGTCTGGCTAATTGCGCGTCAGCCCGACCTCGGTACGGCCCTCCTGGTGCTGGCGAGCGGCGGGTTCGTCATTTTCCTGGCGGGGCTCAGCTGGAAGCTGATTGCCTCGCTCGCGATTGGGCTTGCGGCCAGCGCGCCCCTGCTATGGACCTCGATGCACGACTACCAGCGGCAGCGCGTGCTCACCCTGCTCGATCCTGCCTCCGATCCGCTGGGCCGCGGATTCCACATCATCCAGTCAACGATTGCGATTGGATCGGGCGGCCTCTGGGGCAAGGGTTGGATGGAGGGAACGCAGACGCGCCTCGAGTTCGTGCCTGAGCGCACAACCGATTTCATTCTGGCGGTGTACTCCGAAGAGTTTGGACTGATCGGAAATGGCGTGCTGATCGCGCTGTACCTGGCCGTGGTGCTCCGGGCGCTCTCGATTGCGGCAAGCGGTCTCACCTTGTTTGACCGGCTGCTGGCTGGTGCACTGGCGCTGGTGTTCTTCGTGTACGCGTTCGTCAATATCGGCATGGTGTCCGGGGTGCTGCCCGTCGTGGGTGTGCCCCTGCCGTTCATGTCGTATGGCGGCACGGCGATGGTGACGCTGGGCCTTGGTCTGGGTCTGGTGATGGGGGTGGCGCGCGCCCGCGCCCGCCCCGAAACCGCCGCTCAGCGCATGAATCGCTTCACGTAATCAGCGCCCAGTCCCACCGCCTCGAAGTGCGCGCGGTAGCGCTCGATCCGGCTGAATACGTCGTCATAGCCGGTGGAGGCGCCTTGCGGGTCGACGTACATGAGCGAGCCGTGCACAGTAAACAGCGTGATCATGTCCTGGCAGTCATCAGGCACCACCAGTGTGTGGGTTTCTCCTGGCGGCTCGAATACATAGCTGCCTTCGTTGGCAATCCAGTCATGTTCCAGGTAATACCAGCTGCCGCGGATCACCCAGGCGTGCACCGAGCCCGAATGTCGATGCCGCTGCAGGATGCCGGAGCGCTTGACCCGTAGCAGATGGACGTAATAGCCCGAGCTGACGTTCAGATGGAGCGGGCGTGACCAGATTCCTGGCGCCACCGGTGCCCACATCTGATCGTCGCCGTCCAGGGCGTCGGCAATCACCATGTCTCCCACCATGCCCCAGGGTTGGGGGCGGGCATAGGGCTCGAGTCCGGCCGGGTTTTGCGGCCGCTTACGTACCGGCATGTCCATTCTGTGCATCTCCTTACCGCGTTCGATCGCGTACAGGACCGATGCTAGCCGAGAGCGGGCTTATGTGCATGTCGGCGCGGTCCGCACTACACTCCCGCCGGTGAAAACGTCTGACCATCCCCCTGTTGCGAGCGAGGCCCTGATTGCGGCCGCGCGAGCGCTGTCTCGTGAGGTATCGGCGCTGCGCTTTTCGGCGCCGGTCACCCATGTTTACAACCCGCTGCACTATGCGTGGGCGCCTCACCGAGCCTACATCGACCGTTTCGCGACGAAAGGTCTTGAGGCGGTGTTTGTGGGTATGAATCCGGGGCCGTTCGGAATGATGCAGACCGGCGTACCGTTTGGCGAAGTCGCCGCAGTCCGAGACTGGATGGGGCTCACCGAACCGGTTGAGGCGGTGAGCGATGCGCATCCGCGCCGGCCGATCGAAGGCTTTGCCTGCCGGCGCTCCGAAGTAAGCGGTCGCCGACTGTGGGGCTGGGCGGCCCGCCGTTTCGGTTCGCCGCAGGCCTTCTTTTCCAAGTGCTTCGTCCTCAACTACTGTCCACTGGTGTTTCTGGAGGCGTCTGGCCGTAATTTCACGCCCGACCGCCTGCCGCGCGCCGAGCTTGCGCCGCTGCAGGCAGCGTGCGATGCGCATCTGCGCGCAGCGGTGGCTGCGCTCGAGCCGGCCTGGGTGATTGGCGTGGGGGGCTATGCCCGCGCGCGGATTGAAGCGGCGCTTACGTTGCTGCCCGCTGAAACCCGCCCCCGCGTTGAGCAGATCCTCCATCCCAGCCCGGCAAGCCCTGCCGCCAACCGCGGCTGGGAGCCCGCGGTTGACGAGCAGCTGGCCCGTCTCGGATTGTTCACCCGCTGACTTCCAGTTGACGTAAACGTCAACTCGCCCGATGATTCGGGCCATGCCCACCTACAGCATCGGCGAACTCGCGCGCGAGTTCGAAATTACACCCCGAACGATCCGTTTCTATGAGGATCAGGGGCTGCTTTCGCCGCGACGGGTCGGCGCCGGCGCGCGGCAGCGATCGTACTCACACCGTGATCGCGCTCGGCTCAAGCTCACCTTGCGGGGTAAGCGTCTGGGTCTGTCGCTCTCGGAAATTCGAGACTTGATCGACATGTACGATTCGCCAGCCGACACCGTGCCGCAGCTCACCCGCTTTCTCGAGGTGCTCGAGCGGCATCGGCTATCGCTCGAGTCGCAGCTTCGCGACCTGAACGAAACGCTTGCTGAAATTCACGAGCACGAGCGCCGAACGCGCGAACTCCTGGTGCAGGCCCACGACAGCCGCACGCCCCGCGTACGCAAACCCCGTCCGGCCGCCGCTCGGTCGGCTTCACGTTAACGTTAACGTCAACTCGGGGGCCAGGCATGTCAACCCGTCATTCCGGTTCGCCGGGCCTGCCGACGCCCGCCGATGCGAATTTTGCCGAGCGCGTTCGGGCGAGCTTTGCCAGGCAGCCTGCGATGACCACGATCGGTGCAACCCTGGTTCGGGTGGAGCCCGGCGAGGTTGAAATCCAGATGCCGTTTGGGGCGCACCTCACGCAGCAGCACGGCTTCATTCATGGCGGCATATTGGGTACCGCACTTGATTCGGCCTGCGGATTTGCGTCGCTCACGCTCATGCCGACCGATGCCGGAATACTGACCATTGAATACAAGCTGAATCTGCTCGCGCCAGGTCGCGGCGAGTGGTTTCGGTTCGTTGGGCGTGTCCGTAAGGCGGGTCGTACGATCACGCTTGCCGATGCCGACGCGATTGCGGTCGAGGCCTCGGGCCGCGAGCGGCTGATCGCAACCATGACCGCCACCGAGATGACAATCACCGGGCGCGACGACGTGCGCAGCTAAGCTCGCCGCCACCGATACGCCGGCTCGCCTCGTGCTCGCAGGCGATGCCTGGAACGCTGGAGACTGACGATGACTGAGATTCCGGGACTGCAGTTTGAACTCGGCGAAGACGTGGAACTGATGCGTGAGGCGTTGCGCGCGTTTGTTGCCCGAGAAATCACCCCGCGCGCGGCTGAGATCGATCGCTCGGATCAGTTTCCGATGGATCTGTGGCGAAAGCTTGGCGAACTGGGCGTGCTCGGCATTACCGTGCCGGAAAGCCTCGGCGGCGCGGGTCTGGGTTACCTTGCCCACATTGTCGCAATGGAAGAAATCTCGCGCGGGTCGGCCTCGGTGGGGCTCTCCTATGGCGCGCATTCAAACCTGTGCGTCAACCAGATCCTGAGAAACGGCACCGATTCACAGCGCAGCCGGTATTTGCCCGGCCTGATCTCGGGCGAAAAGATCGGTGCACTGGCCATGTCAGAGCCCAACGCCGGGTCGGATGTCATGTCGATGCGACTGCGCGCTGAGTTCAAAGGCGATCGCTGGGTGCTCAATGGCACCAAGATGTGGATTACCAATGGCCCCGATGCCGATGTGCTCATCATCTATGCGAAAAATGATGTTGAAGCGGGCGCGCGAGGCGTCACGGCGTTCCTGGTCGAAAAAGGCTTCAAAGGATTTTCGGTTGCGCAGAAGCTCGACAAACTGGGCATGCGCGGCAGCCACACTGGCGAGCTGGTATTCGATAACTGCGAGGTGCCCGCTGAGAACGTATTGGGCGGCCTTGGTCATGGCGCGCGCGTGCTGATGAGCGGCCTTGATTTTGAGCGTGCGGTGCTGTCGGGTGGGCCGCTCGGCATCATGCAGTCCTGCATGGATGGGGTGATCCCGTACGTGCACGAACGCAAGCAATTTGGCCAGCCCATCGGCGAATTCCAGCTGATGCAGGGCAAGCTCGCCGACATGTACTCAACCATGATGGCTTGCCGTGCTTATGTTTACGCGGTGGGTCGTCAATGCGACCGCACGCGCGACGGATCCATTGATGTGCGAAGCCTGCGAAAAGACGCCGCCGCAGCCATCCTGTACTCCGCTGAAAAGGCCACCTGGATGGCGGGCGAAGCCATTCAGTGCCTGGGCGGTAACGGCTACATCAACGATATGCCGACCGGGCGCCTTTGGCGTGATGCCAAGCTCTATGAGATTGGCGCGGGCACATCCGAGATTCGTCGAATGCTGATTGGCCGCGAGCTGTTCGCGGACACGCGCTAAACCGGCTCCCGCAGCCTGCCCTACTCTGTGCAATCGGTGGATCATGTCTCGCACTGAAACCCCTGTCGCAGCCGCCCGGGATCTCTCGTCGGTCCGTGGCGCAGGTTTGGCTGCGCGGTCCGCCGATGCGGGGGAGTCGCGCGCCGCGGCGATCGCCGCAACGGTTCTCGCCGGCATCGACCGTCACTACGCGCTGTTTCGATATAACGCGCAGCAGGCCAAGGCACGCTGGGAGCAGGGCGACTGGCATGCGATCCGAAGGCTCGCGCGTGAGCGCATCGCGTTTTACGACCAGCGGGTACGCGAGGCGGTGTCGCAGCTCGAATCGGGGTTCGCACAGGCCGATCTTGACGAAGGCATCTGGGCGCAGGTTAAGCGTCACTTTGTGCTGCTGCTGGCCGAGCACCGCCAGCCCGAGCTGGCAGAAACCTTCTTTAATTCGGTCAGCACCAAAATCCTGCATCGCAGTTATTTCAGAAACGACTTCATTTTCGTGCGGCCTGCGGTTTCCACGGAACACCTCGATGCTGACCCACCGTCGTGGCGGGTGTATTACCCGCTTGTCGTGGGCCTTGAAGCGGCGCTGCGCTCACTGCTGATTGACATCGGGCTCGCCTGCCCGTTTGTCGATGCTGAGCGCGACATTCGTCGAATCGCCCAGGCGCTTCGCGCCGAGCTCGGCGAGCGCTTCGAGCCCTCGGCTGACTGGCAGATCCAGGTGCTGCGCACCCTCTTCTTTCGCAACAAGGGCGCCTATCTGATCGGCCGCATTATTGACGATGGCGAGGTGCGACCGTTTGCGGTGCCGTGGCTGCGCGACTCCCAGGGGCGCGCCTACGCGGATGCGGTGCTCTTTGGTGAGGCGCGAATCGAAGCGCTGTTTAATTTTTCGCGCGCCTACTTCATGGTTGACATGGATGTGCCCTCGGCCTACGTGCGGTTTTTGCGAAGCCTCATGCCAGCCAAGCCCGAGTCCGAGCTTTACACCATGCTTGGACTTCACAAGCAGGGCAAGACGCTGTTCTATCGCGACATGCTCCATCACCTGCGCCACTCGCACGATCGCTTTGTGGCGGCGCCTGGTATCCGCGGGCTGGTGATGGCGGTGTTCACGCTGCCGTCCTTTCCTTATGTGTTCAAACTCATCAAAGATCGGCGCGCCAAAGACGTGTCGCGAGAGTTCATCCAGGGGCGCTACCAGATGGTGAAGCTCCATGACCGGGTCGGGCGCATGGCTGACACCTGGGAATACTCCGACGTGTCGTTTCCGCGCGCGCGCTTCGATCCGGCGCTGCTCGCCGAACTGCGCGAGGTGGCCCCCTCTCTGATCGAAGACGACGGCGATGCCATCGTGATCCGGCATCTGTATATCGAGCGCCGGATGACGCCGCTCAATCTTCACCTTGAGCGCGCCGATGAGCGCGAGCGCGAACGCGCGATCATTGAATATGGCAATGCGATCCGCGAGATGGTGGCCGCCAACATTTTTCCGGGCGACATGCTCTACAAAAATTTTGGCGTGACGCGGCAGGGCCGGATCGTGTTCTATGACTACGATGAGGTGGCCTACCTTACCGACTGCAATTTCCGCGAGATTCCTGAGCCGCGCACACCGGAAGACGAGATGGCAAGCGAGCCCTGGTATCCGGTCGGCCCCCATGATGTGTTTCCTGAAGAATTCGGCACCTTTCTGCTGGGTCATCCGGCGGTCAGGGCCGTGTTCACCGCCCACCATGGCGAGCTGCTCCAGGCCGGATTCTGGCGAGCGCGCCAGGCGCGAATCCGCGAGGGCGACCTCGAGGACGTATTTCCCTATCCGGAAGCCGTTCGCTTCCGTCATGTTGCTGATCCAGACACCCTGAACCAGGAGAACCTCCAATGAGCGATCCCGTCGTTATTGTTTCCGTTGCCCGTACCCCGATCGGCAGCATGGTCGGCGAGTTGTCGGGTTTTGCCGGCCACCAGTTGGGTTCGCATGCCATTTCCGCGGCAGTCAGCCGCGCAGGCATCGCACCCGAGCAGGTCCAGGAAGTCATCATGGGCTGCGTGCTGCCCGCCGGTCAGGGCCAGGCCCCTGCGCGTCAGGCCACGCTCGGCGCCGGGCTGCCCCGGTCAACCGGCGCCACCACCATCAACAAGGTCTGCGGTTCCGGCATGAAGGCGGCGATGTTCGCGCACGATCTGCTGATGGCGGGCAGCGCCGACATCATCGTGGCGGGCGGCATGGAAAGCATGAGCAACGCGCCCTACATGATGCTGAAGGGCCGCGGCGGCTATCGCTATGGCCATGGCACGCTGTTCGATCACATGGCGCTCGACGGCCTGGAAGACGCCTACGACAAGACGCCCAATGGCGGTGGCAAGTCAATGGGCCAGTTTGCCGAAGACTGCGCGGGCAAGTATTCGTTTACCCGCGAAGAGCAGGACGCCTATGCGATCGAGTCCACGCGCCGTGCGATCGCAGCCAACACCGATGGCAGCTTCGCCTGGGAGATCGCCCCGATTACCGTGGCCGGCCGCAAGGGCGACGTTGAAATTACGCGCGACGAGTCGCCCTTCAAGGCGAACGTCGACAAGATTCCGTCGCTTAAGCCCGCATTCCGCAAAGACGGCACGGTCACGGCGGCTACCTCGTCATCCATTTCCGATGGCGCGGCCGCGCTGGTAATGATGCGGGCCTCAACCGCAGCCAAGCTCGGCGCCAAGCCGCTCGCCCGTCTGGTCGCGCACGCCACGCATTCGCAGGAGCCGCAGTGGTTCACCACCGCACCGGTGGGCGCGATCGAAAAGCTCTATGCCAAAACGGGCTGGACCACTGACACGGTAGACCTGTTCGAAATCAATGAAGCTTTTGCCGTGGTGGCGATGGCCGCCATGCGTGATCACGGCATCCCCCATGCGAAGGTCAATGTGAATGGCGGCGCCTGTGCGCTGGGCCATCCGATTGGTGCGTCGGGCGCCCGCCTGATCGTCACGCTGATCGGCGCGCTGCGCGCGCGCGGCGGCAAACGCGGCGTGGCCTCGCTCTGTATTGGGGGCGGAGAGGCCACCGCGGTCGCCATCGAGATGCTGTAAGGCGACGCGGGTCATGCTGCTCTCCGAAGATCACCGGCTGATTCGCGATGCGGTGCGCGACTATGTCCGCGACCATGTCGCGCCGCACGCGGCACAGTGGGATCGCAATGAAAGCTTTCCCCGCGAAGCGCTCGCGGGGCTGGCTGCGCTGGGCTGTTACGGCGTGGCGGTGCCTGAGCGCTGGGGCGGCGCGGGGCTCGACTACGTGTCGCTTGCGCTGGTCATCGAAGAGATTGCGGCGGGCGATGGCGGCACCTCCACAATCGTCTCGGTCAACAACTGCCCCGTCTGCTCGATACTGCTTGCGTGGGGAACTGACGAGCAGAAGGCGCGCTGGTTGACGCCGCTCGCATCCGGGGCAATGCTGGGTGCGTTCTGTCTGACCGAGCCGCAGGTGGGCTCCGATGCGTCAGCGCTTCGAACCACCGCGCGCCGCGATGGCGACCACTGGGTGCTGGATGGCGTCAAGCAGTTCATCACCTCGGGCGCGAACGGCGATGTCGCCATCGTGATGGCTGTGACCGATCGCGAAGCGGGCAAGCGCGGCATTTCGGCCTTCCTGGTGCCCACCGACAGTCCGGGTTACCGGGTTGCGCATCTCGAGCGCAAACTCGGACAGCATTCTTCCGATACCGCCCAGATCGCACTCGAGGGCTGCCGTGTACCGGCCGAAAACATGATCGGTGAGGCCGGCCAGGGCTATCGCATTGCGCTCTCGGGCCTGGAAGGTGGACGCATCGGGATCGCCTCGCAGTCGGTGGGCATGGCGCGTGCCGCGTTCGAGGCGGCCCTGCGCTACGCGCACGAGCGCGAGGCGTTCGGTGCCACCATCTTCAACCACCAGGCGGTGCAGTTTCGACTGGCCGATATGGCCACCAGCCTCGAGGCGGCGCGACAACTGATCCTGCATGCGGCGTCGCTGAAAGACGCCGGTCAGCCCTGCCTGAAAGAAGCGGCCATGGCTAAGCTGTTTGCGTCCGAAGCGGCTGAGCGTATCTGTTCGGATGCGATTCAGATCCACGGCGGCTATGGCTATGTGGCCGACTTTCCGGTCGAACGTATTTATCGCGATGTGCGTGTGTGCCAGATCTATGAAGGCACCAGCGATATTCAGCGAATTCTGATTGGCCGTGCGCTTGCGGCATGAATCGCCCGCCCGCTTCAACTGAACAGGACAGTCCGATATGCCGCAGATAGCCAGCAAGCTCGATCTCGCGAGCGCCGACTTCGCTGCGAACGCGCAGGCCATGCGTACGCTGGTCGGTGACCTGCGCGAGAAAACCCGCCAGGTGGCCGCGGGCGGTGGCGAGACGGCGCGCGCACGCCATGTGTCGCGGGGAAAACTGCTGCCGCGCGAGCGCATCGAACGGCTGCTCGATCCAGGCTCGCCGTTTCTCGAACTCTCGCCGCTGGCCGCGCTCGGCATGTATGGCGATGAAGCGCCCTGCGCCGGCATCATCACGGGCATCGGTCGGATAAGCGGGCAGGAATGCGTCATCGTCTGCAATGACGCCACGGTCAAGGGCGGCACCTACTATCCGATCACGGTGAAGAAACATCTGCGTGCGCAGGACATCGCACGCGATAACCGGCTGCCGTGCCTCTATCTGGTTGACTCGGGCGGCGCTAATCTTCCAAACCAGGACGAGGTGTTTCCCGATCGCGATCACTTCGGCCGCATCTTCTACAACCAGGCCACGATGTCGGCCGAGGGCATTGCGCAGATCGCCGTGGTGATGGGATCGTGCACCGCGGGCGGTGCGTATGTGCCAGCGATGAGCGATGAAGCCATCATCGTGCGTAATCAGGGCACGATCTTTCTCGGCGGCCCGCCGCTTGTGAAGGCCGCGACCGGCGAAGAGGTCAGCGCAGAAGACCTTGGGGGTGGTGATGTTCATACCCGTCTGTCGGGTGTGGCAGATCACCTGGCGGCCAATGACGAGCATGCGCTTGCCATGGCGCGCTCTATCGTGGCCACGCTCAATCGAACCACACACGTGGCGCTCGCCTGCCGCGCCCCGCAGCCGCCCGCCTATGCACCCGAAGAGCTGCTGGGCGTGATTCCCACCGATTCGCGTAAATCGTTTGACGTGCGGGAAATCATCGCGCGGGTGGTCGATGGTTCAGAGTTTGATGAATTTAAACCACGCTATGGCAGCACCCTGGTCACAGGCTTTGCCTGGATCGAGGGCATGCCGGTGGGTATCGTGGCTAACAACGGCATCCTGTTTTCCGAGTCAGCGGCCAAGGGCGCGCATTTCATCGAGCTGTGCGCGCAGCGCCGGGTACCGCTCGTGTTTCTGCAGAACATCACCGGTTTCATGGTTGGCCGGAAATACGAAAACGAAGGGATCGCGCGGGCGGGGGCCAAGCTCGTGACTGCGGTGGCCTGCGCGCAGGTGCCGAAATTCACCGTGATCATCGGCGGCTCGTTTGGCGCGGGCAACTACGGCATGTGTGGCCGCGCTTACTCGCCGCGATTTCTCTGGATGTGGCCCAACGCGCGAATCAGCGTGATGGGTGGCGAGCAGGCCGCAGCCGTGCTTGCCACCGTGCGCCGCGACGGCATTGAAGCGCGCGGCGGACAGTGGAGTGCGGAGGAGGAGGCTGCGTTCCGTGCGCCGATCCGCGAGCAGTACGAGCGTCAGGGGCATCCCTATTACGCGACTGCGCGGCTCTGGGATGACGGCATCATCGACCCTGTTGATACCCGACGCGTGCTTGCGCTCGGTTTATCTGCGGCGCTCAATGCGCCCATTGCGCCGACCCGGTTCGGCGTTTTCCGGATGTGAGGCGGGCACCCGTGTTTAAACGCATCCTGATTGCCAACCGCGGCGAAATCGCCTGCCGTGTTGCAGCCACCGCAGCCAGACTCGGAATCGAGACCGTCGCGGTTTATTCTGACGCCGATGCGCAGGCCGCGCATGTAGCGGCTTGTAATCACGCGCTCCGGCTGGGCCCGGCGCCGGCGCGCGACTCTTACCTTAAGGGCGAAGCCATCATTGCAGCGGCGCTCCAATCGGGCGCTCAGGCGATCCATCCCGGCTATGGGTTTCTGTCTGAGAACGATGCGTTTGCCTGCGCGGTACGCGAGGCGGGGCTGGTCTTCATTGGCCCGCCGCCCGAAGCAATCCGGGCCATGGGCAGCAAATCAGCGGCCAAGGCGCTGATGGAGCGGGCGGGCGTGCCGCTGGTTCCCGGTTATCACGGCGATCGCCAGGAGGCCGACTATCTGCGCGGTCAGGCTGATGCGATCGGCTATCCCGTCATCATCAAGGCGAGCGCCGGTGGCGGCGGCAAGGGCATGCGCATCGTTGAGCAGAGCGCTGATTTCGAATCGGCGCTGGCGTCATGCCGGCGCGAGGCCTTGTCGGCCTTCGGCTCCGATCAGGTGCTGGTCGAGCGCTATCTGCGGCGTCCCCGCCATATCGAGGTACAGGTGTTTGCCGATCGGCATGGGCAGGCGCTCCATCTGTTCGAGCGCGACTGCTCGGTGCAGCGCCGTCATCAGAAAGTGGTTGAAGAGGCGCCCGCTCCAGGGCTATCGGATGCACAGCGCACGCAGATGGGTGAAGCGGCCATTGCCGCCGCGCGGGCGGTGGGGTACGAGGGCGCGGGAACGGTCGAATTCATTGCTGAGCAGGACGGCCGCTTCTACTTCATGGAAATGAATACCCGGCTGCAGGTCGAGCATCCCGTCACCGAGATGATTACCGGTCTGGATCTGGTCGAGTGGCAGCTGCGGGTGGCCGCAGGCGAGCCGCTGCCGCTGGCGCAGTCACAGCTCGAGCGTCGCGGTCATGCGATTGAAGTTCGGCTCTATGCGGAAAATCCCGAGCGGGGCTTTCTGCCCTCCACCGGTCAGCTGCGTGCGCTGCATCTGCCGCCTGCCATCGGCTTTTCGGTGGGGACACCTGGCATCGGCGTTGGCGATCCCGCGTCGATCCGCATCGATAGCGGGGTTCGCGCAGGCGATACGATCACGCCGCACTACGACCCGATGATCGCCAAACTGATCACCTGGGGACCAGACCGTGATCAGGCGCGCGCACGGATGGCGCATGCGCTGTCGCAGGTTCGCATTGCGGGCGTCTCTACCAACGCTGAGTTTCTGTTTCGGCTGATGCATGCGCCAGCCTTTGCATCGGCTGATCTCGATACCGGACTGATTGAGCGCGACCGCGCGCTGCTGCTACCCGAACCTGCCTCGTTGACGCCCGCTCACTGGGCGCTCGCAGCCAGCGCCTGGCTTGCGCATCAGGCTGCGAGCGTGCCGCGCAAGGCGGCGGGCTGGACCGACCCTTGGTCAGTTACCGATGCGTGGCGCATGCACGGCCAGGGCGCGCAATGGCTGAAGCTCGCCGCTGAGGGTGAACGCTGTGACGTGCGCATCGAACCCGCGCGCTCGGGCTTGGGGCTCACCGTGTTCGCAGGCACCGACGTGGTGTGCGTGGCCGAGCCCAGGCTCGATGCGGCCAATGGCCAGTTCAGTGCCCTCGTCGGATCGAGTGCGCTCAGACTGGGCGCGGTCATTGATGGCGACAATATTTTGCTGTTCGAGCCGGGATGCCTGAGGCGTATCGCCGTCGTGCCGTTCGGCGAGAACCCCGATGAGGCCCAGGCCGATGCCGGCAGCCTTGCCGCACCCATGCCTGGCAAGGTGGTGGCGCTGATGGTCGCAGTGGGGGATCAGGTTGAGCGTGGCCAACCGCTTGCAGTGCTCGAAGCCATGAAAATGGAGCATGTAATGACGGCGCCCCAAGCCGGTCGGGTTACTGCAATTCTTCATCCGGCGGGCTCACAGGTTCAGGAGGGTCATGCGCTCCTGGCCATCGAACCGCTCCAGACCACCGGAGGACAATGATGGATCGCAACGGCCAGGTGTCGATTGTGTTGGGGTTGCGAAGCGCCGAAGCGGCCTCCCAGTGGCGGAGCAACCTCCAGCAGGCTTTGCCCCAGGCGCTGATAGTCGATGACGCGCTCGATGCGCCCGCCGCAGACTATGCCGTGCTGTGGCGCCCTCAGCCCGGATTCTTTTCGCGTCAGCGCAAGCTCTCGGCGGTCTTTGCAGCCGGTGCCGGCGTCGACTGGCTGCTTGCCGATGCCAGTCTGCCTGCCGGGCTTCCCGTGTTTCGAATCGAAGACGGTGGCATGGCTGAGCAGATGGCCGCTTACTGCGTACATGAGGTGCTGCGACGCCACTATCGCTACGACCGCTACGAGGCGCAGCAACGGCAGGCGCAGTGGCGCGAATGGCCTTACCTGAGCCCCGCCCGCTGCACGGTCGGTGTCTTCGGATTGGGCAAGATGGGTGAGCCCATTGCCCGTGCGCTCGCGTCGCTGGGGTTTTCGGTGCGCGGCTATGCCCGCTCGGCGCGCGCGCTCGAGGGCATCACGTGCTTTGATGACTCCCACGGCCTCGAGCAGTTTCTTGCCGGCTGCGACATGCTGGTGATCGCAGCGCCGCTCACGCCGGCCACCCGCGATCTGTTCGATGCCACGCGTCTTGCATGCCTGCCCCGTGGCGCCTGGCTGATCAACGTCGCGCGCGGCGAATTGGTGGTCGAGGAGGCACTGCTCGCGGCGCTCGACTCCGGGCAACTCGCTGGCGCGTCGCTCGATGTGTTTCGCACCGAGCCCCTGCCGCCCGAGCATCCGCTGTGGCGGCATCCTTCGGTACGAATCACGCCGCATGTGGCGGCCATCACGGTCATTGCCGAGTCGGCGCGACAGGTCGCGGACCGGGTGCTGCAGCTTCGCGCAGGCCAGAGCCCCAGCGGTCTGGTCGATCGCGGTCGCGCGTATTGATGAATCCATCTCAGGGCGTATCACCGATGTCAAACACCCTTCCCGCCAGCGTTCTGATCACCGAAGTCGGTCCGCGTGACGGACTGCAAAACGAGAAGCAGCCAGTTGCCACCGACATCAAGGTGTCGTTATGCGAGCGGCTGCTGGCGGCCGGCGTTTCACAGCTTGAGGTCACCTCATTCGTGTCGCCAAAGTGGGTGCCGCAAATGGCTGACGCTGCAGAGGTTTTGGCGCGGTTGCCGCGCCGTGCGGGCCTCACGCTCTCGGCGCTCACACCCAACATGAAGGGGTTTGAAGCGGCGCTCGCGAGCGGCGTTGACGAGGTGGTGATCTTTGGCGCGGCCAGCGAGGCGTTTTCGATGCGCAACACCAACTGCTCGGTGGCGGAAAGCATTGAGCGGTTCCGACCGGTGGCCGAGCAGGCCCGCGCCCATGGCATTCGGTTGCGTGCTGCCATTTCGGTCGCGTTCGGCTGCCCCTACCAGGGCGAGGTCCCCATCGACTCTGTCATCGATCTGGTGCGACGCACGCGCGACCTGGGCTGCGACGAAATCGGTATCGCCGATACGATCGGGGTGGCCACCGTCGGACACGTGAAAAAAGTATTTGAAGCGGCCGCACGCGAAGTGCCGCTCGCGAAGCTGTCGGGCCACTTCCATGACACCTACGGCCAGGCCGTTGCCAATGTCTACGGCTGTCTCGAGGTAGGCGTTCATCGTTTTGACAGCGCCATCGCGGGGCTCGGCGGCTGCCCCTACGCCAAGGGTGCAACCGGCAATGTCGCCACCGAAGATCTGGTCTGGCTGTTTCAGGGACTGGGTATCGAAACCGGCCTCAATCTGGACGCACTCGTTGAGGCTGGCAGCTGGATCTCCGAGCAGATTGGCCGACGCTATTCATCGCGGGTTGGGGCAGCGCTTGCCGCGCGACGCGCACCGGCCGAGGTACAACCAACATGAATCGCCGATCGTTGAAACACTGGGTTGAAAGGTTCGGACGCTGATGAACGAAGCTGTGGTTCCTTCCCCCTGCATCTCCGTGTGCAAGCTCGACCCTGACTCGCGTCGCTGTGTCGGCTGCACCCGCACGGTTGAACAGATCGAGGCCTGGATGTTGCTCGATGACGCCGAGCGTATGGCGGTCTGGTCGACTCTGGCACAACAGTTCGAGATCGATCTCGAGACCGCGCTCGCCTCGAAGGTGGGCACGTTTCGGGCGCGCCAGCTGATTCGCGCCCATGCGTCATCGCGCTGATTTCACGATGCGACTGCCTGCCGGTATCCGGTTCATTGAGCGCGACTGGCTCTCGTCGAACATGGTGCTGATCGCAGAGCGCGATGGCGGCGCAACGCTGATCGATACCGGTTACGTCAAGCATGCCGAGCTCGTGGTGGCCCTGGTCGAGCAGGCGCTCGAACAGCTGGGCGCGCGAACGCTCACGCGCATCCTCAACACCCACCTGCACTCCGATCACTGCGGCGGCAATGCGGCGCTCGCCGCGCGCTTTGACTGCGAGATTGTTGTGCCGGTTGCAAGCGCGGAAGACGTCCGGCGATGGGATACCGAGGCGCTCAGCTACGACGGTACCGCGCAGCGCTGCGCGCGGTTTGAGGCCACCGGTGTGCTCGAGCCGGGCAAACCGCTTACGCTCGGTGGCGCCCTCTGGCAGGTGCATGCTGCGCCGGGCCATGATCCGAAGAGCGTCGTCTTGCATTGCCCCGAGCATCGTCTGCTCGCCTCGGCCGATGTGCTGTGGCAGAACGGCTTCGGTGTGATCTTTCCCGAGCTCTACGGCGCGTCGGGCTTTGCCGAGCAGGAGGCCATGCTTGAGCTCATCGCATCACTCGACGTTGATTGGGTGCTGCCGGGTCATGGGCCCGCTTTTTCCGAGCCTTTGCCGGTGATTGAGTCGGCGCGGGCACGGCTCGCGTCGCTGCGTGCCGACCCGGTTCGAAACGCGCGCTATGCCATGAAGGTAATGATCAAATACCTGATGCTCGACCTGGAGTCGATCGAAGAGACCGCGCTTGCCCGCCGTGTGGCCGGTGCATCGGTGCTGCGTTGCGCGGCTGCGCAGCTCGGCATGTCGATTGACGAGGCATTTAACTGGGCGGTCGGCGAGCTTCTCGCGCAGCGAGCGCTCGATCGCCGCGAAGGAAGGTTGTTCAATGTCTGAACCGGCACTGCGCCCCCTGATCCGAAACACCACCGATGCCGATCTCGATGCGATTCACGAGATCTATGCGCACCACGTACGACACGGCACCGGGTCGTTCGAACTTGATGCGCCGTCGATCGACGAAATCGCGCGTCGCCGTGCCGATGTGCTGGCAAACGGTTTTGCGCATCGGGTGGCCGAGCTCGACGGCCGCGTCGCGGGCTTTGCCTATTTCAACTTTTTTCGGATGCGTCCAGCCTACCGCTTCAGCGTCGAGAACTCAGTCTATGTGCGCGCGGGCCTGCAGGGCCAAGGTGTTGGCCGCGCATTGCTCACGGATCTGATCGCCCAGGCTACTACGCGCGGCGTGCGTCAAATGATTGCGGTGATTGGCGACAGCGCCAATACCGGCTCGATCGGGCTGCATGCGGCCTGCGGCTTTCGTTTTGCCGGACTGCTTCGCGCAAGTGGCTGGAAGTTCGACCGCTGGCTCGACACCGTCATCATGCAGCGCGACATCGGCGCGGGCGATCAGCGCGCGCCCTAGCCCCGCTTACATCAGATACGACGTATCGTTGTCGTGGCCGAGAATCACGTAGTTCACGCGCCGCAGATCGGCGAGCCTGCGTCCGCCCGCATACGAGATGGAGCTCTGCAGGTCTTCCTCCATCTCGCGAAGCGTGTCGCTCAGCTGTCCCTTGATCGGCTCGAGAATTCGCTTGCCTTCGACAAAGCTTCGGTGGCCTTTATTGAACTCCGAGGCTGAACCGTAGTATTCCTTGTAAAGCTTGCCGTCGACTTCCACCGTGGTGCCCGGCGACTCCTCGTGGCCCGCGAACATTGATCCGATCATGACCATCGTGGCGCCAAAGCGTACCGACTTGGCGATATCGCCGTGTTCACGAATACCGCCGTCGGCAATAATCGGACGAGTGGCCACCCGCGCACACCACTTGAGTGCTGACAGTTGCCAGCCGCCGGTGCCAAAGCCGGTTTTCATGCGTGTGATGCAGACCTTGCCCGGACCGACGCCCACTTTGGTGGCATCAGCGCCCCAGTTTTCCAGGTCAATCACGCCCTCGGGTGTGCCCACATTGCCGGCGATGACGAAGGCGCTTGGCAGGTGTTCGCGGATATGACCGATCATCTGACGGACTGATTCAGCATGGCCGTGCGCGATGTCGATGGTGAGGTAATCGGCACCCAGCCCCTCGCGCGCGAGCTGCGTGACGACGTCGCGGTCGGCTTGCTTGACACCCACCGATAACGACACGAACAGCCCCTTCTCGCGCATCGCGCGCGCGAAGGCAACGCTATCGATATCGAAGCGATGCTGAATGTAGAAGTAACCCTCGCGCGCAAGCTTTTCGCAAATCGCGTCGTTCACCACCGTTTTCATATTGGCGGGCACCACCGGGATGCGAAAACGACGTCCGCCCAATTCAATGGACGGATCACACTCGAGGCGGCTTTCCACCACGCAGCGGCGAGGCAGCAGCAGAATATTGTCGTAGTCGAAGATTTCCATCAGAAGCTCCGTGGCCGGACCCGCCCGGCGCGCCATGCGCGTGCATGGTACCGCGTTGGCGGGCCGGTTGATTGGCTGCGGGGTTTCGCAGCGCGCGCCTTCGGGCTGAGGCGCGGTGGCGAGGGCTCGCGTCAGTCGATCTTGCGTGCGTCTTCTATCACCTTGCCATCGTTGGGCAGTGAACCTGGCGCCACCGCCTGCACCTCGCCCCGAAGCTTAGTGACCTCGCGGATCGATGCGCCAATTGACTCGGCCAGCGCCTGGCTGAGCGCGCCAGCCCCGGCTGCGAGCTCGCAGCGTAGCGTCATTCGATCGTTGGCCATTTCGCCTTCGACCACCAGTCGTGCGCGTGCGATTTCAGGGTGTCTGCGAACGATTTGCGCAATCTGTCCTGGATGCACGAAGAGGCCGCGCACCTTGGTGGTCTGGTCGGCGCGCCCCAGCCAGCCGCGGATCCTGACATTGGTGCGGCCGCAGGGCGAGGCGCCTGCCAGCACAGCAGAGAGATCGCCTGTGCCGAACCGGATCATCGGATAGTCGGGGTTGAAGCTGGTGACGACCACCTCGCCCACTTCGCCATCGGCAACGGGCTCGTCGGTTCCCGGGCGCACGATTTCAAGCAGCAGCTCTTCGTCGAGGATCATGCCCTCGAGGGCCTCGGACTCATAAGCGATCAGGCCAATGTCGGCAGTGCCATACCACTGAAGCACAGTGGCCACGCCCTGTTCGCGCAACCAGGCGCGCAGACTGGACGGCAGGGCTTCGGCAGCGACCAGCGCGCGCTTCAGACGCGAGATGTCGGCGCCGGTTTCCCGGGCCTTTTCGACCAGAATGCGCAGAAACGATGGGGTTCCCACATACGCATCGGGCGCGAGCGTGCGAATGATTTCAAGCTGCTGCTCGGTCTGTCCGGTTCCCGCCGGAATCACCGCGCAGCCAATATGTCGCGCCGCGCCATCGACCATCCAGGCGCCCGGCGTCAGGTGATATCCGAAGCAGTTCTGAATGACCTGACCGGGTCGGATGCCGGCGGCCCATAGCGCGCGTGCCGCGCGCCAGGGGTCAGGGCGGGCGCCTTCCGGATCGAATATCGGTCCGGGTGACATGTAGAGCCGCCCCATTTTTCCCGGCTCGGCGGTGATCAGCCCCCCAAAAGGTGGCCGAGCCGTCTGCAGGTCTTTGAGCTCAGTTTTGCGAAGCACTGGGATGTTGGCGAGCGCTTTGCGCGAAGTGATCGCTGCGGGCTCGACTGCCTGAAGGCGCTCGGCCCAGCCGGGCGCATGAGCCTTCGCATGCGCGATCAGGCCGGGCAGCCGGGCGAACAGCGCCCCTTCGCGGGCCTCGGGCGCGCGCGTCTCGAGGTCGTCATAGTGCTTGCGGTTCGCATCGTTCATCACGGATTCTTCGCTCGTGGAAAGGCAGTCGCTTAAAGCCAGCGCTTGCGTCGCCGATAGGACTTGATGTCGCGGAAGGATTTACGGCCTTCCTTGGCCACTCCCAAATAGAATTCTTTGACGTCTTCGTTCTCGGCGAGATCTTTGGCCGGGCCGTCCATGACGATACGGCCGTTTTCCAGGATGTAGCCGTAGTCGGAGTTTTTGAGCGCGACGTTGGTGTTCTGTTCGGCGAGCAGAAAGCTTACTTTTTCTTTCTGATTCAAATCGCGCACGATCGCAAAGATCTCGGCGACGATCTGCGGCGCAAGCCCCATTGAGGGCTCATCGAGCAGAATCATTTTGGGATTGGCCATGAGTGCGCGCCCGACCGCCGTCATCTGCTGTTCGCCGCCCGAGGTGTAGCCTGCCTGCGAACTGCGCCGGGTTTTGAGCCTCGGAAAATAGTGATACACCCGCTCGAGTGCCGCAGCCGACTCGGCCCGCGACAGACTGCGCGTATAGGTGCCGGTGAGCAGATTTTCTTCGACGGTCAAATGGCCAAAGCAGCGCCGGCCTTCCATCACCTGAATGACGCCGCGCTTGACCAGATCGGCGGGCGTCAGATGGGCAATCGGCTCGTCGCGATAGCTGATTGAACCCTTGGTGACCTCACCGCGCTCGCCTTTCAGAAGATTGGAGATCGCGCGCAGCGTGGTGGTTTTACCTGCGCCGTTACCGCCCAGAAGCGCCACGACGCCGCCCTCTGGCACCTGAAGCGACACGCCTTTGAGCACCAGGATCACGTGGTTGTAAATGACCTCGATGCCGTTGACGACCAGCAAGGGACTGCTCACGACTGTCTCCCGGGATGAACGCTGAGCGGGACCGGGCTCGCCCGGTCCGGGTCAGCGCGCCGCGGCAGCCGGGGGGCTGTCGCGACGAGCGGGCCGCCGCGCGCGGGGCGCGACGAGCCCGATAGGCCGCCGGATGTGACATGCGGCGGCAGGGTCTGACCGATCAGTTTGAAGCCTCTTTCGCGCAGTCACGCGGCTGAATCTTCTTTTCTGCCGCGTACCGCGCTGCATAGGCATCCTGCATCGGCTTGAGGATTTGCATATCGGCCTCATACACCTTGGGTGCGACATTCCACTTCTTGCCGTCCCAGGTGTGGATTTGCGCGCTGTTGCCACCCATGTGATCGCGGCAGCTGGTGCTGATCGGCTGCATCAGGCCTTCAAGCCCGATCTGCTTGATACGAGCGGCGTCAATGTTGAGGTTCTCGAAGCCCCAGCGTACTTCTTCGCCGGTCAGCGACCGCTTGCCGTAGCGCTCCTGTGCGACGCGGACCGCTTCCGCTGTGACTGCCGCAGCGGTCAAACCACGGTTGTAGAGCACCTGCCCGACTTCATCGCGCGGACCCGAACCCTGGCCCTTGTCGTGCAGATGCCGGAAGATGTCCTGATGGACCCGGCTGGTGCCTGCGGGCGCCATGAAGGTCAGCGCGTTATAGCCCTTGCCACCATCGCCTGTGGGCACGATATCGGGCTCAGCGCCCGACCACCAGACACCGTACATCTTCTCGCGCGGATAACCGGTGGCAATCGCCTCTTTGACCGCGGTGGAGTTCATCACGCCCCAGCCCCACAGAAACACGTAATCGGGGCGATCACGACGAACCTGCAGCCAGGCCGCTTTCTGCTCAACACCGGGATGCGTGACCGGAATCAGGATCAGCTGATACCCGTGCATCTTGGCGCGTTCCTGCAGCAGCGGGATCGGCTCTTTACCGAACGGCGAATCGTGATACACCAGCGCGATCTTCTTGCCCTTCAGCCGGTCAAGACCGCCCTCGAGCGAACCAATGTGCTGCACCAGGATGTCGGCCGCCACCCAGTAGCTGCCGCCCAGGATGAAGTTCCACTTGAATACTTCACCGTTGGCCGACTCGGAGCGGCCGTAGCCGGCGGTGATCAGCGGAATCTTGTCGGTGGGCACCTTGTCGGTGAGCGCAAAGGTGATGCCGGTGGACAACGGGTGAACCGCTGTTGCGCCCGTGGGGCCCTTGCCCTTCAAGCGCTCATAGCACTCGACGCCGCGGTCGGTGGCGTAGCCGGTTTCGCACTCTTCCATCGTGAGCCGTATGCCGCCGATGCCGCCATCGCGGGCGTTCAGCATCTTGTAGTAGTCGGCCATACCGTTGGCAAAGGGGACGCCGTTGGGCGCGTAGGGCCCGGTGCGATAGACGAGCAGCGGGAAGAACTGCTCTTTAGCGGCTGATGCCGCCGGAGTGCCTTTAGCCTGCGCTTGCGCGGTTGTGGGGGCAAGCGCCACCAGACCGGCTGCCAGCGCGGTGGCGGCCAGAATGCGGGCCGCTTTGATCTGTCTCATCGAAACCTCCTTGTTATTACATCAATGTTCGAGCCTACCAGCCAGTCATCAGACGCTGCTGCCGGCTCGCCGCAGCAGCGCGCTCAGAACGCTTAGTGAGGAAATGGCCACAACCGAAGTTTTTCCTTACCGATTGACCATAGCCGCGCGAGGCCATGCGGCTCCACGATCAGGAAAAACACAATGAGCGCGCCAAAAATCATGAATTCGAGGTGCGAGGCCAAGGCTGTGGAGATGGGTACTCCCAGCCAGGCGGGCACCTGATTGAGCATGATCGGCAGCACCACGATGAAGGCCGCGCCAAAAAAGCTGCCCATGATCGAGCCCATGCCGCCGATGATGATCATAAAGAGCAGGTTGAGCGAGCGGTTGACATCGAAGGCGAGTGGCTCCCAGGAGCCCAGGTGAATGAAGGCCCACATGGCGCCGGCCACGCCAATCACAAACGAACTGACCGCAAAGGCCGATAGCTTGGCGACCATGGGTCGGATGCCAATCACCGTGGCGGCGACGTCCATATCTCGAATTGCCATCCAGGACCGGCCATAGTGGCCGCGCACAATGTTTTTTGCCGCCAGTGCCATCACGGTGACGATGGTGAGGCAGAACAGATACTTTGATTGCGGGGTATCCAGCGTGATGCCCGCTACCGAGAGTGTGGGCACCGACACCGACCCGGAGGCCGAGTAGTTGGTGAACCAGGCGATACGGGCAAATACCCAGTCTGAAAAGAACTGTGCGGCGAGCGTGGCCACCGCCAGATACAGCCCGCGGATTCGAAGGCTGGGAATACCGAACACGATGCCCACCAGCATCGCCGCAAGGCCGCCGATCAGGAAGGCGCCAATAACCGGCATGCCAGGAATTCGGGTGTAGGCGTTATAGGCAATGTAAGCGCCTACTGCCATAAAGGCGCCCGACCCGAGCGAGATTTGCCCGCAGTACCCCACCAACAAATTGAGGCCGAGCGCGGCCAGCGACAGGATGACGAACGGAATCAGGATGGCCCGAAAGGTGTACTCGCTTGCGAGCATCGGTACGCCGATGAACGCGAATGCGATCAGTGCCAGCACCAGCCACCGGTCTTGGACGATCGGAAAGATCTGCTGATCTGCGCTGTAGCGCGTTTTGAACTGGCCGTTTTCGCGGTAGAGCATCGTCAGGGCCTCTTGATTACACGCGATCGATGATGCGTTCGCCGAACAGCCCCTGTGGCCGTACCAGCAGGACAGTGAGCGCAACCGCGTACGCAAACCAGTTTTCGAGCCCGCCACCGATGATCGGGCCCAGGTAGACCTCGGCGAGTTTTTCGCCCAGTCCAATGAGAAGCCCCCCCACGATGGCGCCCGGTACCGAGGTAAAGCCACCCACGATCACCACCGGTAGCGCCTTGAGCGCCAGGATGGCAAGTGAGAACTGCACACCGAGCTTGCTGCCCCAGACCATGCCGGCCACCAGTGCGGTAAAGCCCGCGACCGCCCACACAATGACCCAGATCCGGTTAAGCGGAATGCCGATCGACTGCGCAGCCTGGTGGTCGTCGGCGACGGCGCGAAGCGCACGCCCGGTGGCTGTTTTCTGAAAAAAGAGTGCCAGCACCAGCACCAGCGCGACGGCAATCAGGGCCGCGGCGATGTCGTCGCGATTGAGCAGGATGCCGCCCTCGAAGATATTGCCAAGCACCAGCAGCGGGTCTTTGGACAGACCCAGATTGATCTCGTAGATGTCCGAGCCCCAGATGGTTTGGCCGAACCCGTCGAGAAAGTAGGTGACCCCCAGCGTGGCCATGAGCAGCGTGACCCCTTCCTGGTTCACCAGCGGCCGAAGCACCAGCCGTTCGATGCCCTGGGCGACCACCACCATGATGAGCGCGGCCAGTACGAAGGCGAGAAGATTGGCGAGTAGCAGGCTCTCGAAACCCAGCAGGCCTGGCAACCATTCGGCGAGCCGCGCCATCGCGAGCGCCGCAAACAGCACCATGGCGCCCTGCGCAAAATTGAATACGCCCGAGGCTTTGAAGATCAGCACAAAACCCAGCGCCACCAGCGAATAGAGCACGCCCGCCATCAGGCCGCCCAGTACCACTTCGATGAAAAATCCCATTCGGAGGCCTCCTGCGCCTAGTGCGCAACGCCCAGGTACGCGTCGATCACGTCCTGGTTGCTGCGGACTTCATCGGGCGTGCCGTCGCCGATCTTCTTACCGTAGTCGAGCACGACCACCCGGTCGGAGATATCCATGACCACGCCCATGTCGTGCTCGATCAGCAC